>CAITEC010000016.1 GCA_903891325.1 uncultured Opitutaceae bacterium
CGGAGATCGCGCTCCACCCACTTAACCTACTTCGTCTTGCGTCGCGCGGCGGCCATGGCACTTTTCGGGCCGGCCCCCAATCCCATGGCAAATCCCGAGACATCGGCCGTTCCCCCCCCCCGTCCCGACCGCCCCCAGCGAGTCTGAGCGCTTCCTCTTCGACACGAATGGCTACCTGGTGCTCGAGAACTTCCTCGCGCCCGACCACGTCGCCCGCCTGCTTGAGGCGACCAACCGCTCCGTTGCGCGGCGCCGGGCGCAGGTGAAGGCCGACCCGTCGAAGGCCCGGTTCACCACCCAAGCCGGTTCGAGCACGCGGATCTTGTACATCCTGGACGACGACCCCCTCTTCCTCGAGATGATGGACTGGCCGGCAATCCTGCCCTACGTGAAGGGCCTCTTTAACCCGAAGTTCCACCACCTTGCCTCCGACGCGATCGTGGACTTCGGCGCCGACCTGATGGACAGGACGGGCGGCTGGCACCGGGACGGAAACGACGGCGGCTATGACAAGATCGGGTTCCCAGTCCCCTTCCTGCAGTTGAAGGTGGGCTATTATCTGACGGACATGACCCAGCCGGGAAACGCCAACCTGATGATCGTTCCCGGGAGCCACAAGTCGCGGCATTCCCCGCCTGTCAGGGATGCGGACGGAAAAGAGTGTTACCCAGGGGCGATCCAGGTCTGCGCCCCGGCGGGCAGTGCCATCCTTTTTCACAACGCCCTCTGGCACACCGCCGCCCCGTTTGCCTCCCCGAAGCACCACCGGACCATGCTCTATTTTGCGTATGAGCACACCTGGATGATGGCCTGCGAGGAGACCTGGAACTACTCCAAGGATTTCTACAACCGAAAGCTGTCGCCCGCGCAGCGGAAGTACTTTCACGGGCACAATTTCGAACCCATGGAGCGCCGCCAGGGATGGGGATGAGGCAGGCCCCGTGGTCGGGTCCTGCCTCTTCAGAAACCTGAAACTTGGAGACCTGAAACCTGAGTCGATCTCCAAGCTCCGGGGTCTGGGACCCCGGCTACAATAACCGAATTTCAGGTTTCAGGTCTCAGGTCTCAGGTCTTTGGGCATTATACGTGTTCCCCAGGCAGCTTCGCGCCCTCGCCTTCGGGCAGGCCGTCCCGGAAGGTGCCGAACCACCGGTCCAAGGGAATCGTGCTCTCCCCGTAATTGCACTCAAAGTAGCGGTGGTGCAGGTAGTGGAAATAGGAGCCCGTGGGGAACTTGCCCTTCAGGATCGGCCCCTCGAAGCCGTGGTGCCCGTTCGCCGGGGTGAGCGCGGTGTGCTGCAGGTCGAAGAGGAAATGGATGGGGTGCGAGGGCACCACCCAGTGGATCAACACGACGCTCAGGTAGATCGTGCCCTCGACCGGGTGCATCGCCATCCCCGACCAGGTGATCGGGTTGGAATTCTTGTGGTGGAGGGAGTGGACGTGCTTGTAGAGCGGCTTCCAGTGGATCAGCCGGTGGACCCAGTAAAAGTGGAACTCGCGCCAAATGGGGATCAGGAAGAACCACGCGACAAACCAAACCGGGTGCTGCGACCAATGCAGCCAGGGGATCCGGTGGTTGGCGTAGAGCCAAAGGGTAAGAATCTCATAGGCCGTCCAGATCGCGCCGGACACCCCGCAGGTCCAAAAGATGTTGTCATAGACCTGGTCGCCAAAAAGGAAGAGCCGGCTGTTGCGCGCGGGCCAGTTCGGATCGTACTTCCGGCTGGCGCCCTCCCCCTTGAGGATGTGGAGGTGCAGGTGAAAGGCCCCGTAGTAGAGCCACATCAGCGCCATGTTCCTCACGTAGACCTGCGCCATCCAGCCGGCCTGGAAGTGGAGGCAGCGGGCGACCTGGGGCTCCGTCAGGTACCAGGCCGCCACGGTGATCACGAAGATCATCATGTTCGTCGGCCAGAGGTAGCCCGGATAGCGGAAGAACCACTTGAGCAGTTCAATTCCCCGAAGGGGCCAGGTGAAGAGCGGGGCGTAGCGGATCGGGTACGGGGGCCGCCACTCGCCGCGGGCATTGCGCGTGCCGAACGGCGCTGCCGCCGGCCCTTGGGGTTGGGGTTCGCTGGGCATGTTTCTTTTGCTAGATTTATCCGGTGCGCAGCGCAAGACTGCGAACCGCCCCCCCTTTTGTTTTTGCACCCCAATCATGCCCCTTGATTCCTCCCCCCTGGCCGGCACGGCGTGGCACGCGGTCGGCGCAGCCGCAGCGGCCCTCTGCTACGCTCCCCAGCGCTACCTCAGGAAATGGAGCTGGCAGACCTACTGGCTCCTCCAGGCGGCCGCCTGCTGGCTGGTCCTACCCTGGGTCTTCGCCTGGATCACGATCCCGGACCTGGCTGCGGTCCTCGCCGAGGCCCCGCGGGACGCGATGCTCAAGTCCTACCTGCTCGGCGCCACCTACGGGATCGGGGGCATCGCCTTCGGGGTGGCGATCCGCTACGTCGGCTACTCACTCACCTATGCCCTGGCGATCAGCATTTCCAGCGTCCTGGGTACGCTGCTGCCCCCCTTCCTGGCTGGCACGCTCGGGCAGACGCTCTCGAGTTCGGCGGGCACGATTGTCATCTGCGGGGTCCTGGTCGGCGGCGGCGCGATGTTCGTGACCGGGTATGCGGGGTTCCGGCGGGAGCGCGAGACGGCCGGGGAGGCGGGCGCCCCGCCCTTCAACGCCCGGATCGGGCTGCCCCTGGTCATCCTCGCCGGCACCTTCGCCGCGTTCTTCAGCCTTTCGCTGGCGGCGGCCGCGCCGATTGCCGCCGTTGCCGCCAAACACGGGGCCGGGGCCCTGCAGGGCAACGTGATGTATATCTTTTCCAACAACGGCGCCTTCACAACCACGCTTCTCTATGCGGGCTGGCTGGCAACCCGGGCGCGGACCTGGGGCGAATACGCCCGACCCGCCGAAGGCCGATCACTGGCGTTCAATTACTTCCTGGCGATCCTGACGGGCTTCCTCTGGTACTTTCAGTTCTTCTTCTACGGCCTGGGCCACGTGCGGATGGGCCGCTTTGATTTCTCGAGCTGGGCGATTCACATGATCATCCTGATCATCTTCAGTTGTGGCTTTGGGGTCCTGATCGGCGAATGGAAGCGGAGCCGCGCGGCGACCAAGCTCGTCCTCGCCGTCTCGATCGCGCTCCTGGTCGGGGCAATCGGGCTCATCACCTGGGGCAATTACCTCGCCGCGCCCCGCAGCTGACACGATGAGCACGCGCACCCCCCTTCACCTCTACCGCCAGATGGCGCTCATCCGGCAGTGCGAGGAGCGCCTGGCCCGCTCGTACCTGCGCGGGCAGATCCACGGCGCCTGCCACACGTATGTCGGGCAGGAGGCGATCGCCACCGGGGTCTGCGCGCACCTAAGGGAGGACGACGTCGTCTTCAGCACCCACCGCGGCCACGGCCACGCGCTCGCGAAGGGCCTCGACCCCCGGCAGCTCTTCGCGGAGCTCTACGGCCGGGAGACCGGCTGCTCGCGCGGTCGCGGCGGCAGCATGCACCTCTTTGCGCCCGAGATCGGGCTGCTCGGGACAAGCGGCATCGTGGGCCCCTGCATCCTCCAGGCGGCCGGCGCCGGCTACAGCTTCAGGCTGATGAAGACCGACCGCGTGTCGGTCGCCTTCTTCGGCGACGGGGCCGTTAACAACGGCGCCTTTCACGAGGGCCTGAACCTGGCGGCCATCTGGAAGCTGCCCGTCGTCTTTGTCTGCGAGAACAACCAGTATGCAACCGAGGTTCCCTTCGCCTACGCCGCGGGAAACCCAAGCGTGGCATCCCGCGGCCCGGCCTACGGGATTCCCGCCGTCGCCGTTGACGGCAACGACGTCGCCGCGGTCGCCGCCACGGCCCGGGAGGCCGTGGAGCGGGCGCGGGCGGGCGGCGGCCCCACCCTGATCGAGTGCGCGACCTACCGGATCCGCGCCCACGCCGAGGGCATGGGGGACTTCGGGTACCGGACGCGTGAGGAGGTCGATGCCTGGAAACTGAAGTGCCCCATTGCCCGGCTGAGGAGGAACCTCCTCGACGAGACGCCCTCGCTCGCGCCGGAGATCGAGGCGATCGACCGCGAGGTTGCCGCGCAGGTCGAGGAGGCCCATGCCTTCGCCGAGCGCAGCGCCTATCCGTCGGCGGAGACCGCAACCGTGAATGTCTTTGCCCCCCGCGCGCCGACCGCCCACCGCGAGGCCCCCGCCCCGGGCCCGGGATCCCGCGAATTGACCTTCATGAAGGCCACGCTCGAGGCCCTGGCCGAGGAGATGGCGCGCAACCCGGCGATCTTCGTCCTGGGCGAGGGGATCGGCCAGCGCGGCGGCAACTTCGCGACCACGAAGGGGCTCTATCAGGTCCACGGGGCGGAGCGGCTCCGCGACACGCCGCTTTGCGAGCGGGGCTTCATCGGTCTGGCCGGCGGGGCGGCGATGAGCGGCACCCGGCCTGTCGTGGACTTCATGTTCGCGGACTTCATCCTCGATGGCGCCGGGGAGATCATCAACCAGATCGCCAAGATCCAGTACATGAGCAGCGGCCGGCTGAGGATGCCCGTCCTCCTGCGCGGCTGCATCGGGGTCGGGCACTCCGCCGCAACCCACCACTCGGGCAGCTACTACTCGATGTACGCCCACTTCCCGGGCCTGCGGGTTGTCGTGCCCTCCAACCCGCGCGACGCAAAGGGGCTGCTGAAGACCGCGCTCACCTGCGACGACCCCGTTCTCTTTCTCGAGCACCGGGAATTGATGGCCTCGAAGGGCTCCGTTCCCGCCGGGGAGTATTTCATCGACTTCGGGAGGGCGGCCGTCGCCCGCGAGGGGGCGCACGCGACCGTGGTCGCGCTCGCGCTCATGGTCCACAAGTCGCTCCAGGCCGCGGAAATCCTCGCCGGGGAGGGGATTTCCGTCGAGGTCATCGACCCGCGCACGGTCGCCCCGCTGGACACCGACACGATCCTGAAGTCCGTCGCGAAGACCGGCCGGCTGCTCATCGTGGACGAATCCTTCGGCCCCTGCGGGATCGGCGCGGAGATCGCCGCCCAGCTCGCCGACCGCGGCTTCCGGGATCTCCGCGCTCCCATCCGCCGGCTGAACGGCGCGCACACCCCCACCCCCTACAGCCCTCCCCTCGAGGCCGCGGTGGTTCCCACCGCGGAAACGATTGCCCAGGCGATCCGAAACCTCTGCAATGGCTAGGCCCACCCCATGCCCCTTGAGATCATAGTCCCCCGGCTCGGCTGGTCGATGGAGGAGGGCTCGTTCGTCGGCTGGCTGAAGAAGGACGGCGAGCGCGTGACGGCGGGCGATCCCCTCTTCACCCTGGAAAACGACAAGTCGGCCATGGACGTGGAGGCGGCCGACAGCGGGATCCTGAAGATTCCGCCCCAGGGGCCGAAGCCCGGCGACATCGTCAAGGTCGGCGCCGTCCTCGGGCACCTCGACCCCCCGTGAATTTATGAGCACTCAACTGAAAATGGCGGGAAAACGCGTCCTGGTGACCGGCTCCGGCACGGGCATCGGACGCGGGATCGCCCTGGAATTCGCGCGGCAGGGCGCCGACGTGGTCCTTCACTACGCGCACTCCGACAAGGGTGCGCGCTCGGCCGTCGCGGAGATCCGGGCGCTGGGAAGGCGCAGCGAGGCCTTCGCCGCGAATTTCGACCGCGTGGACGAGGCCGTCGGCCTAGGTGAGAAGGCGATCAGCTTCCTCGGGGGCATCGACTGCCTCATCAACAACTCGGGCATCACCCTCAACAAGCCCTTCGACGAGGTCACCCCGGAGCAGTTCGACCTGCTCTACCACGTCAATGTGCGGGCGCACTTCTTCCTCACGCAGCGCGTCGCCCGGGACATGCTCACCCACGGCGGCGGCTCGGTCTGCAACCTCACCTCGATCCACGGCATCTCCGGGGCGCCGGAGCACAGCGTCTACGCGGGCACGAAGGGCGCCATCATCGCCCAGACCCGCACGATGGCCGTTGAGCTCGCCCACAAGGGAATCCGCGTCAACGCGATCGCCCCCGGCTGGATCGCGGTCGAGAACCACGCGAAGGCGGTCCCCGGCTACAGCGACGACGAGACCGCGCGGGTGGCGGCGGAAAAGATCCCGGTCGGGCGCGTCGGCACGCCTGCGGACATCGCCGGGCTCGCCGTATTCCTCTGCTCGCCGGAGGCCGACTTCATCATCGGCCAGACGATTGTGGCCGACGGCGGGACCGCGTCGCTTATGTCCCTCATTTCCGACTTCCGCAACCGGTCCCAGAATTCGTTCGGCAAGGGATATGTGCCGGGCGTCTGACCCGCCGGCTCCCGCCCCCCCATGAACCCCACCCAAATCCTCGGGATTATCCTCGTCGCGCTCGCCGGCATCGTGATCGGCAGCAGCGCCTGGCCCATGAAGCTGATGAGGAAATTCCAGGTGGAGCACTGGCTTTTCACCGGGATGCTGGTCGGCCTGGTGATCCTGCCGTGGACGATCACCCTGCTTCTCTGTCCCCGCGCCATGGACGGCTACGCGAGCCTCCCCGCAGGGACGCTTCTCAAGGGTAACCTCTGGGCCGCGGCCTGGGGCGTGGCGAACGTGATGTGCAGCCTGTGCTACGTGAGGATCGGCGTGGGGCTCACCGGCGCCATCCTGACCGGGATGGGCGTGTCGCTGGGCGTGACCCTGCCGATGATCGTGAAGGGTTCCGGGCTCTTCCGGGACGCCCCCGACCTCGGCTCCCCCGCGGGAATCACGGTCCTTGCCGGGGTCGCCGTCATGCTGGTCGGGGTCGTCCTGACCGCGCTCGCCGGCTTCGGCCGCGACGCCGTGCTGCGCAGGGAGCGGAAGACCGCCGGGAGCTTCGCCGCCGGGCTTCTGATGGCGATCGTCGCGGGCGTCTGCTCGTGCGGCCTGGGGCTGGCCTTCGTCTACAGCCAGGGACCGATCATGGCGGCGATGACGTCCCGGGGGGCGGGCCAGATCGGCGCGACTTTCGCGGTCTGGGCGGCGGGGCTCACGGGGGGCGCCCTGATCAACATCGCGTGGCCGCTCCTCCTGATGCGAAGGAACAAGTCTTTCGCCGTCCTCTTCAGCAGCGCGCCCGAGCTCGCGCTGGCCGCCATCATCGGCATAAACATGACCGTGGGAATCCTCCTCATGGGAACGGGCATGCGCTGGCTTGGCGCCCTCGGGGCGTCGGTGGGCTTTGGGATCCAGCAGGCCTCGCAGATGCTCGGCGCCCAGGGCCTGGGCTTCGTCAGCGGCGAATGGCGCGGGATCGCCGGCCGCCCCCGGAATCGCATGTACGCGGCCATCGTCCTTCTCATCGCGGCGGGGGTCGTGATGGCCTGCGGCAACTCGATGACAAAGTCCTGAACCGGCCATGAAAGATCTCCTGGGAGTCCTTCGCAAGGCCGGTCATCCCGGCAGGGTGCTGCGGATGGCCGACGGCACCCGCGTCCTGGTCCTGCCCCACGGCGGGCGGGTCCTCGGGCTTTTTCCCCCGAAGTCCGGGGAGAACTTCTACTGGACCCACCCGGCGCTGCGCTCGGCCGCGACCGCGCGCGCGTTCTACGCGAGCGACGACTGGCACAACTCCGGGGGCGACCGCACCTGGCTCGCGCCGGAGGCGGACCTCTTCCTTCCCAACTACCCGAAGCTCGACGTCTACTTCCAGCCCCGCTCGCTCGACCCGGGCCAATACCGCGTCATCGAATCCGCCGGCGGCTTCGGCCTCGAAAACCGGCTCTCGCCGCGATTCTCGCGGCTGGGGAAGGCCGTGTCCCTGAGGATCACAAAGACCTTCGGGCCGGCCGCCAACCCGCTGCGGCACGAGCGGGGGCTCGACCTGCGCGGGATAGCGTACGCGGGCTACACGCAGCACACCTCCCTTGAGCTCATCGGGGCGAGCCGCTCGACGCGGGCGCAGGTGGGCCTGTGGAACCTGGTCCAGATGCCGCACCGCGGGACCCTCCTCATCCCGACCTTCTCCCGCAGCGAGCCCTGCCACGTCTTCAGCACGGTGGGCCCGATCGCCCCGGAGGACCTTCGCGTGGGCAACCGGCTGGTCAGCTACCGGATGCGGGCGAAAGGCGAGCAGAAGATAAGCCTGCGCGCCGCCTCGGTGGCCGGACGCGTCGGCTACATAAGCGGCGCGGGGGACACCTGGTCGCTGATCGTGCGGAATTTCTCGGTCAATCCCTCGGGCGAATACGTCGACGTTCCCTGGAAGGATCCCCGATGGCTGGGCTTCGCCGTCCAGGCCTGCAGCGTGAACAGTCACTTGGGGGCCTTCAGCGAACTCGAATACCACATCCCCGCGATCGGCCACCTCACCGGGAGCACGCGCTGCGACGACACCGCGCAGGTCTGGGCCTTCCGCGGCCCCCGCGCCCCCATTTTGCGGATCGCCCGGCTTCTCGTCGCAGCGGAGGCGCTCCGCCCGTGAAGGTGAACCTCGACGGCCAGGTGGCCCTCGTGACCGGCGCGGGCGGCGCTATCGGCCGGGCCATCGCGAAGGCCCTCGCGTCGAACGGCGCGCGGGTCGCCTGCACCGACATCGACGCCGACGCCGCCCGGGAGGCCGCCGCCGACTGCCCCGGATCGGCCGCCCTGCGAATGGACGTGACCGACGAGGCCGAGGTCGGCCACGCCGTCGATGAGACGCTCCGGCGGTTCGGGCGCCTGGATATCCTTGTCAACAACGCCGGCGTGAACACCACGGCCCATCGCGTGACGATCGACCAGTTCCCGACCGCGGAGTGGGAGCGGATCCTTCGCGTGGACCTGACGGGGATCTTCCTGGTCGCCCGCGCCGGGGCGAAGGCCATGCTGGCCCGCAAGTCGGGCCGGATCATCAATATCGCGTCAGTCCTCGGGATTGTCCCCGCGCGGCTGCAGAGCCCCTACATCGCCGCCAAGGCCGGGGTAGTCAACTTGACCAAGGCGATGGCAATCGAGCTGGGCTCGCAGGGGATCCTGGTCAACTGCATCGCCCCCGGGTCGATTCTCACCGAGGCGACACGGAGGCTCTTCTATGATGAGGGCGGGAAGATGCACGACCGGGTCCAGGCCCACCTCGCGCACATCCCGCTGGGTCGCCCGGGAAGCTGCGATGAGATCGCCAGCGCCGCCCTCTTCCTCGCAGCCCCCGAGAGCTCCTACGTGAACGGGGCGATCCTGCCCGTGGATGGTGGCTGGCTTGCCGGCTACATCCGCGAGTTTTGACCTCCCTGCCGGATGCCCTCACCGGACACCCCATGGCTGAGGATTGACGCGGCGCGGCGCAGCGCCTCGATCGATTCCTCCAACCCCGGCTTCTTCGGAAACCCCTACCCGACCTACGAGCGGATCCGGGCGGTCGCCCCGGCGTTTTATTGGGAGGAGCAGCGCCTCTGGGCCTTCATGAATTTTGCCGACGTGGGCGCGATCCTCCGGGACCGGCGCTTCGGCCGCGAGCTCCTCCCCCTGGCCGGCGCGGAGCCCCCGCCCCCGGAGAACCCGCCCGGGCACCTGCGGGCCTTCCACCAGTTCAACCGCAATTCGATCCTCGAGCGCGAACCCCCGGCGCACACGAGGCTGCGCACGCTCGTCAGCCGCGCCTTTGTCACCCGGAACATCGAGCGGCTCAGGCCCCGGATCTCCGCGCTGGCAGACGAGCTCATCGAGGGGATCCGGCCCGCGGGCCGGGCGGAGCTCATTGCCTCCTTCGCCACGCCCATACCCGTCGTTGTCATTGCCGAACTGCTCGGCGTGCCGGTCGACATGGCCCCGCGGCTCCTGGACTGGTCGCACCGGATGGTCGCCGTCTACCAGCTCGGGAAGACCCGTGCGATGGAGGACGCCGCGGAGACGGCGACGCGGGAATTCTCGGACTTCATCCGCTCCTTCGTCGCCGAGCGCCGCAAGTCGCCGGCCGACGACCTCATCTCCCACCTGATCGCCGCGGAGGCGACCGGCGAGCGGCTCTCGGAGGACGAGCTGGTCGCCACCTGCATCCTGCTCCTCAACGCCGGGCACGAGGCCACCGTGCACGCGATTGGCAACGCCGTGAAGACTCTCCTCGGGGAGGGGACGGACACGAGCGCCGCGTTCGCGACGGAGGCATCCACGGAGGCCGTCGTCGAGGAGTGCCTGCGCTTCGACCCGCCCCTCCACCTCTTCAGGCGCTTCGTCCAGGAGGACCTGGAGATCGCGGGGGTCCGCCTCGCCCGCGGCGAGGAGGTCGCCCTTCTCTATGGCGCGGCCAACCGCGATCCCGCGCGATTCCCCGAGGCCCATCGCTTCAATCCCGCCCGGCCGGTTCCGGGACCTGCGGCGACGCACGCGGCCTTCGGCGGCGGGATCCACTTCTGCCTGGGCGCCCCGCTCGCGCGGCTGGAGATGCAAATCGCCCTCCCCTCCCTGTTTCGCCGGCTGCCCGGCCTGCGGCTCTCCGAGCCCCCGCGCTACCGCGACAACTACCATTTCCACGGGCTCGAGGCCCTGCGGGTGACCGGCCCTGAGCCCGGCGGCCCCGCGCTACAACTGCAGGGGCAGCCCGATCTCGATGATCTGCGACGGGGGAATCTTGTAGTAGTCCTTGGCTGGGCGGGCGTTTCGCGTGAGGAAGCCGTAGAAGCTCTTCTCCCACTCCCACATCCCGCTGTTGCCCCCGTGCATGATCATCTCGCGGTTGAAGAAATACGTCGCTCCCTGCGGGTTGATCTTCATCCCCCAGGCCTTGACCTGCTCGACCAGCGCGCCGACGTCGGGGGACTGCATGTACCCGTAGTGGCCGTTCACGCGCCAGATCCCCGCGCCGATCTCCCTGAGGTCCAGCCGCTCCGCGTCGGGCACGGCCGGGACGTCGGCGGTCGCAATGCTCAGCATGATCACGGTCTGGTGGAGGCAGCGGTTGGCCTTCACGTGGTGCAGGAGCGCGATGGGGGTGCCGTGCGGCGACCCCACCATGAAGATCGCCGCGCCGGGGACCCGGGTCACGTATTTGCTGACCGCGATCTTCACCAGCTCGTCCTCGGTCACGTGGTTGTCGTAGATCAGGGAGAAGATCGCGTCGCGGCCCGTCTTCCACGTGTGCATGACCGCCAGCACGCTGCCGGCGATCGCCAGCGGGAACCAGCCCCCGTCGGCCAGTTTCTGCGCATTGGAAAGGAAGAAGGCCAGGTCGATCGCCAAGAATGCGACGCACAGGGGGCCGATCTGCCAGAGGGGCCAGCGCCAGTTCCGGTGCGCCACGATGAAGTAGGCGATCGTCGTGATGCCCATCGTCCCCGTGACCGCGATGCCGTAGGCCGAGGCCAGGGCGTCGCTCGACTTGAAGAAGGCCGCCGTGAGGATGCAGCCGATCGCCAGGGCCGTGTTGACGAAGGGCACGTAGATCTGCCCGGACTGCTCCGCGTTCGTGTAGTTGATCTTCAGGCGCGGGAAATATCCCAGTTGGATCGCCTGGCGGGTGAGGGAATACGCCCCCGAAATCAGCGCCTGGCTCGCGATCACCGCGGCGGCGATCGACAACACGGTCAGCCCGGCCCGGGCCAGGCCGGCGGGCGCCATCGCAAAGAACGGATTATCCGCGGTTGCCGGGTGGCTCAGGATGTAGGCGCCCTGGCCGAAGTAGTTGAGCACGAGCCCGGGAAACGCCGCCCCATACCAGGCCACCGCGATCGACCGGCGGCCGAAGTGCCCCATGTCCGCATACAGCGCCTCCGCGCCGGTGATCGCCAGGACGATCGATCCCAGGAGCGTGGCCACCTGCGCGGGCGGGTGATGCAGCAGAGCCATCCCGTAGGCCGGATTCAAAGCCCGCAGGACGGCGGGGGCCCTGCTCAGATGCCAGGCGCCCAGCAACCCGAGCACGACAAACCAGATCAGCATCACCGGCCCGAAGACCGCCCCAATGCTCCGCGTGCCCTTGTGCTGGACCCAGAAAAGCGCCGCGAGGATCGCGCAGGCCATCCCGGTCACATAGGGGGTGAACACCGGGCTGATCAGGTTGAATCCCTCCGCCGCTCCCAGGACCGAGATCGCCGGCGTGATGATCCCGTCGCCGTAAAGAAGGGCCGCGCCGATCAGGATCATGATCACCGCCGGCCCGAGCCCGCGCCGCAGCGCCTTGCCCCCCTGGGCCTTCTGCGCGCCGATGTGGATGAGCGCCAGGAGGGCAAAGATGCCGCCCTCCCCCCGGTTGTCCGCGGTCATGACATACCAGAGGTACTTGACGCTCACGACCAGGACGAGGGACCAGAAGATAAGGGAGAGCACTCCCAGGACGCCCGCGTCCCTCTGTCCCGGCGGCAGGTGCGCGATGCACTCGCGCATCGTGTAGAGGGGGCTGGTGCCGATATCCCCGAAGACGACTCCCAGCGCGCCCATGCAAAGCCCCGCTTTGACCTTGGGGCTCAGCTTGCTACCTAGATGACTCGTCATTGGGGAGCCTGCGAGTGTCGCAGGTCGCATGCCGCATCCAAGACATTTTAACGAATTGTTAACGTGCCGGGATGTTACCGAAGTACTTCGCCGACAAGCTTTCCATTATCCGGCTCCGCTCGGATTGGAAGAGGGCCGCCGCCCGCCGCGCGGCGGCCTGGCTCTCCCGAAACTGCGCCGTCTGTTCCCCGATAAGCGCGCGGTCCGCCGGATCCAGGCCGGCGGTGTCGGCCAATGCCTTGAATTCGTCCCAGGCCGCTCCCGTCCAGTACGCCTCGGTCCCCGCCGTTCCGCGGCGCATGGCCTCCACCCCGGCGATGCAGCGGTCATCAAGCGCGTTCGGCGGCTCAAACTGCACGAGCGCGGCCCGCTTCCGATTGTAGACGAGTGAAACCTCGCGGATCATCGCCTCGCCCGCGGCGAACACACCCTGCTCATCGCCGATCAGCCGAACGGCGTCCGGGTCGGCCCCCGCCGGATCGATCGCGCCCATCCGGTCCCGCAATTCGGAGAGCGCCTTCGATTCCCGACCGAGCCGTTCGATCAGGACGGAATAATAAAAAGTGAGCTGGTCGGAATAAAGCCGACGGGCCTCGGCATCGGACGCGGACCCGCCCGATGGCGGAACGGGCCTGCTCGGCGCAGCCGCGTGGAAATCCGATTGTCCGGCCGCGGCATAGCCCTCCACTATCCCGTGCTCGGCCCTGAGGTAGGCGGCGGTGGCCGGCCCGCGGTCGCGCGCGCAACTTGCTGCCCCCAGCGCACCGGCGGCGAGCATTCCCCGGAATCCCATTTCAAGCGCCTGCCGGCATCCCTTCATCGTCAGGGTTTTTCCATCTCGGCAAGCCGCCCGCGGACGATGTGGCCCTGGCCCTTGATCGGATTCTCGTTCAGGAACATCCGGTAGTAGCGCGCCGCCTGGAGCCTGTCTCCGCCCTGCCGGGACAGTTCGGCAATCTGCAGGAGCGTGTGCGTGCGGGTCGCCTGGTCGAGCAGCCCGAGGCGCTCCGCAGCCAGGAGGTGGGGCAGCGCCCGGGCCGCGTCCAGATGGTAGAAGAAGATCGCCGAGGCGATGGCGATCCGAAGCCCGCTTTCCGCCTCGGGCGCGCGCGCATACGCAAGGAGTCCTTCGGCCCGGGCGACCCGCTCCGCCGGCGCGTACGGCGCCTCCGGTGCATAGAGCTCGAGCATGCCCAGGCGCGACAGCGCGGTCTGCGCCCAGATTGAATCCGGCTGCGCGGCTATCAGGCGCCGGTAAAGCCGTGCGGCGAGCGTCGCGTCGGGAGTGTCCTGGTGATGCTGGGCGATTCGGGCGAGGAGGAAAAGTGCGCCCAGGGCGGTGTCGTCGGCCCCGCCATCCGCCAATTCCGTCAGAATGCCGCTGGCCGTGGCAATTTGTCCGGAGGTGACCGGTTGTCGGCCCAGGAGCGCGATCGCCCGGCCGAAGCGGGCCTCCCTCGCCGCCGCGGGTTCGGCCGAGCCGAGCCCCGCCTCGAAGACTGCCAGCGCGCTATCCGGATGCCCGTCGGCAAGATCCCGCCAGCCCTCCGCGAACGCCAATCCCGCGATCACCGATCCGCCAGCGGGAGCCGGTCGCGCCTTATTCGCGGGATCGCTGCGCCAGGCCCGGTCGCCCCGGAGCGCGGGATCGCGCGCGGCGGGCGGGGAGAGGACCACGCGATTCACGTAGATCCCCTCTTCCACTGCGGTTGAGACCAGGCGGAGCACCCCGGGCCGCCCGCCCCGCGGGGCAAGTTCGACCTGGGCGACAGCCTGGATGTCCGTCGTTCGGAGCTGGTCAAGCGCGGATCCGTTCTCATTCAGGAGGTCACCGCTGATCCGCTCGCCCAGTCCCTCGCGCATCGTCTTCCGAAACAGGTCCGCGTTCCCACTCGCGCTCCAGAGATCCGCCGACCGGGACGTGATGAACGTGTACCCGTCGCCCGCCAGGGTCGGCATCATGAAGTTGAAGGACATGTTATAGGCGTCCATCAGCGGCTTGAATTGGGAGGAGAAGGCCGATCCCTCCACGCCCACCACCGACGGGGGCCAGTTGCTCACCTGCGCGAAGATCCGGTTTCCCTCCTGGCTGGTCATGAACCGGAGAAAATCGAGCGCCTCCGCGGGGTGCCGGCTGGCGCGGCTCAGGTAGAAGGGCGAACCCGCCGCGGGTCCCTCGAATAGCGGGCCCCGCGAGGATTTCCCGTAGACCGGGTCGTCCTGGAGCGGATAGGGGTACTTGAACACCCCGATCCCAAACCGGGCCAGCGCCAGCACGTTCGTCGCCTCCCAGCTCGGGGCGACGATCATGACGGCGTGCCCGGTGACAAAATCCGTCACCGCCGTGTCCCGCTCCAGTCCCCAGAACCCCGGGCCGCACATTTCCCCGTACTCCTTCAGCGCGCGGACGCCGGCGACGATCTCCGGGGTGTCAAAGCTCCATGCGCCCTGCAGGTAGAGCCGCCCCACGTCGTCGCCCGTGATCTCCAGCTGGTGCCTGAAGTCGAGCTTTTCGGCCAACGGGCCGGTCAGCGCGCAGGCGATCAGCCAGGACTGGTACTCGTAGGTGTCGCGCGAATTGGCCAGCGGCGTGAGGACCAGGCCGCGGTCCCGGCCGTAGGCCCGGATCCGGCCGCACAGGGCGAGCATATCCCGGTAGGTTGCCGGAGGCCTGTCGCTGCCGGTGATCGTCCTGAGCAGGGGCTTGTTGTACAGGATCCGCCCAATGACCATTGACGTCGGGACGGCGTAGTACTCGTGAAGCGCATCGTTGTAGGAGTCCGGGTTGGTCATCGCATCGAGGATCGTGTCCCTCCAAATCACGCCCTCGAGCGGGGTCCCGCGGTTGTAAGGGTTCGGTGTCATGACCTCCGCGGTGATCGGCCTGAACAACTGCCCGATGTCCGGGTCGCCCCGCGAGTATTCGGCGACGTCGGGCGCAGATCCGCCGGCCGCCTGGGTCAGCATCCACGACACATAGGTCGGGCCGCCGGGCACCGCGATTTGCTCCACGTGCACCCGCGGGTTGATCTGCTCGTAGCGCCTGATGACCGCGTCAATCCCCTCCCGGACCCCGGACTCAAGCTGCCACTGCGAGACGCGGATCGTGACCTTGCCCGGGGAGGTGCTGCGGTCCGCGTGCCGGAACACCAGGAAGACCGACAGCAGGTAGGCGGCTCCCAGGAGGGACAGGCTGGCGGATTTGGCGGACAGTTTCATCAGGGCGATCGGACCCAAGCGGCAAAGGTCCACTAGGCCGACCCCCGCCTCCGCCTGTCAAGAGTCCATGCGGGCCGGTTGCAGATCCCGCGAAGCCGGACCATAGTGGTCGCAGCCATGATCAAACTATCCAAACCCGACCTCACCCAATATCCCCCGCGCAGCCCGCGGGTCCGGCTCGCCGGCTACGCCCAGTTGCCGCGCATCCTCGACAAGGCCCGCGCCAAACTCGCCGGCAAGGCGGGGGAATATGGCTATAACTGCCCGCTGGACCGCTTCTTCTTCGACTTCACGGGCATCGGCCACAAGGAACTGCTCGCCAAGGTGAAAAAGGGAGCCTCGGACACCCAGGTCGCGGACTGGGTTGAGAAGAAGGCAAAGCGGACTCCCTCCGAGGTGGCGGCCTGGACGACCTGGATCGAGTCCCGCTCGCCCGGCGGCTTCGAGGGACACGAGCGGTTTTCCGGGCAAATCAAGACGATGGCGCCCGGTCGTTACGATATCCGGACGATCTTCGACCTTCTGGATCTCGACGACTTTGTCAGCTTTGGCGGGAAAGCCTGAGTGCGCGATGGCGGTGACCGGCAATCACCGGGCCGTCCAGCCCCCGTCAATTGAGAGGGCTGCCCCGGTGATCGACCGGGCCATTTCCCCGCAGAGATAGACCGCCAGGGCGGCGATCTCCTCGACCTCGACAAAGCGCCTCGTGGGCTGCGTGGAGAGGATCACATCCCGGACCGTCTTTTCCCGGGAGAGCCCGTGCAGTTGCGCCAGCCCGTCGATTTGCCCCTCAACAAGGGGCGTGCGGACATAGCCCGGGCAGATGGCGTTGCAGGTGATCCCGGCCTCGGCCACCTCGAGGGCGACCGAGCGGGTGAGTCCCACCACGCCATGCTTTGCCGCGACGTAGGCACTCTTGAACGGCGAGGCGACCAGCCCGTGGGCGGAACTCACGTTGATGATCCTCCCCCAGCCGCGCCGCTTCATGCCCGGAAGGGCCGCCTTGATCGCATGAAAGCCCGCGTTGAGGACGACATCCTGGATCGCCTTCCAGCGCTCCTCGGGAAATTCGTCCACGGCCGACAGGAACTGGATGCCCGCGTTGTTGACCAGGATGTCGACCGCGCCGAAGCTTTCCTCCGTCGCGCGGACGAGCGCGGCCACCTCGGCCGCCACGGCGACGTCGGCGGCGTGGTGCCGCACCCGCGAGCCGGTCGCCGCCTCAAGCCCCGCGCGCAGTTCCTCGATCGCCGCCGGGTCGCCGAAACCGTTCAGCATGACGCCGGCCCCCTCGCGCGCGAGCGCCGTCGCAACGGCCAGACCGATCCCGCTCGTGGATCCGGTTACAAGGGCTGTCTTTCCCTTCAGCATTGCCGCGAATCCTGCGGCCGGTCCCCCGCAAGACAATCCCATTTGCCCCCGCCGACCCGTCAGTCCCGCAGCCAGAAGTAGAGACTGGTCGCGAGCAGCGCGAAGGCGACCGTCGGGGCGATCACCCACAGGGGGTTGAACGGGATCGCATAGTGGCCCACGGCCCAGACGACAAAGACCGACTTGAGGACGATCAGTCCCCAGCACAGGAAAATCAGCTTCTCCACCCTCCAGCGGTGCCGGGCGAGCTTCTCCTCCGCCGTGAGCCCCTCCTCGACGTGAAGGCGCAGGAAGCGGCGAATCATTCCCTTTGCGCCAGCGGCTGGAGTCCCCTCTTCCATGCCCCAATGGTACCCCTTCCCCGAGGCGATGCTCCGCATCGATTGTGAATCCGTTATCATAAATTGCATCCGGCCGGACCCCGGGGCCTTTCCTTTGTTGCCGCGGCAGCGGCTCCGCTGCAAAATGAGCCCTCCCCCTTCCCATGCCCCCCCGCCTCCTTGTCCTCATCGCCGGCCTTGCGGCGGCGTTTTCCCTCCTTTCCCAATCCGCGCTCGCCGCGACGCCGGGGGACGCGGCGCCCGCCAAGGTCATTTTCTCCGCCCCGACCGGGGACCTGGCTGCGTTCCGCGCCTTCGCGATCCGGGCGGCCGCCCTCGGGGCGACCCACATCGTGATCAGCGACCTGCCGAAGAGCCGCTGGCAGTGGGACCTGGACCGGAGCGATCCGTATCCGAACTGGGGAATGATGCAGGCCTCGATCTTCAAGGTCGTCGTCCCCCCGGAACTCGCGGCGTGGCTTCCCGCCGACTACGCCCGGCGAAACAGGGATATCATCAGGGCCCGCGGCGCCATTCTCCGGGAGCTGGGCCTGAAGGCGGTCTTCGTGGGAATCGAGCCGGCCTGGGTGCCCGAGGCCGTCTTCACGGCCCATCCCGACTGGCGGGGCCCCCGCTGCGACCAGCCGGTTCGCTCGCGGCACGCCTATTATTCGATGTGCGTGGACCAGCCCGGGGTGCTCGCGATCTACCGCCGGGCGGTCGCCGAACTCTGCAAGGCGGCGCCGATCGACACGTTTGACCTGATCACCAATGACTCCGGCGGGGGCTTCTGCTGGAGCGCCAGCCTTTATCCGGGGGCCAACGGACCGTCCTGGTGCGAGGGCAGGAGCATGGCCGACAGGATCACCGGGTTTTTCTCGGCGATCCAGGCGGGCGCTGCGGACGCCGGGATCCGGGCCGACGTCAGCGCCTTCTACGGATCGGGAATGATCGCCCGGGCCGAGGTCGACTCCGTGGTGGCCGGCCTGCGCCCCGGGCAGGCGCTCAACGGACGGACCCGCGATGGCAGCGCCGATTCGGTCAGGATCGGGCAATACGATTGCGGGGACGGCACCTACCCGGTCGTCGGGATTCCGCAGGTCGAGGAAATTGCCGAGGGCCTCGAATTGAGCCGGGCCGATCCCTCGGCCCGGGCCTTCGTCTCCCTGCAGGCCGACGAGGCCCCCTGGACCGACGACCTGATCCGCCGGTTCCGCGCGCACCCGACCCACGGGCTGGCCGGCCGGATCGCGCTGATCCGCGAGGTTGCGGCCGCCTACGCGGGCGAAGCGGAGGCGGACAACCTCGTCGACGCCTTTCACGAGGTGGGCCAGGCCGTCGCCTCGTTCCGGCGCATGGGCGGCGATCCGCTCCTGTGCGTCGGGGTTGTGAACCAGCGCTGGCTCACGCGACCCTTCGTGCCCTTTCCGCTCGAGCTCACGCCGGCCGAACGCGGCTATTACCGGCCGTTCCAGTTCCAGGCCAACAGCGAGGCGGAGGCCGCCGACCTGATGAACACGCAGGGCGTCGAGTTCGTCCACGGCTACTCGGGCGCCTGGCTGGCCTCGGCCAACCTGGACTACGTGGCGGCGACCGCCAGGTCCGCCGCGGACCGGATGGAGGGGATCGCCGGGCGGATCGCCGACGCGGCGAAGAAGGACCGGCTGGCCACGACGGCCTCCCGGCTGCGCGCCTACGCCTGCCTCTGCCGGACCGCGCGCAACGCCATCAACTACCAGGCCATCCTCGACCGGACCGACACGACAAGGACGGTCAGGCAGGTTCCCATCTACCCGCTCGACGGCGACCAGCGGCTCCGGGAGCTGCAATCCATCACGCGGGAGGAGATCGACAATGTCGACGAGCTGATCGGCCTTCTTCAGTCCGCCCGCCACCCGCTGCTCGCGGTCGCCCCGACTCCCGCCGAGGAGGACATCTTCCTGCTCAATCCCGACCTGGTCGCCCAGCTTCGGCGAAAGGTCAGGATCATGCTCGACCACCAGCTCGACGCCAATAGAATCTACCAGCGGAGGCAGGGTTGAAGCGCCATTTAACCATGAAGACATCCATTCCCCTCATCGCGCTCGCCGTCCTGCTCGGGTCGGCCGCGGCCGGAACCGCGCGCGCGCAGGACGACACCCGCCTGGTCGTCGTCCAGGACGAGAGCTCGACCGAGCTCAGGATCGAGGCGAACCTGAAGACGGCGCACCGCATGGTCGTCAGCGAGAAGCGCAACGGGGACGATCTCTGGCTCGACCTGCCGATGAAGGGTCCCCCGATGCCCGGCTACCATATCGTGATCGACACCCAGGCGCTCAACAAGGGCAACGGGGGCGCGATCACCGAGCGCGGGATCCGCATCCAGCTTGAGACCGGCATCAAGGTCTCCGACCCCAGGCACCGGGCCGCCGTCCTGGAAGTCATCAACGACATGAACCGCGGAAAGGTGTTCTGCTCGGCCTATATCGACGCGGACACCGAGGTGACGCTCGACTGGACCCTGAACATCCTCGATCCGGCCGGGCTGGACGTCGAGTACGTGTACGACATCGTCGCCCGCGAGACCAAGCTTTGGGGCGAACTCTACCCGCAGGTCGCCGCCGCGATGCAGTAGGGGCCCCGCCCCGGCGAACGGGCCCGGATCTAGCCGGCCGGCGTCCGCAGGACGCGGTGGACATGCCGGTGGACCACCTCCGCCAGCTTTTCCATCGTGTAGGGCTTCGAGAGCAATTCCCGCACGCCGGCCGCCTTCATCCGCTCGGGCGTGAGCTCGAGGCTGTAGCCGGAAGTCAGGACGACCGGCAAATCCTTCCGCAGCGCGTGGATCCGGAGCGCGAACTCGAGTCCGGCCATCTTCGGCATGGTCTGGTCGGAAATCACCAGGTCGAATGCGGTCGGATCCCGCTCCAGCAGGGCGAGCGCCTCCAGGACCTGGCGCCCGCCCTCCACGGCGTAGCCGAGCCGGGTCAGGGAAATTTGCCCGATCTTCACGATCGGCTCCTCGTCGTCCACAAAGAGGATCCGCTCGCCGTTGCCACGCAGGGCCGCGGCAACCGGAACGGACCTCGCCTGGGACGGCGCGGAGGCGGCCGGCAGGTAGACGTCGATCCGGGTGCCGCTGCCCACCGCGCTGGAAATCCTGATCGCGCCCCCGTGGCTGCGAACGATGCCGTGCACGACGGAGAGGCCGAGACCGGAGCCCTCGCCCGGGGGCTTGGTTGTGAAGAACGGCTCGAACACGCGCTGCCGCGTCGCCTCGTCCATGCCGCAGCCCGTGTCGGTGACCGTCATGCGCACGAACGTGCCGGTGGCCGTGCCGGGGATCATCTCCGCCAGCGCCTCATCGGCGACGCAGGCCTCCAGGCTGATGCCAAGCGTGCCGGGCTGGTTCCGCATCGCGTGGCCGGCGTTGGTGCACAAGTTCATGATCACCTGGTGGAGTTGCGCCGCGTTGCCCTTCACCGCGGGCAGGCCGTCGGGAAGGCTGGTGGCAAACTCGATCGTCCGGGGCACCGTGACCCGCAGCAGGCTGACGGCCTCCGCGATGACGTGGCCGAGCTGCACCGGGACCAGGGCCTCGGCGGCGCCCTGCGTCTTGCTGAACGCGAGGATCTGCCGGACAAGCTCGGCCGCGCGCTGCCCGGCGCGCGCGATCTCATCGAGGTACCCGGCCTGCTCGGCGTTGCCCCCGGCCGAGGTGCGTGCCAGCGTGGCGAAGCCGTAGATGCCCCCGAGGATGTTGTTGAAATCGTGCGCGATGCCGTTTGCCAGCGTGCCCACCGCCTCCAGCCGCTGCGCCTGCCTCAGGCGCTCCTCGAGGTTCGCCCTGGCCTCGGCCGCGACCCGCCGCTCGGAGATGTCCCGGACATACACGAAGTTGTACTCCCGGCCGTTGAACTCGAACCAGTTCAGGTCCACCTCGACGGGTATGACGCGTCCGTCGCGGTGCCGGTGGCCGGTCTCAAAGGACATCCGCCGGCGCTCGCGCAGCTCCAGCCAGTGCTCCGCCCACCGGTCCGCGGAGGACTCGGGATTGATGTCGATGATGGACATCGCGAGCAGCTCCTCCTCCGAATAGCCGAGCATCTCGCAGGCCGCCCGGTTCACCCGCAGGATCCGGGCGTCCCGGCCGATCCAGAACGTCGGCACCGACGACTCCCGCATCGAGTACTCGCTGAGCTTGAGCGCATCCTCCGCCCGCTTCCGCCGGCCGATATCGCGGGAGGTGATCTGGGTCGACGGCTTCCCGCCGTAATGGAGCCGGACGCTCTGGACCTCGACGTCGATGGGCGTCCCGTCAAGCGCCAGGTACCTCAGCTCCGACATCGGCCCCCCCTGCCCGGTCTCGGCGAGCTTCTTCCGGCGGGCGAGCACCGCCGGCCTGGAGTCCGGGTGGACCAGGTCGAGCATGGCGACGCCCACCAGCGCGGAGGCCGAAGCGGCCCCGAACATCCTCGCCGCCGCCGGGTTCGCATAGACGATCCTCCCGTCGGTGTGGATCGTGATCGCCTCAAGCGACTCCTCCACCATTGCCCGAAAACGCTCCTCGCTGCGCCCCAGTTGCCGGTTCGCCGCGTCCCGCTCGCCAATGGCCACCGCCGGAAGCAGCGCGATGAACGAGCTCAGCGCCAGGAAGACCTGCAGGACAAACAGGTACGATCCGGAAGAGGCCTGCTCGGGCGTCAGCCCGGTCAGGTAGCGCGAGGTGAGGTAGGTCACCAGAAGCGCGAAGAGCAGGCTGATCGCCGAGGCCCCGCGCAGGCCGAAGCGCAGCGTCGCCCAGAGGATGAAGGGCGCGAGCACGGACTTGTTCCCGCTCATGATCCCGGCGTCGCGAACCAGGAGCTGCCAGGACACGGCGAGGAGCCCGGCGCAGAGCAGCGCCGCCTCGGCGAGCCGGCCCAGTCGCGTCCACCACCGGTCCCCCGACTCGTCCGGCTGGAACCAGGTCAGGACAAAGGGGGCCACGGCGAGGATCGCCATCGCGTTGGCGATCCACCAGCGCAGCCCCGCGTCCGCATACGACGGGTTGAAGCCCCGGCCGACCACGAGCCACGCCCCGATCGCCGCGCCCGTTGCCGCCCCCGCCCCGGCGGTGCAGACCAGGAAGCCGAAAAGCCGCCTGATCGAAGTGAGCCGCGGGACCTGCGCCACGAACCTGCGGAACAGGGACGCCCCGACGACCGCCGTTGCCCCGTTCGCGACGCACAGCCAAAGACTGAGGGAGGGCGCCAGGCCCCGCTGGAGATTCAGCGCCACGTCGACGGCCGACGCCGCGACGATCAGCGCCGCCCAGTCCCCGGCCGGGACCATCAGCAGGGTCGCCACATAGAGCCCCGCCGGGAGCCAGATGCTGACCGCCGGCGAGTGATGGATCGAGACCAGCCGGCTCAGGAGGATGCACGCCAGGTAGCCGACGGCGAAGAACAGGATCTTCTGCCACAGGGGGCGCGCGCTTTCATTTTCGGTGGGCATCGGTGGCGTTCACACCCCAAAAATCCCTATTTGCCCGGGCGCGCAATCCATTATGGCCGTCCGGCCCGGAAGACCGCGGCGAGAAGCAGAAGTAGCGCGGCCGCCAGCGCAGCGAAAAGCGACCGCCGCAGGAGATAGGTTTGGGCCGCGCCGGTATGCAGGTTGGTGTACGCCGGATTCGGGTGAAACAGGTAGCGGTCGACATTCGCCAGGGCGAAGGTCCGGTCCCTGAGCAGCATCGGGTAGATGTCGCGGACGTCCTCCACGTTGGGCGGCTGCCGGTACTTGATGATCGCCTGGGGGCCGAACTCCTCCCTGTACAGCCAGCAGACGGAGGCAAACGGCACGGTCGCAAACGAATTGGGCCCCGCGGCGACCTTGAGGTCCAGGAGTTCCCAGTCCTTGAGGACGCTGACGCTGCCATTCGGCACGAAGACCCGCGCGGTGACCCCGTCGAACGCATCGTGCTCGCAAAGGTGGAGGATGTCGGCGGTGTTCAGCAGCGCGCCCTTTCGGTCCCGCACCGCGATGACCGACTGGTCCTCGTCGACAAATGCCCACCGGTTCTCCTCCCTGACCCACGACTCCGCCCAGGAGTGCCCGGTGTAGACGATCACCGCCTTCTGGGTGTTGGCCCCGAATACGAACCGGGTGGGCACGCCGGCCCGGTTGGCGAAGAAGGTGTATATCTGCGCGTGCTGCGTGCACCACCCCTTGCCCGGGCCGTTGATCATGTCCTGGTACATGAGCCAGGGATTCATCCAGCGAAAGTCGTCCCTTGGGACGCCGCCGCAGGCGGCCAGCCTGACCTTGAGAAAGCGGGTGACCTTATCGATCCGCTCGAGGGTGCCATCCGAATCCCTCACCCCCATCTCGTCCCGCACGACCCGGTCGGCGGCCGCCAGCGATTCCGCGCCGATATAGCGGTAGTCGTCGACCCAGTCGCTGACCGGCCTGCGCGTGAACTGGTCGACGGGCAAGTCGGTGTAGACGAGGTAAAGGACCATGCCCTTGGGCCAGTGCATTCCCCCCTTCAGGTAGATCTCCGAGGACAGCGCGTAGATCTTGAAATCGAGATCGGGGCCCGTGCCCGCCGGGAGCGGGCGGAGCCTGTACGTGTGCCTGAACTTGCCGAGGGGCTCGCTGGCCGAGTCGTATAATCCCCCGACCACGCGGACCCGCAGGGGATTTCCTCCCGGTATCGTCCCGGTGGGCCGGCCGTCGACGAACACCTGCCAGGATTCAGGCGACTTGTTCCAAGCCAGGTCCAGGCGCAGGACGCGGTCCTTCTCGACCTTCCATCCCCGGATGCTTGGCGCGTCCAGGGGATAGTACAGGGATGCGTAGTCCGTCGGGAGGTAGGAGTCCTCCCAGCCGCGCGTCAGAAAGACGCACAGGTTGGAAGCCAGGAGGAGCAAAAAGACAGGAACGAGCCATCGGAAGGACGCCCGTGTCGGCAGATTCATCGCAGGGACGTTCGCCGGGGATTACGGACGGCCGCGGGGCCTCACTGCGCGTGAATCGGCCCGTTTCGAAGCACCTGGACAAAGAGCGGAATCTCCTGGATCGGCCTCGGCGCCCGGGTGGCGGAGACATAGTTCTCCGTGACCGGCCGGAATTCCGCGTGGCCCATCGGCGTGATCGTCGCCTCGGTGAACTCCGGGCCGTTGGTCTTCCGCCCGAAGCGCGGGGCGGCCGCGGTGATCATCGCCGGGAGCACCTCGTCGAAATGGCTGCCCTCCAGCTCCGTGCTGGCCCGCGCGGTCCACAGGACGGTGTATTTCCCGCGCCGCAGGTCGCCCAGATCCATGGCGGACACGATCAGGTAGTACCGGGGTTCATCCATGACCGAGAGCGCGGCCTGCAGCCGCAGGCTGGGCTGGTTCACAACGGCATTGTCGTCATACTCCGACCCGAGGACCAGCTCCTCCATCGCAGCGTGGTCCCCGGACTTGTAGCCCCACCAAAAAGCGAGAAAGACCGACGGGGGCGACGCCTTGGTTGCCACCCGGTACCCCTCGTCTGCCAGCGCCCGGGCGAGCAGGTGCTGCACCGCCGCGGTCGGCGGCGGCTCCTCGGCGCCGGGAGGTATCTCACCGGCCACCGTGAATCCCGCCGTGTACGGGAAATAGGACACGGGCTGCGCCGCCGACGGCAGCGGGACCTTTTCCCCGGCAGGGGTGACATCGACAACCACATCGACCCTGATCGTGTTGTCGCGCGCAAGGCCGATGCTCGCCGGAAACAGCGCGGCCAGGCAAAGGGCTGCATTGATTGAGGGGTTCACAATCGACTGCCTGGGTGAACTGTCGCACGCATTCGCGAAAAGGGCAATCCCCGAAGGGTCGATGCC
This sequence comes from uncultured Opitutaceae bacterium, assembly GCA_903891325.1. Lineage (GTDB taxonomy): Bacteria > Verrucomicrobiota > Verrucomicrobiia > Opitutales > Opitutaceae > Palsa-1447. The sequence continues at coordinate 25,153 of CAITEC010000016.1, forward strand.
GCCGCGCCCGGGTTGATCCTCGCAAAATCGGCCCCGGGAACCCATGCTTTGCCCCATGAAACGCTATGGAATGGTGATCGGTCTGAGGAAGGAGAAGGTCGACGCGTACCGGAAGCTGCACGCCGCCGCCTGGCCGGAGGTGCTGGCGATGATCGGTTCGTGCAACATCCGGAACTACTCGATCTTCCTGCGCGTCCTGGACGACGGGGAACCCCGGCTCTTCAGCTACTTCGAGTACACCGGACCGGACTTTGCCGCCGACATGGCGCGCATGGCCGCCGATCCGGTCACGCAGCGCTGGTGGGCGCTGTGCAAGCCCTGCCAGCGGCCCCTCGAGGGCCGGGCGGCCGACGAGTGGTGGAGCGGAATGGAAGAGGTATTTCACGCCGACTGACCCCTCCGGCGGCCATGAAGCGCACACCCGTCCTGCTCGCGATTCTCGCCTGGACCATGGCCGCGGGCGCCGCCCTCGGCGATCCTCCCGCCCGGCCGGCCCCGCCCTCCCCCGGGCAAATCCCGCTTCCCGCCCTGGTCTTCGTCGTCCCGAATTTCCACCCGGCGAGCTGCGGCTGGCTCGCCAACTGGTCGGTCGAGCGCAACTACTGCGCCAACTCGTACCTCGACCACCTCGACCGCGTCCGGGACGACCCGAACTACCGCTTCGTGATGTCCGAATGCAACAACATGATCGCGATCCGGAATTTCCAGCCGCAGCGCTTCGCGGAGCTCCGGGAGCGTGTGCGCGAGGGCCGGGTGGAGCTTCCCAACGCCTTCTTCCTCGAGGGGACGATCAACCTTTCCGGCGGCGAGGCGCTCGCGAAGATGGGAATCGAGGGGCTGCGCTGGCAGCAGGCCGTGATGGGGGTCAGGCCCCGCTATTGCTGGACGATCGACGCCTGCGGAACCCACGCGCAGATGCCCCAGCTCTGCGGGCTCCTCGGGCTGGATGCGCTGGTCTACACGCGCTGCAGCCGCGCGGACAAGACGGCGTTCTGGTCGGAGTCTCCCGACGGGACGCGCGTCCTGACGCTCGTCCCCGGCCACTACGCCGAGACGGTCGGAGGCACCTACACCACCCGCGTCCCGCTCGGCGCGCAGCAGCTGGTCTGGGCGGCCGAGTACCTTTCCCGGAAGCTGCCCGCCACGCCGGTCGGCGCCCCCGTCCTGGTCCTGGCCGGCAACCACGATTATTCCCTCGCCCCCGCCCGCCGCGAGAATCCGTCGGAGTATCTCCGCACCTGGAAGGCCTACCGCCCCGACTGCGAGGTCCGGTACACCGGCCTCTCCCCCTATGTGGACACGCTGATGGCCGGCGTCCGATCCGGAAAAGTCCGGCTCCGGACGGTGACCGGCGGCACCGACTACGTCTACGATTCGTTCTGGATCGAGAGCCCCGAAATCAAGCAATGGTACCGCAGGGACGAGCACGCCCTCCAATCCGCCGAGATGCTGGGCGCGATCGCCAGCCTGAAGGCGGACTACCCCTACCCCGTCCAGCCCCTCTATCACGCATGGCTGCAGATGCTCCTGAACATGGACCGGAACACCCTGTGGGGAAGCGCCGGGGGAATGGTCTTCGGCAGCGCCGCGTCGTGGGACGCGACCGACCGGTTCGCCTGGGTGGAAAAGGAGAGCGCATCGGTCCTCGAGGCGGCCGCGCGCCGGCTCAGCGGTCCGGGCTCCGGGGTCGTCCTGTTCAACCCGGCAAACTGGACGCGCACCGATGCGTTCCGGCTCCCGGGGAGCGTCCGGGTCTCCGGGGCCACCTGCGAGGACGCCGGTGACGGCTCGACCCTGTGCCGGCTCGACGTGCCGGCCGCGGGCCTTGTCGGGGCGGCGCTCGAGCCCGGGCCCGCCCCGTCCCCGCGCCGCGTGGCGCTCCCGGGGACAATCGAGACGCGGTACTATTCGGCGCGGATCGACCCGGCAACCGGCGCCCTGGTCAGCCTGAGGACCCGGCCCTCCGGCCGGGAAATGCTCGGCGGTCCGGCGAACGTCGTCGTCGCCGAAAGGCACAGCGGGAAGAACGACCCCGGGGACTACACCGACCCGCGCCCGTTGCGCAGGCGGCTCGCCGGTTCCGGCGACTTCACGACGACCCTCGCCGTGACCGACGGTCCGCTGGCCGTCACCGTCGAGGCGCGGGGGCTGTTCTACGGAGGCGGCGCCATCCGGCGGGTGACGCGCTTCCTCAAGGACAGCCCGCGGATCGAATTTGAGACCGAGCTCAACGACATTCCCGACCTCACCGTCGTCCTCGCCGAGTTCCCCCTGGCCGGGACCCCCTCCGAGATTCGCCGCGGCATCCCCTTTGGCTTCTCGCGCGACGAGGGCATCGTCTCGGGAATAGCGCCGGCCATCCGGTGGAGCGACTATTCCTCCCCCGGCGGCGGCGGGGTGGCCCTGCTCGATCGGGGGCTGCCCGGCCGGGAAATCGACGGCCGCGTGCCGGTCGTCTACCTGATGAACACCTGCGGCGATTATTACGGGTTTCCCAATCGCTGGCTGAGCGGCAAGGGCCGGCGGCGCCTGGAGTACGCGCTGGTGGCCCACGACGCCGATTGGGCGTCCGCCCGCGTTCCCCAGCTGGCCTGGGAATACAACGCCCCCGTGGCCGCGGCCTTCGGCTGCCGGCCGGCGGCCCCGCAGTCCTTCCTGCAGACCTCCGGCAACGTTGTCGTCGAGGCGATGCGCCGGGACGGCCCGGATATCGAGTTGCGGCTGGTCGAGGCGCAGGGCCTTCCGGGCGAGGCATGGGTAAGGCTTAACCTTCCGAACACCGGGGCGGCCCTGACCGATCTTACCGGCGGGCGGGCCCAGCCCCTCAGCGGCGGCCCGGAGCTTCGCTTTCCGGTCCGGCCCCAGCAGATCGTGACCCTGCGTTTCAGGACAGCCTCGCCCGTGCCCGCGATCGTTCCGCTCGTCGACTGGGACGAACTGGTCCCACCGGGAAAGCGCGCGGCCTTGCACGCCTACCTCAAGGACAGGAAGGGGCTCCCTCCCCGCGGATCCTGATCACGCGCCCGCCTCGATCAACCGGCGGGCCTGGATGATTTCCTCGATCCGCCTTTCCCCCGCCTCGCGCTCGATCGCCAGGTCGATCTCCGGCGGAAGGGTGCGAAGCACCGCGAAAAACGCCGGCCAGTCGACGTCGCCCGACCCGACCGGAACCTCCCGCCCCCAGGTTCCGGCCGCGCGGGTGCGCGTCGCGTCCTTGATATGCACCTGGCGCACCCAGGGCGCCAGTTCGCGGAGCGAAGCGACCGGGTCGCCCTTGTCATAGAGGATCATGTTCGCCGGGTCGAAGTTCACGCCCACGGTCGGCCGGTCCAGCCTTCCCAGGAAATCCGCGAGCGTGGCCGCCGTCTCCTGGCCGGTCTCAAGGGCGATCGCCACCCCCGCCGCCGCAAACGCGTCGGCGACCAGCCGGATGCGTTCCACCAGCTTTTCAAACCCGGGGCTGGCGGGGTCGCCCGGCAGGAAGCCCGCGTGGAAGGTCACAAGCCGGAGCCCCAGGCCGGAGGCGAGCCGGGCGGCGGCCCGCAGGTCCCGCCAATTGTCCTCCCAGGTCCCGTCGGGGACCACCCCGCCGGTCCGCCGGATCGCCTCGAGCGACGAGTAGTCCTCGCCCCGCGTGCCCACCATGCCCGATACCACCGTGAACCCGGCCGCGCGGAGGATTTCGCCCGCCCCGCCCCAGGTCCCGGGCGCCTCGCGCAGGGGATTGAGCGCAAGCTGCACGCAGGAAAGCCCCGTGGCGCGGAGGCGCGCGACCAGCTCGCCCGGATTTGCGGGATGGAGCGACCAGCTGCAGGCGGCGATCCGCCGGGCTCGTGACGCCGCCATGCTTGATCGTCCCCGCGGCTCCCGCGCCTCAGCAGACCCGCCCCTTCTTGAATTCAACCGCGTAGGGAGCGGGATTCTCGGCCATGAAGCGCTCGTCGGCCGGCTCGCTCCGCAGCTGGTAGCGCGTGTCGACCGAGAGCCGGATCCTGTCCGACTGGTTGTCCAGGCTCGCGTGCACCGTTCGCATCGTGAAGATGAGGATGTCGCCGGCCCGATAGTCCGCGGTGAGCCAGCGGCCGCCCATCTTCTCGCGCAGCGAGGCCGGGTTCTTGGAAAGGATGCCGTCCCACTCGCACATCAACTCCCCGGACTCGATCTTTGCGGCATTCGGGCCGTTCGAGCAGTACTCGTCGACGTCGCGGGACAGGTAGTTGTGCAGCCGGTCGGCCTGCCGGTGGGAATTCTCCAGGATCATCAGGCCCCCGACATCCATGGGCGCGTCGCCGACGGGCATCCAGGTTGACATCAGGTTGTGGGTTCCCCGGCCCATGTAGACCAGGTCGCAGTGCGGCGGGGTTCCCATGCCCGGGCTGACCGCCCGAAACCAGACATAATTGTAGTGGAGCACCGGCCCGCCGAAGTAGTCCTCGAAAAGGCCGATGATCCTCCCCTTCTGCAGGAGGTCCAGGAGGGGGCGGTTCTGCTTCGTCAGGTCGTCGGCATTGTAGGTCTTCACCGGGTCGGGGTTGTGCCCGGCCGGCGGGCGGAAGGCGCTCCTCGAATTGACCACCGTCACGTCGGCGACAACCCCGTCGATCGCCGGAAAATCCGGATTGAGGAAGCCCCCGGCGGCCAGGCGATCCGTCACGACCTTGCGCGCCGCCATGACGTCGTCCCGCCAGAAAAATCCCGGAAGAAAAAGGTAGCCGTCGTCCTGGATTCTCCTGCGGAGCTGGTCCGGGTTGCCCACCAGGTGGGACGAGTCCGCAAGCTCGCCAAATTCCTTCGGGTCGAGGGGGTAGCCCCGGGAGATGGGAAGTGTCTTCATCGGATCACCACCCTGGAACTGATACGCGGACGGCCCCTTTGGGCAAATCCTAATGGTGCCCCGCACCCTATGATGCCCCCCACCCTATGATGCCCCCCACCCTAACGGTGCCCCCCCCTCTAGGGGACGCCTGCGGTCATCGGCTGCTGCCGCCCGTGGTCGGGCCTGAAGGAAAGATTCTGGGTGCCCACGTAGATGACCATCGCCAGCAGGATGAAAAATGCGGCCATCCAGAAAAACGGGCTGTGATGGATCATCTTCCAGTAGGAGCAGCCCTCCGCCCCGGATCCATTGCGGGCTGTAAAGTGGGGTTCGTCCATGCGCGGGCTGGGTTGAGGGCCCCAATCTACCACCGGCGACCTACCCCGGCTATGGGGCATAACCCGAACCGGCGCCGCGTTCAGCCGTCCCGGAGCGCCGCGAGGACGAGCGGCACCGTCCGCTCCCAATCCGGCGGAATCTCCTCGCTGATCATCAGGCAAAACCGCGTCGGCCCGGCATCCCGGGCCATCTCCCTGATCCTGCGGACCAGGGCGTCCCCATCATCCCGGTACCAGCCCAGCGACGGATGGCACCAGAGCATTTTGTCGGGCCACTGGCGGCGGGCCTCCGCGATGGTCAGGTCGCCCTCCGGGGAAGGGGTCAGCGAATCGATGCCGTCGAAGTCCAGCGCGGCGATCTGGTCGGCGATCGCACGGGTCTGCCCGTCGTAGTGCACCAGCAGCCGCCGGTCCGCCTTTTCCAGGATCGACAGGATTCGCGAGTAAAGCGGCACGAGGTGGCGCCGGTATTGCGCCGGGCCCAGGGTCTGGATGGAGAGGTTTTCCCAGAGCTTGATCTGGCGGGCCGGCGTGAGGACCGCCTGGCGAAACTCCTCCAGCTTCAATTCATTCATGAACTCGAGCAGTTCCAGCATCTCGGGGAGCTCGTCGGCCAGGTCCATCGACCACTGCTCGAGCCCGACCCAGTCGACCTGCAGGACCATGAGGGGCGTCCGACCCAGGCCCATGCCGGCGATGTTTCCCAGCGTCACGCCGTTGCCGCCGACATCCCTCTCGGAGGCGGCATAGGCCGACCCGTCGGGGACGATCCGCACGCCCTCCCAGGCCCGGCGCATGATCCGGTAGTCCCCGGGCGTCTTGATGAAGTGCTCCTGCTTCCAGTCGTCGAGGTACCACTCGTGCAGCTCGCCCGCGTCGGTAATCCAGCGGACATCCCGGCGCACCTGCCCATCGACCCGCCGGGTCGTCTCCTCGATACGGAGGTTCGGATGCTCGTGCCCGATCACGTCGGCGTGGCTGATCAGCCCTAGGCCAAGCCCAAAGAGCCGCGGCCAGTCCACCTGCGGCCGGGTCTTCACAAACCCGTCGTAGACGGCGAAGACCGGATGCGTTACCGGCTCGCCCCGAAGAGCCGCCTCCAGTCGCTCCCGGTTGCCGGTGGAAGCGCTCATGCTGCGTCCGGCTGAAGCCGTCCCCCGCACATCCCGCACTCCTCGGCCGCGTCCATGATCGCCCGGAATCTCGCCAGGGGAGTCCCGGGGCAGACGTTCGCCCCGTCGGCCAGCATGAACCCGCCGCAAGGCCCCATCGCCTCGATGCACTCGCGGGCGGCCTGCTTCACCGCCGCGTAGCCGCCGTCCTTCAGGAGCATCGGGTTCAGGTTGCCCGACATTCGCGAGGCCCCGCCGAGGTTCGCCGCGGCCACCTTCGGGGGCACCAGGTAGCCGAAGAACACGAGCATGTTTATCCGAAGGTCGTCCCGGAGCGCCCCGTGCAGGCGTCCTCGGGAATGTTCTCGTACCGGTACTTGGCGAACTGAAGCTGCCAGTAAAATTGCGTCTCCGCGTCCTTGAAAAAATCGATGTACCGCAGCTTGTGCAGCGGCGCGAAATAGCGCGGAACAACGCAGTACTGGACGGGAACCCGGTCAACGTACCGGTACCGCTTCCACGCCTCCAGCCGCCTTCGGCTCATCTCCATCTTCTCCGGCGGATAGTCGATGTTCAGCTCGAAGCGCATGCCGGGGTGACCCGACGCTGCGCCCCCAATACAGGGATGGCAACCGGTCCCCGGGCCGCCGCCGCGCTTATAAGTCACTCTATCACGCCAATGAGCCCGAGCGCCGTCCGGGTGCCCCGGCAGGCCGCGGTTGCGCCCGGAAGGGTCTCCAGCTCGAACCGGTGGGATCCCGGCGCAAGGTCCTCGTCGACCAGCAGCGGCCGCAGCCAGCCCAGGTCGTTGGCCCAGGCCGGGCAGTCGCGCTGCGAAACCCTCCACTCGCCACCGTCCACACGGTAGCGGATCTCGCCGGCGCTGCGGCCAAAGTCGAAGGCCAGGACCAGCCCCCTGCCCGAAAACGAAAACCTGAGCCCCGCCCCCGGCGCGGTGCAGAGCAGAACCCGGTCGATCCCATGGCAGGTCTCCCAGCGCTGCTCCGTCCAGGGCCCCGTGGTCTCCGGCATCGAAAGCGGCAGGAGCCGGATCTTTTCCCAGGCGCCCGGGACCGACGGCTGGGGCAGCGCCGTTGCGGGCGGGGTGGCCGCCGACCCGGCGGCCGGTGCGAGAGCCTCGGCCAGGAACGCGGTCACGCTTTGCGCGTAGCTGAGGCTCCCCCGGTTCTCCGGGTGGATCGCGTCGGGCAGCCACTCCTCCCAGGTCATCAGGCCGCGCTCCACCTCCCTCAGGGCATGCAGTGCCATCCACACCGAATTGAGCCGGTAGCGCTCCGCGAGCGCCTCGAATTCCGCGATCGTGGAGGGCACAACCCCGGCGAACATGTCCGCCTGCATTTCCGGAACGTAGGTGTAGGTGATGACCACGTCACGCGTCCCGTCCCCCAGGAGCTGGCGCAGGAGCCCCTCCCGGGTTCGCGTCCGCCGGGCGGTTGGTTCGCCGTAATCGTTGGCGGCATACTCGACAAAGACCAGGTCGCAGCCCCGGGCGATGATCCCGGACTGCACCCGGAGCGCCGCCAGGTCGCTGCCGGTCGCCCCGATCGCGATATTCTCCACCACAATCCGCGCGTTGGGAAAGGCGTCGGCCAGCCAACCCACAAGCGGCGCGGGCCAGCGGGCGCCCTTCTGGGCGGAGGTGATCGATCCGCCCACGAATCCAACCGTGAGCCGCCCGCGCGCAAGGGCGGCCAAGGTGCGATCAAGGGGGCCGCGGCGGCGCACAACGGTGCCAAGCTGGTCTATCGGATTCATGGTGGGGATGAGGGAGGGGGCATCCAAGTAGAGGCCCAAGGCCGGCCGACATCAAGGCGCCTTTGGATTCGGGCTAGGCTAGGGCAAGACCCCATACCGCGCCGCCGCCAATGGGCGTATTGTGACCGGCATTCCAAAGAAAAATCCCATGAATAAATTCATCATTCCGATCCTCGCCGCGGCCGCCCTTGCAACGTTGGCCGGCTGCGAGTCGACGCCCGCACCCACGCACTCGACCACCACGACCACGGAGCAAACCACGGTTCCCGCCCCGGTGACGACGACGACCACGGACACCACCCACTCGAACTAGGAGCGGGGGTCAGAGGAGAAGCTTCAGCCCGGCGAGGAGCGTCAGCCCGAGCATCAGTTTCTCGAACCTTGCCTGGTCGATCCCGGCGAGCACCTTTCGGCCGGCCCAGGCGCCGACCAGGACTGCCGGCGCCAGCGCCAGGTTTAGCCGCAGGCTGCCCGGGTTGATGAGCCCCAGGTGGGCCATGAACGGGACCTTGAAGAGGTTGAGGAGCAGAAAGTAGACGGCCCCCGTCCCGATGAACTCCAACTTCGGCAGCCGCATCGCCAGGAGGTAGATCAGCATGAGCGGCCCCGCGGCGTTGGAGATCAGCGTCGTGAACCCCGCGAGGATGCCGAAGAGCGGAGCCATCCACCACGGAATGTCCCGGCCGTCGGCGCCGGCCAGTCCCCTTTTGCTAAGCACCTGCAGGGCGACCAGGCCGACGACGATCACGCCGACCGCCAGGCCGACCTGCCGGTCGCTCATCCGGGCCAGCGCAAAATAACCCATAACAACACCGCAGGCGGCCCAGGGGAAGAGCCGCCAGATCCGGCTCCACTGCGCGTGCCGGCGGTACCACCCCACCGCGATTACGTCGCCGACCAGCAGCATGGGCAGCACGACCCCGGTCGCCGCCCTCGGGGGCATGATATTGGCGAAGATGGAGACAAAGAGCAGCCCCAGCCCCGGGACGCCGGTCTTCGAGAGCCCGACCAGCAGGGCCGCAAACGCCGCGGCAATCCATTGCCAGAGCAGCAGGTTCATCCTCGGGGCCTCATGGCCCGAGGTTTTCGGGAATGGCGGCCCGCGGCAATCCAGAAGGCCGCCGGGGCCGGGCCGGGGCTCAACCCGCCGTCCGCTGCGAGTCGCAGGATAGCGACTCGCGGAGCTGCTGGCCGATCCGAAGGACGACCTGGCAGACCCTCTCGCGCACCACCGGATCATTCGGGTTCACCGGCTGACGGCGCCGCTCGCCCTCGAGCCAGGTCTCATCTTCTATGATCCGTCGCACGACGGGTAATTCACGCGAAACCACTGGATCTGGGGAGGACATCTTGATGGAAGCCGGGCGATCAACACCGCCCAATCGGGGACATGCCTATATTATCGGTTCGTCGTTGTCGATTATAAGCAGGTTTGGTGCCCGGGCGTCCTACGACTTGCCCAAACAGCAGTGCTTGAACTTTTTCCCGCTGCCGCACGGGCATGGGTCATTGCGTCCCACCTTGGGGCCGGCCGACCGGAACGGCGGCGGCCCGAGGCGGATTTCCCGGTTGTACAGCCACGCGCCGTTGATCCGCAGGAATTCCGACTTCTCGTGAAGAACCTTCTCGACGCCCTCCTCGGTGCCGTGAGCCGTGAAGTCGACGAAGGACCTGTCGGGATTGTCGGTGGGCTCGTGGGAGTGGATCACCAATTTCGTCCAGGTGACCGACGGGGTTCCCTCTTCGGGAACATAGGGCGTGGCCGCGGTTGGCCGATGCGACTTGTGCAGGAACTCAAAGTCATGCCGCACGTGCGCGGTAAAGCGCGCCCGCATGAGCTGCTCGGCGGTCGCCGCCTGCCGGCTGCCGGCAAGGATCGGTCCGCAGCAGGCCGCGAAGGCCAGGCCGCTGCCGCAGGGACAGGGGAAGTCGGTATTGGAGCTCTCGGCGGATGGGGTTGCCATCCTCCAAGCCTGGCGCCGACCGACCGGCGACGCCACCCCATTTCATCACCAGGGCACGCTCTCGCCGAGGAAGCTGATGCACTTCCCGCTGTCCTCCAGCTTCAACCCGTCGATGACCTTGATCAGTCCCGCGGCCGAGTCGGAGACCTCGGTCTGCGCACCGGACCCGCCCATGTCCGTCTTCACCCATCCTGGAGTGAGCGCGACCGCGACAATCCGGTCCTTCCGAAGGTCCTGCGCAAGCGACCGCGACGCCATGTTGAGCGCCGCCTTCGAAATGCGGTAGCCGTAGATTCCCCCGGTGAGGTTGCGCTCGATCGAGCCGAGCCCGGAGCTGATGCTGGCGATCTTCGCCGCCGGGGCGCGGCGCAGCAGCGGAAGGAGGGCCAGGGTGACCCTGAGCACCCCCAGGACATTGACCTGAAACGTGCGCGCCGCGTTTCCCAGGTCGAGGTCGGCCAGCTCGTCCCTCTCGGTCTTGATCCCGGCATTGTTGATGAGCAAGTCGACCGGATCCCTAAGTCCCGCCGCAAACGCCCGGACGCTCGCATCGAGCGTCACATCGCAGGCCGCGACGCGAAGCCGGCCCCCTGCCGCCTGCCCCAGCGCGGTGAGCCGGGTCGCCAGCGTGGGATCCCGGACCCCTGCGACCACCGAATCGCCCCGGGCCAGGTATTGGCGGGTGAGCTCAAGTCCAATGCCGCGATTCGCTCCAGTGACGACGATTTTCATGTGTCGGGGTTGGTCGTTGCCACCCAAGGAAGGCCATCCGGTCGTTTCGTCAAATGGGCGCTTGCCCCTCGATTGCCGCGCAGGGCGGCCCTTTCGAAAGCGAACGTGCTATTATTCACACAGGTAAAATCCGCAAAGGCCCACACCGAGATTGACAGTCAAAGAACAAGCGATATGGGTACCCATATTAAGACAACCGTCGATATTGCCGATGACCTGTTGAAGCGGTCCAAGCATTTGGCCCACCGGGAAAACCGCACCCTTCGCGAATTGATCGAGGAAGGCCTGGATCTGGTCCTCCGCCAGGGGGAGAAGAAGCCCTCCGGCGCGGTCAGCCTCCCCACGTCCGGCGGGGACGGGCTCATGCCGGAGTTTTCGGGCGCGGGCTGGGAAAAGTTCCGCGATGAAATCTACCGGGGCCACGGCGCGTGATCGCCGTCGACACAAACCTTCTTGTCTACGCGAACCGGCCCGAAATGCCGCGCCACGCGGTCGCACGCCGGGCGCTCACGGACATCGCCTCCCGAAATGCGCGCTGGGCGATTCCCTGGCCCTGCGTTCACGAATTCTACGCGGTTGTCACGAACGCGCGGATTTTCAGGACTCCCGCGACGCCCGCGGAGGCGTTTGCGTTCCTCGACGCCCTGTCCGGCGGGGGCGGCCTCCGCTTCCTTGGAGAGGGGATCGATCACCTTGGACGGCTTCGCGGACTGGTCGAATCATCCGGGGCAACCGGCGGCGGCATCCACGACGCTCGCATTGCGGCCATCTGCCTCAGCCACGGGATCAATGAACTTTGGAGCGCCGACCGCGATTTCTCGCGATTTCCCGCCTTGAAATTGGTCAATCCCCTGGTCGGGAATCCACCGACGACCTGATCATGGCCTCAATCGAAAAACCCTTCCGCGCCCTGGCCGGCCTGCTCTTCGCAGCCGCGCTCGCCGCGCTGGTGTTGCTGCTTTCATCCGACTTCTGGCATCACTTCCAGCCGACCGCCCATCACCTGCGGACGGGCGCGCTGGCGCTGATACTGGTGGGCGCCTCCTTCATCTGCCTGCAACTGGCTGCGCCGGCCGGTTGGACTGAGAAAATCAAGGGAGTCCTTCTCGGCCTGGCATTCGTCCTTTGGGGAGGGGAGCAATTCCTTCCCCCGGGCTCCTGCGTGACCGCCATGGACAGCGCGGTGATCACGATCTTCGTCGTCGACCTCGGCCTGGTGATCCTCGGGCGGCTCAGGCGCCCCTGAGCTTCCGGCTCGCGCGGCAGGATCAGACCAGCGGCTCCAGGACGCCGAAGGCCGCGCCGGTAGGATCCTGGAGAATTGCCATCCGCCCCGCTCCTTGTCAATTGCGCGCGCCCCGCGCGGGGCGCCAGGAGCGGGGCCCCATTCCAGCGATCGGAGACATCCCGTCAGGCTCACGGATTCACGGGCGCGTTTGCGATCTGCTCATGGGTCCGGGCTAGCGCGCCTCCACGAACCGGTCGATCAGTACCGCCACATAGGAGGTGAAGCCGTGGTTGCAGCTCACCGTTTTCTGGAAGAGCTCCCAGAGTGTGCCCGTGGACTTGGCCATCGGCAGGTAGCTCTTCATGAGCTCCCGGCGGGCCGCCTCGTGTTCCCCGTTGTCGATCAGGAGCTCCAGGCGCATGATCTTGCCGACAAACACATTCGCCGGATGCAGCGCGCCGTAGTCGGCGCGGACCAGCCGGTCCCAGAGGTCCTTCTCCCGCCGCGGCGAGGCGAGGCCGGTGAAAAAGGCGTAGTACTGGCAGACCTCCGACGCATTGTCCGTCACGACGAGCCGGCCCTTCGGATCCCGGACGGCATTGTCCACGAAGCGGCCGTCGCGCCACGAGGCGGCCCGCACGGCGTCCTCGACGCCCTTGGCGCGGTCCGCGAGCCGGCGGTCCCCCAGCAGCCGGGCCGCCGCCCGCAGTGTCATCGCATAGAGCATGTTCGAGGGATAATTGACGTCCTGCACGAACTCATTGGCCTTCGACCACTCGACAAAGACCCAGCTCTTGAGTTTCTCCAGAAGCCCGTCCCCGTTTTCAAACTGACGGAAGTAGGCAAGGAGCCCGCGGACCCGGCGCCGCACGAGCGGATCCCACGCCGCCGGCAACCGCCGCAGCCGGGCCGCCTCGTCGAGCTGGATGACCAGGAACATCGCCCAGTTCGGGATGAAGCTCTTGCCCAGCGGCTCGGCCGGATAGCACATCGGCACCATCCCCTTCGGTAGTCCGTCGAAGGTCGCGGGCCTCAGGTAGTTCTCCAGGAAGTCCCGCTCGATCGCGTTGTCCCCGGTGAGGTGCCACTCCGCCCGCGCGGTGAACAGGCTGTCGCAGAGCCAGCCGGCCCGTTCCCGCGCCGGGCAGTCCATGAAGATGTCGAGCGCGTTTTGCCGGAACGTCGAGAGGGCCGCCCGCCGGACCCGGGCCTCCGCCGCCCCGATCCCCGCCGGGGCCCCGCGCAGCCCGACGGAGCTCGCGTACCGCCGCAGCCGAAGGTCGGAGACCTCCGCATCGCCCGTCCACACGAGGACCTGCAGGAAGCGCAGCGTGTAGGGCTCGAACGCCTCGAAATCAAGCGATGTCCCCGCTTCAAGCTCGAGCCAGATCGCATTCAGGCATCCGGACCGGTTGAACTTCACCTGGCCGTCCACCAGGATCTCGTCAAAGAGCACGACAAGCCGGGTTGCGCGCCGCGCGCTCACGCGCAGGGCCGGGAATCCCGTGAGATCGGACCCGAGGTCCGCGCGAAGCCACTCCCCGGACCGCAGCCGCGTCGCCTTCCCCGGGCCGATCCGCGTCTTGCCCGACGAGGCGAAGGTCGTTCCCGCCAGGGTTCCAAACACGGTCCAGTCGACCTGTTCCTGCCGAAATCCGATTGTCGCCTTCTTGGGGTCGTGAAGATGCCCCCAGCGCGGCGCCTTGGCCGCCAGCGCGGCGCTGAAGGGCTTCTTGCGGCCGCGCAGCGCACCCGGCAGCGGTTTCACGATGGACAGGTC
>CAITEC010000017.1 GCA_903891325.1 uncultured Opitutaceae bacterium
GAACTGCATGCCCTCAACGACATCGAGGGTGGTCTCGATGGACTTAGCTTCCTCGACGGTGATGGTGCCGTCCTTGCCGACCTTGTCCATCGCGTCGGCGATGATCTGGCCGATGGTGTCGTCCCAGTTGGCGGAGACAGTGGCGACCTGACGGATTTCCTCGCGGTCATTGACCTTCTTGGAAATCTTGGCGAGCTCGGCGACCGCGGCCTCCACGGCCTTGTCGATGCCGCGCTTGAGGAAGATCGGGTTCGATCCGGCGGTGACGTTCTTCAGGCCTTCCTTGTAGATGGACTCGGCCAGGACCGTGGCGGTCGTGGTGCCGTCGCCGGCGGCGTCGGAAGTCTTGGAAGCGACTTCCTTCACCATCTGGGCGCCCATGTTCTCGTAGGGATCCGGGAGCTCGACCTCCTTGGCGACGGTGACGCCGTCCTTGGTGACGGTCGGCGAGCCGAATTTCTTGTCGATCACCACATTGCGGCCCTTGGGACCGAGGGTGACCTTGACGGCGCGGGCGAGAAGCTCGACGCCGCGCAGGATCTTCTGGCGGGCGGCGTCATCGAACAGCAATTGTTTAGCGGGCATGATTATTTATATTCTGAGTTAAGAGTGAGTGAGTGGGTGGGGGAGGGGTGGTTCAGCCGAGGACGCCGAGGATGTCATCCTCGCGGACGAGGCTGTACTTGACCTCGTCGATCTTCACCTCGGTGCCGCCGTACTTGCTGATCAGGACGCGGTCGCCGACCTTGACCTCGAAGGCCTGGATCTTGCCGTTCTCATCCTTCTTGCCGGTGCCGAGGGCGATGACCTCAGCCTCCTGCGGCTTCTCTTTGGCGCTGTCCGGGATAATGATTCCTCCGCGGACCTGCTCTTTTTCCTCGTCGAGGTGCTTGATGAGGACGCGATCGCCGATGGGCTTGATTTTGACTTTGGCCATATGGATGTGGGTTCTGGTTAAGGGTGAGTTTCGCTGGGTTTTAAACCCATGCGCCGCCGGGCCGGTATCCCGGCTCGGGCGGCGAAAGGGTTTTGAAATTACTTTTTGTTCTTTTCCTCGTCAACCACTTCGAAATCCGCGTCGACGACGTCGGCTTTCTTCTCGGTCTTCGGGGCGCCCTCGGGGGGCGGGGTGCCGGCCTCGCTCGGCGGCGGGGCGGACTGGGCGGCCTGGGCCGCGGCGTAGATTTCCGCCCCGGCCTTGCTCAGGTTCTCCAGCGCGGTCTTCATCTTCGCCAGGTCGCCGCCCTCGAGCTCCTTGCGGGCGTCGGCGAGCGCCGTCTCGATGTTTTGCTTCTTGTCGGCCGGGAGCTTGTCGCCCGCGTCCTTGGCGGCCTTCTCGAGCTGGTAGATGGTGGTGTCGAGCTGGTTCTTGGTCTCGGCGGCCTCCTTGCGCTCCTTGTCCTCGGTCGCGTGCGCCTCGGCCTCGCGGGTCATGCGCTCGACCTCGTCCTTGGAGAGGCCCGAGGATCCCTGGATGGTGATCTTCTGGTCCTTGCCGGTGCCGAGGTCCTTGGCGGAAACGTGCAGGATGCCGTTGGCGTCGATGTCGAAGGTGACCTCGATCTGCGGGGTGCCGCGCGGGGCCGGCGGAATGCCGTCCAGACGGAACGTGCCGAGGGTCTTGTTGTCGCGGGCCATCGGGCGCTCGCCCTGCAGGACCACGATCTCCACGGAGGGCTGGTTGTCGCCGTAGGTGGAGAAGACCTGGGTCTTCTTCGAGGGAATGGTGGTGTTGCGCGAGATCATCGCGGTCGCGACATCGCCCGCGGTCGTGATGCCGAGGGTCAGGGGCGTGACGTCCAGCAGGAGGACATCGCGGACCTCGCCCTTCAGGACGCCGCCCTGGATGGCCGCGCCGACGGCGACGACCTCATCGGGATTGACGCCCTGGTGCGGCTGCTTGCCGCCGAGGCCCTTGGCGATCTCGACCACCTTGGGCATGCGGGTCATGCCGCCCACGAGGACCAGCTCGTCGATCTGGGCCGAGGTGAGCTCGGCATCCTTGAGGCAGTTCTTGAAAGGGGGAATGCAGCGCTCGAAGAGGCTGTCGCAGATCTGCTCCAGCTTCGCGCGGGTCAGCTGCACGTTGAGGTGCTTCGGGCCCGAGGCGTCGGCGGTGATGAAGGGCAGGTTGATGTCGACCGACTGGGTCGAGGAGAGGGCGATCTTCGCCTTTTCGGCCTCTTCCTTGAGGCGCTGCAGGGCCATCGGGTCCTTGCGCAGGTCGACGCCGTTGTCCTTCTTGAAGCTGTCCACGAGCCACGTGATGATGGCCTCGTCCCAGTTGTCGCCGCCCAGGTGGGTGTCGCCGTTGGTGGCCTTCACCTCGAAGACGCCGTCGCCGATTTCCAGGACGGAGACGTCGAAGGTCCCGCCGCCCAGGTCGAACACCGCGATCTTCTCGTCCTTCTTCTTGTCGAGGCCGTAGGCCAGGGACGCGGCGGTCGGCTCGTTGATGATGCGCAGGACCTCCAGGCCGGCGATCTTGCCGGCATCCTTGGTGGCCTGGCGCTGCGAGTCGTTGAAATAGGCCGGGACGGTGATGACCGCCTGGATGATCTTCTCGCCGAGGTAGGCCTCGGCGTCGGCCTTCATCTTGCCCAGCACGAAGGCGGCGATCTGCTGCGGGGCAAACTGCTCGGTCTTGTCGCCGACCTGCACCTCGATCGCGGCGTCGCCGTTCTTGCCCTCGACGACCTTGAAGGGCATGCTCTTGATCTCCTCGCGGGCCTCGGAAAGTTTTCGCCCGATCAGGCGCTTGGCGGAGAAAATCGTGTTGCGCGGGTTGGTGATGGCCTGGCGCTTGGCGGCCTGGCCCACGAGGCGCTCACCGGTCTTTGTGAAGGCGACCACCGACGGGGTGGTGCGCGCTCCCTCGGCGTTGGGGATGACGACGGGCTCGCCGCCCTCCATGACAGCCATGCAGGAGTTGGTGGTACCCAGGTCAATTCCTAGAATTCTGCTCATGCCCCTGTTGAGCAGCGGTTGTGCCCCGGGCCCGTGATTTGGCATTAACGCTTGAAAGCCAGTGCGATAAAAAGTTTTGTCGTTCACACAGGCCGGTCGGGAATGCGCCAAATTAGGCCAAGATGTCCCACATTCCGCCGGGTTGGGACAGGCGGTGGCACAAAATCCGGAATTCGGATTTTGAATTTCCCGCCAATGCTTTTAGGGTTCCGGGATGCCCACGGAGCTCGACATAACGATGCCCAGCGAGGTGCCGGTCATGACGCTGCCCAATGTGGCGTTCTTTCCCCAGGCGCTGCTGCCGCTGCACATCTTCGAGCCGCGCTACCGGGCGATGCTTTCCGACGTGCTGGCGAGCGACCGGCTCTTCGCCGTGGCGGGCCTGGACCAGCGGCTCGCCGGGACAACCGGGCAGAGCGAGCCGCCGCACCGCGTGGCGGGGATCGGGATTGTGCGGGCGTGCCAGAAGAACGGGAACGGGACCTCGAACCTCCTCCTGCAGGGCCTCTGCCGGGTGGAGATCACGGCGATCGTGAGCGACGAGCCCTACCGGCGGATCCAGATCCGCGCCCTGCCGAGCGAGCCGGGGGGCACGCCGGCGGAAAACGAGCGGCTGCGCCGGGAGCTGGGGCGGCTGCTCCGCGTCAAGCTCAGGCTCGAGTCGGCGACCGCGGAGATGACCGGTATGCTGAATGCGATCGACGACCCGGAGACCTTTGTGGACATCGCCGCCTTCAACCTGTGCGAAAGCCCCGGCTTCAAGCAGAAGCTGCTTGAGACCCTCGACGTGCGCGACCGCATCGAGCTCTTCAATCGGCGTCTCAAGGTTGAGATCGGCTCCCTCCGGCTCCGGAAGAAGCTCCAGGACGGGATGCCCGGCGGGCCGGCCGGGGAAAATTGATCATTGATCAAAGGCGGCTGCTCGCCGTTCATTGCCCGTTCGACGATGAACAACGACCATTTTTACGCCTGCGTGCTGGCGGGGGGCACGGGCGAGCGCTTCTGGCCGATGAGCCGGGCGCGGAAGCCCAAGCACCTTCTGAAACTCCTGTCCGAGCGCACACTGCTTGAGGAGACGGTCCGCAGGCTGGACGGGGTGGTCCCCCGGGAGAACATCCTTGTCCTGACAAGCCAGGCGCAGCTCGCCGACATCCGCGCCGCCCTGCCGGGGTTGGATCCCGGACAGGTGGTTGCCGAGCCGGCCCGCCGCGACAGCGGCCCGGCAGCCGCCCTGGCGACGGGGATTTTCCGGGCGCGCGATCCTCGGGCCGTCGTGGCGGTCCTCGCGGCGGACGCCTGGGTGCGCGACACGGCCCGTTTTGCGGCGCAGCTCCGGGCCGGGCTTGAGTGGGCCGCGTCCAACGACGAGCTGCTGACCTTCGGGGTGGCGCCGACCAGCCCGGCGACCGGCTTCGGCTACCTGGAGATGGGGGCGGAGATCGCCCGGGGCGAGGGAGGCGTTTTCCGGAGGGTCGCCCGCTTTGTGGAGAAGCCGGACGCGGCGACCGCGGCCCGCTATGTCGCGTCGGGAAACCACGCGTGGAATGCGTCGATATTCGTGTGGCGGGCGGACGTCTTCCTGGCCGAGGCGGAGCGGCACGCCCCCGAGCTGGGCGCATTTGTCCGCGACTTTCCCGCCGGAGACTTTTCCGCCTACATGGGCGCCCGGTTCCCGGCGCTGCCCCGGATATCGATCGACTACGCGGTGATGGAGAAGGCGGGAAAGGTGGCCACGCTTGTCGCGGAGTTTGACTGGGACGACGTCGGCACCTGGGCGGCGCTGCCCGGCCGGCTGCCGGCAGACGCGGCGGGCAACACGGTCCGGGGGCCGGTCGTCGCCGTCGACTCCTCAAATACGATCGCCGTCAGCAACGGCCGGCTGATCGCACTGTGCGGGGTGAAGGACCTGGTCGTCGTGGAGACGCCCGACGCGATCCTCGTCTGCCACAGGGACCGCGTGCAGGACCTCAAGAAGCTGCAGCCGCTCCTCCCCGGGGACGCGCTCTGAGGGTGACCCGCCGATGAAGGAGCGAACTTTGGACTGCCGGGGACGGCCGCTGGTGGCGGGCGGCGGCACGCGCGTGGTGGGGATCCTGAACGTCACGCCGGACTCCTTCTTTGACGGCGGGCGGTACGCGGCGGTCGAGGCGGCGCTCGCGCAGGGAAGGCGGATGGCTGCGGAGGGGGCGGCAATGGTCGACGTTGGGGGCCAGTCGACCCGGCCCGGCTTTGAGGAGATTTCGGCGGCCGACGAGATCGCGCGCGTGGTCCCGATTGTCGGGGCGCTCGCCCGCGAGCTCGAAATCCCGATCTCCGTCGACACCTACAAGCCCGGGGTCGCGCGTGCGGCGCTCGCGGCCGGCGGGCACCTCCTCAACGACGTGACGGGATTCCAGGGGGACCCGGGAATGGCCGCGGTTGCCGCGGAGTTCCGCTGCCCGGTGATCCTGATGCACAATGACGCCGGTTTCCGCGGCTTTTCCGGCGCGGCGATGGACGGACTGCGCGCATTCTTCGAGCGCTCCCTGGAAATCGCCGCGAAGGCCGGTGTGGCGAGGGAGGCGATCCTCCTGGACCCGGGCATCGGCTTTTCCAAGACGCACGCGCAGAACCTCGAGATCCTCGGGAGCCTCGCGATCCTTCGGGAGTTCGGGCTTCCGGTCGTCCTGGGGGTCTCCCGCAAGTCGGTGATCGGCAGGACGCTCGGGGTCGCGCCCGCGGAAAGCCTGGAGGGCACGCTCGCACTGACCGCGCTTGCCGCCGCCCAGGGCGTGGATTTCGTGAGGGTCCACGACGTCCTTGCCAACGTGCGGGCCGCGGCGATGGCGCGCGCCGTCCTGGATAATCCTTCACTTCGGCGGGATTCGCCTGTTGCGTGATCGCATGAACGGGCGGATCCAGATCAGGAACATGGCCTTCCACGGGCACCACGGCTGCTACCCTTCCGAGCGGAGGCAGGGGCAGCCCTTCTTCGTCGACCTGGTGCTGGTCGCGGACATTTCCCGCGCGGCGGCGAGCGACCGGCTCGCCGACACCATCGACTATGCGGCCGCCCACGAGATCTGCCGCGGGATCGTCGAGGGCCGGCGCGCGCGCCTGCTCGAGACGCTCTGCGGGCGGATCATCGCCGCGGCATTCCGGAAATTTCCCCGCGTTGCGCGGGTGGAGGTGACGATCAGGAAACCCGCGGCGCCCATCGCCGGATTGCTCGACTATGTCGCCGTTGAAGCCAGCCAGGACCGCCCGGTCCGCCTACCTCGGTCTCGGTAGCAATCTCGGCGACCGGCGGGCCAACCTCGCCCGGGCCGTTGAATTGATCGGCAGCGCGCGGGATACCGCGATTGCCGCCAGGTCATCGCTATACGCGACGGCGCCCGTCGGCGTGACCGACCAGCCGGAATTCCTGAACGCGGTTGTCGAGGTGCGAACGGCACTGGAACCGGTCGAGCTGCTCGATGCCTGCCTTGGGATCGAGCGGGAACTCGGGCGCATTCGCACCGTCCGCTGGGGCCCGCGGACGATCGACATCGACGTCCTGCTCGTTGAAGGCATCGCATTGGACGAGGAGCGGCTGACCCTGCCGCATCCCCGGATGACTGAGCGAGCGTTTGTTCTGGTGCCGCTCGCCGAGATCGCGCCCGGCATCGTTGTCGGCGGGAAAACGGCCGCGGAATGGGCGGCTGGGATTGATTCGACCGGCGTACGGCCGGTGGACCGGGATTGGTTGTAGCCGGCCTCCAAGAGGCCGGTGCCTGGGGTCCTATTTTCGAATCCCAATCCCCGGCCTCTGGGAGGCCGGCTACAATTCAATCCCCGGATACCTATGATGGTTTCCCGGCGTCAGCGCTTGATCTTCGCCAGCAGCCAGACAAACGCCAGCCCGCCCAGGATCGCGATGATCACGTGCCCGAGCAGGCTCGTGGCGCCGATCCCCAGCAGGCCGAGGCCGAAGTTGCCCAGGAAGGCGCCGACGATCCCCACGATGATGTTCCCGATCGCGCCGAAGCCCGATCCCTTGACGATGAGCCCGCAGACCCAGCCGGCGAGGGCGCCGGTGAGCAGGAGCGTTATGAGGCCTTCGGCGGACATGGCACCTTACTTGCGGGAATCGGCGGGCAACGCAACATTCGGATTTATCCGGATCCTGCCGGCGATGGCAACAAGCCGCGCGTGAAGGAGGGCGTCCTCCTCGGCCACCGTGCGGTGGTAGGCGCTTCCCTCGACGGCGCGCTCCGCGAGTTCCATGCTGATGACGAAGATGCATCCGTTGCGCACGAAGAGCAGGTTGCCCCGCTTGGCGACGGGCGGTTTCCAGTCCGGGGTCACGACCGGGATCCGGTTTGCGAACATCGATCCACCCGGAAGAAGGACGTAGGCGAACAGGGCGCCGCCGAGCAGCTTCGGGGCGTAGCCGCCGCCGGGTTCAACGGAGGCGTCCTTGTACGCGGCCTTGAAGTCCCTCAGGACGAATTCGGTGAAGAAATACCCCAGGTAGTCCTTCAGTCCCCGCGTGGTAAGCTGCCAGCGCTGGGCGGCGTCCTGCGGGAAGGCCGCGACCGAGACGTGGGTGCTGAAGTTGTCCTCGAAGGTGACGACGTTCTCGGTGTCGGAGACGACCCCGCCGAGCTCGGGGAGGACGGGCACGTCCATCTCGTAGGTTCCGTTGGCCGCATGGTAGACGTTGCCCTCGATGCGCCCCGCAAGGCCGGGGGCGCCCAGGGCCCCGGGAGCGAACGCGGCGAGTGCCGCCAGTGTCGCAATGGCGAGGCGGGACATGTTTCTCCTATAAAAAACCAGCGGGGGGCGATCTTTCAAGCAGCAGGTGGCACCAGTCCCGCCAGCTCAATCCATGCCGAAACGGGAATGTCCTCCGGCCGCGCCTTCCCGGACAGCCCGGCTTTGCCGAGGATCCCCAGCCAGTCCGACTCCCGGGGGCCGAGCCTGCCGCGCACCAGCGCCCCGATCTGCTTTCGGCGCTTCTGGAAACAGGAGCGGATGAGCGCGCGGGCCTCGGGCCGAAAGACAACCGGGGACGCCCTTCGATCGAGCGCCAGCAGGCACGACTCGATGTCCGGCTCGGGGTGGAAGCAGCCCGCGGAGACACTGTGGGTGGCGGCCACCGAATAGGCGGCCTGCAGGAACACGGAAATGGACCCGAACGACTTGCCGCCCGGCTCCGCGGTGTACCGGCGCGCCGCCTCCTGCTGGAGCATGAGGACCATGCGCCCCGGCAGGGGCCCGGAAAGGACCGCATCGAGCCAGGGCGTCGCGATCGCGTAGGGAAGGTTGGCGACGATCTTGAACGGGACGGTTTCCAGCCCGGCCAGCGGGTGCTCGACGGCATCGCCCTCCATCAGGTGCAGGGATCCCGGGTGCCGGGGAAGCAGCGTGGCCGCCAGGTGCGCGTGGAGCTGGCGGTCCTTCTCCACGGCCCAGACCTCCGCTCCGGCGTCGAGCAGGGCCTCCGTCAGGGTTCCCAGGCCGGGTCCGACCTCGACGATGGAGTCGCCCCGGCAAACCTGGCCGAGGGCCACCGACTTGCGCACGATGTTCCCATCCACCAGGAAGCACTGCCCCAGGTGATGCCGCGGACGGTGCCCGAGCGACTCGAGCAGGGCCCGGGTTTCCGACGGGGAGAGGGGAGGCATCGGGACGGTCAGCGCCCGCGGAAGGCGGCGATCAGGGCCGCCGGGTCCGCCGCCTTCATCAGGGCCTCGCCGACCAGGGCCGCGCGCGCCCCCGCGGCGATCGCCCGCGCGGCGTCCGCGCCGGCATGGATGCCGCTCTCGCTCACCGCGGTCACGCCGGCGGGCATCCGGGGGATCAGGCGTTCGCTCAGCGAGAGGTCGGTCGTGAAGGTGTCAAGGTCCCGATTATTTACGCCGATGATCGCCGCGCCGTGCCGCAGGGCGCGCTCCAGGTCGGCCTCGTCGTGGATCTCGAAGAGGGCATCCAGGCCGGCAGCCGCGGCGGCGCCCCTGAGAACCCGGATCTCCTCGTCGGGGATCGCCCGGACGATGATCAGGATCGCGCTCGCCCCCGATTCGCGGGCCTCCCTCACCTGGATCGGATGGACCATGAAATCCTTCCGAAGGCAGGGAATCGCGGGCGCCGGACCGGCCCTCACGCGGCCGGCGGCGTCCCGCAGGTCGTCGAGCGACCCGCCAAAATAGCGCTCGTCGGTCAGCACGGAGAGGGCGTCGGCGCCCGCCGCATGGTAGCGGGCCGCCTGGTCGCCGGCGTTCGCGCCCGCCTTGATGTCGCCGGCGGAGGGCGAGCGGCGCTTGATTTCAGCAATGATCGCCAGGCGGCCGTCGGCCCGGAGCAGCGCGCGGGCGAAGGACGGCGGCGCGGGAAGGCTCGCGTGGAGCCGGCCAAGCTCATCCTCGGAAACGGGCCGGAGGCGCGGCGCGATTTCGCGGCGCTTGTGGGCGATGATCTCGTCGAGTTTTCCGGCCATGGGGTAAATTAGCCCCAATCCCCCCGGGAAGCGCAAGCGGCGGATTTCACATTTCTGCATGGTCTTCGCGGCGGCGATGCGCACATTCCACGGCATGAGCCCGATCGACGAGCTGAGGAGCACCATGGCGAGACTCCGGGGGAAGGACGGCTGCCCCTGGGACCAGGAGCAGACGCACCAGAGCCTGGCGCGCTGCCTCATCGACGAATGCAGCGAGCTGCTCGAGACGATCGACGAGGGCGACATGCCCCATATGCGCGAGGAGCTCGGCGACGTCCTGATCCAGGTCGTCTTCCACGCGCTCCTCGCCGAGGAGGCCGGGCACTTCAATTTTGACGACGTGGCCGCCGACATCAACGCGAAGCTGGTCCGGCGCCATCCGCATGTCTTTGGAAACGGAAAGCTCGAGACCTCGGACCAGGTCGTCGCCCAGTGGGAGCTGATCAAGGCCGGTGAAAAGGCGGCGCGTGGCGCAGCGCCCGATCCCGACCGGCTGTTCAAGCCCCTGCCGCCGCGGCTGCCGGCGCTGCTCCTGGCGCAGGCGGTGTGGAAGCAGATCGAAAAAAAACGCCTTCCGGCCGCGGCGGCCGTGGACGAGGGCTCGGTGCGGCGGCGGGCCGGGGCAATGACCGAGGCGTCGCTCGGCAGGGATCTCTTTGAACTGGCCGCAGCCGCGCAGGAGCTGGGGCTCGACCCGGAGGGGGCGCTTCGCCGGCATTCCGACGGCGTCGTGAAGGCTGTGGAGACAAAGGCCCGTGAAGCCTGACTCCGGAGTGCCTCCGGCGGTGCTGGCCGAATGGTGGGCGCCGTTCGCGGCCCACCTCCTGCTCGAACGGCGCTGCTCGTCGTACACGGTCCGCAATTACCGGCAGGCCTTCGAGGACCTCCACCGGTGGATGGCCGGCTGCGGGCTGTGGGAGCGCGGACTGGGGGCTCTGGGCTCCCGCGAGGTGCGCGACTTTGTCATCGAGGCCCGCAGCCGTTTCGACCGCCGGACCCTGCACAACCACGTCTCGGGGCTGCGGACTTTCTGCAAGTACTGGCGGCAGCAGGGCCGCCTGGAGCGCAATCCGTTCACCGGCGTGCCCCTTCCCCGGCTGGAGCGGCGGCTGCCGCGCTTCCTCACCGAGGAGCAGATGGTCCAGCTCCTCAACGGGCCCTCCCGTCTCCTCGAGAACGGCGTCGCGGACGCCTTCACCGCGGCGCGGGACCGGCTGGCCCTCGAGCTCCTCTACGGGGGAGGGCTTCGCGTGAGCGAGCTCGTCTCCCTGGACCACGGGGCGATCGACCTTGGGAGCGGCGTGGCGCGGGTGCGGGGAAAGGGAGGCAAGGAGAGGCTCTGCCCGCTGGGAAGGGCCGCGATCGCGGCGCTGGCCGCCTTTCGCGGGCGGCACGCCGCCGCCGCGGGTCCGGATGAGCCCGTTCTTGTGACGGCGGCCGGCCGCCGGCTCGGCGTGCGCGCAGTCCAACTTCTTCTCAAGCGCTACCTGGCGCTCGCGGGGCTTCCCCTCGACTTCACGCCGCACAAGCTGCGGCACGCGTACGCGACCCACCTCCTGAACGCGGGCGCGGACCTGAGGCTCGTCCAGGAGCTCCTCGGCCACGCGCAGCTCGCGACCACCCAGGTCTACACGCATGTGAGCGTCGCCCGGCTGAAGGACGTCTACGACAGCGCCCACCCCAGGGCGTGAGGGGCATTTATGCCTTTCCAGGCGTGGGGGGATTCCCCCATGATCGATTTGCCGCTTGCGACTGCGCAAGCGGCGGAAATTCAAGGCACGCGCATGCCGACCGCCCCCGGCCCAACCCCGCCGCCCCCGAAACCGCCCCCCGGCGGCTGCCGCGTCGTCATCGTCGACGACCACGCTGCGATCATTGGGATGATGCGCGGGGTGGTGGAGTCGATCGGCGGATTCCGGGTGGTCGGAAGCGCGATGGATGCCGCCGGGGCGCGCGAGGCCTGCCGGCGCGACCAGCCCGACCTGGTCGTCCTCGACCTGGTGCTTCCCGGGGCGTCCGGATTCTCGCTCTATGAGCAGCTCCGGGGAGTCTGCCCGCGCGCCCGCTTCCTGATCTTTTCAGGGCACCTGCGCGCCGCCTCGATCCGAGCCGCGCTGCTGTCCGGCGCGCACGGGCTGGTCGAGAAATCGGCCTCGCTGGAGGAGTTCCAGCAGGCGGTCAGGGCCGTGGGCTCGGGGCAGGTCTATTTCAGCCGCGCCTCGAGCGAGGTGATCCGCAGGATCGTGAACGGGGATCCCGGCCACGCCCCGCGCGCCGCACGGCTGACCGACCGGGAAAAGGCGGTGCTGCGCGAGGTCGCCGAGGGGCTGAGCAACAAGGAGATAGCGGAAAGGCTGGGGATCAGCCGGCACACGGTCGTCAACCACCGGACCCGGCTCGTCCTGAAGACGGGACTGCGGGGGGTCGCGCGGCTCTCCCGCTACGCGGTGCAGATCGGGCTCGTCAACGAAACCGTCGACCCGGCCACGGAGGCGGCGTCAAAGCCCGCGCAGTGAGAGCGTGAGGGCCTCGCAGGCCCTGTCCACGGCCGGGCCCTCGTGCGCCGTGCTCAGGAAGCAGGTCTCGTAGGGGCTGGGCGGGAGATAGACTCCGCGGGCGAGGCAGGCGTGGAAGAAGCGGCTGAATACCTTCGCGTCCGAGCGCAGCGCGCTGTCGTAGTCCCGGACGCGGTCGGGGGTGAAGAAGATTGAGAACATGGACCCGGTCTGGGGCACCTGGACGGGCAGGCCCTTTTCGCGGGCGGCCGCGAGGACGCTGTCGCGGATGCGCCGGCCGAGCGCGTCGAGGCGGGCGTAGGGATCCTTTTCGTCGAGTTCCCGCAGGGAGGCGATGCCCGCCGCCATGGCCAGCGGGTTGCCGCTGAGCGTGCCGGCCTGGTAAACCGGGCCGAGCGGGGCCAGCCGGTCCATGACGTCCGCGCGGCCGCCGAAGGCCCCGACGGGCAGCCCGCCCCCGATGATCTTGCCCAGGGTCGTGAGGTCGGGGGTAATGCCCTCCAGCTCCTGGACCCCGCCGCGGGCCAGCCGGAACCCGGTCATCACCTCGTCGAAGATCAGCAGCGCCCCGGCCGCGGTGCAGGCCGCCCGCACGTGCTGCAGGAAACCCGGCTCGGCGCGCACAAAGCCCACATTGCCCATGTAGGGCTCGAGGATGACTCCGGCGATATCACCGGGATTTGCCGCGAAGGCGGCGTCCAGGGCGGCCGGGTCGTTGAAGGGTATGACCACGGTCTCACGCGCGAAGGCCGCGGGAATGCCGGCGCTGTCCGGATGCCCGTGGGTCAGCGCACCGGAGCCGGCCTTGATCAGCAGCGAGTCGGAATGCCCGTGGTAGCAGCCGGAAAACTTGATGATCTTGTCCCTGCCGGTGAAACCGCGCGCAAGCCGGACGGCGGACATCGTCGCCTCGGTGCCACTGTTGCACATTCGGACCTTGGCGATCGAGGGTACCAGGCGGGTAATCAGCTCGGCCATCTCCACCTCGTCGGCGTTCGGCGCGCCGAAGGAGGTGCCCCTGTCGAGCGCCGCGGCGATCGCCTTCCGGATCCCCGGGTGGTTGTGCCCGTGGATCGCCGGACCCCAGGTGCAGACAAAATCCACGAGCTCGCGGCCGTCCTCGGTCGTGAGCGTGGCGCCGTTGGCGGACTTCACGAAAAAGGGGGCCCCGCCGACCGAGCGAAACGCGCGGACGGGGGAATTGACCCCGCCGGGAATGAGCTTCAGGGCGCGGGCGAAGAGCTGCTCGGAGGTGGCCATGGTCAGTTCACGTATTTCTGCACGATGGGGATCCGCCGGCCGACCCCGAAGGCGAGCGGCGTGATCCGCAGCCCGGGAGCGGCCTGCTTGCGCTTGTACTCGTTCAAGTCGACCTTCCGGATGATGTCCTTCACCAGCCCGGGATCGAAGCCCTTCGCGGCGAGGTCGGCGCGGGAGAGCCCCTCCTCGATGTAGCCCTTGAGGATCTCGTCGAGGACCGGGTAGGGAGGAAGCGTGTCCTGGTCGGTCTGGTCGGGCCGCAGCTCGGCGCTGGGCGGCTTGTCGATGCTCGACTGCGGGATGGGCGGGGTCCGGCCGGCCTTTTTCGCCTCGGCATTGATCCAGTTGGCCAGCGCGTACACCTGGGTCTTGTAGACGTCGGAAATGACGGCGAGCCCGCCGCACATGTCGCCGTAAAGCGTGCAGTACCCGACGGCGACCTCGCTCTTGTTGCCGGTCGTGAGGAGGAGCGCCCCGTGCTTGTTTGAGAGGGCCATCATGAGCACGCCCCGGACGCGGGCCTGGATGTTCTCCTCGGTCACGTCGCGCGGGAGCCCGGCGAAGGACGGGGCGAGGGCCTGCTCGCAGGCGGCGACGACCGGGGCGATGGGGATCGTCTGGATGGGGATCCCCAGGTTCGCCGCCAGGGCGACCGCGTCGTCCCGGGAATGGGCCGATGAGATCGCGGAGGGGAGGGAAACGGCCGTCACATTCTCGGGCCCGAAGGCGGCCGCGGCGACCACCCCGACCACCGCCGAGTCGATCCCGCCGCTCAGGGCGACCAGGGCCTTCCGAAATCCGCTCTTGTGCGCGTAGTCGCGCAGGCCGAGGGTCAGCGCGGACATGATGTCGGCGAGCGGGTTGAGCGCGAAGGATGGGGAGAGCTCGGGGGTCTTCATGGCCGACTCGTCGGCGGCCAGCGAGATGTCCACGACACGCAGGTCCTCGGCGAAGGACGCGAGCCCGGCCACGACATGCCCGGCCGCGTCGCTGACGAGCGAGCGCCCGTCGAACACCAGCTCGTCGTTGCCACCGACCGCGTTCACGTAGGCGACGGGGCAGTCCAGCTCGAACGCCGCATCGGTGACCAGGGTCTGGCGCACGCCGCCCTTCTCGTTGTGCCAGGGGCTCGCCGAGATGTTGACCATCAGCTCGCAGCGCTTCTTCGCGAGCTGCTTCACCGGGTCGAGCCCGTGGTACAGGCGCCGGGTGTTGATCATCGGGTGGGTCCAGATGTCCTCGCAGATCGTGATCCCGATCCGCCGGCCGCCGTGGACGACGACCGTGGCCTCCTGCGCCGGCTCAAAGTAGCGGTCCTCGTCGAAGACGTCGTAGGTGGGGAGCAGGCACTTCCGCGCCGAGGCGGTGACCGCCCCCTTGTGGCAGAATGCCGCCGCGTTATAGAAGGGCCGGCCGGAACCGGAGGCGTTGGTCTCCACGGTGCCGACGATGGCGGGGACATCGCCGACCGCGGCGGCGATCAGCCGGAGCGACTCCTCGACGTCGGGCACGAAGCGGCGCTTGAACAGCAGGTCGCGCGGCGGGTACCCGCAGACGATCAGCTCGGGAAAAATGACGATCTCGGCCCCCTTGGCCACGAGGGCGGCGTAGGCGTCGAGGATCAGGCGGCGGTTGCCGGCAAGGTCACCGACGGTCGAATTGATCTGTGCTAGGCCGAGGCGCATAGGGTCCATATTCGCGAATACCGGTGCCGCGCTCAAGTGTTTTGAAGGGGGATCGAGGTATAGCCTTGCAAAGTGATGTTTTGAACAGGAAGTCCGGGAAGGTCGGAAAGGACGGAGAAGAACGGCTCGGATCCCGATTTTGGATGCAATGTGACAACGAAGTCTTCTCGGCGATTCCGCACCTGTTTGGAGGACATTTGGTTCGAACTTTCCGTCCTTCCCGTCCTTCCTGTTCAAATCCGATGTCCGAAACCCTGTCCGCCGACGCCAAGCGCTCACCGTTCATCCTGGCCTCCGGCTCCCCGCGCCGGCGCGAATTGCTCGCGCGCCTGGGGGTTCCCTTCACCGTCGTCGTCGCGGCGGTCACCGAGTTCGAGGAGCCGGACGCCGATCCGCGCCACCTGGTGGCCCACAACGCAGCGCTCAAGGCCGACTGGGTGTCCGCCCGGCATCCCGACGCAATCGTCCTGGGTGCGGACACGACCGTATTCCTCGACAACACCGTCCTGAACAAGCCCGCGGACCTCGCCGAGGCCCGGTCCATGTTGGCGATGCTGGCGGGCCGCACGCATACCGTCTTCACGGGCATGGCGATCCGCTGCGCCGCGACCGGCCTGGCGATCGACGAGCGGGTCGAGAGCACGGTCACCTTCCGGCCCCTGGGCGCCGCCGACATCGAGGCCTACCTCGGGCTCGTCAATCCGCTGGACAAGGCGGGGGCCTACTCGATCCAGGACCATACCGAGCGGATCGTGGCCGGCTACGGCGGCTCGTTCACGAACATCATGGGGCTGCCGATCGAAACAACGAAACAAATTTTGACCCGGTGCGGTCTGATCGCCTAACATTCCAGAGATGAGCCAGAATCTAGCACCGCCTCCCGGCGGCCCGGCCAAGGTCCGGAGCCGGCGGGGCTTCGCGCCCTGGCTCTCCGAGGACCCGGAGAAGCGCTCCGTTCAGGTCGGGGTGGCGGGGACCGTCCTGATCCATCTTCTTCTGCTCCTTTTCATGCCCGGGTATTTCGCGGCGAAGCACGCGACCCCGCCACGGCCGCGGGCGGCGAGGAAGTTCAACATCCAGATCGTCCCCAGCCCCGTGAAGCTCGTTCCGGCCAAGCCTCGGATGAAATACGTCGAAGCCAATCCCAACGCCCCGGAAAGCATTCCCGACCATACGAACAACGTGAGCGACCGGAACCAGCGGGTCGCGCAGGAGAAGCCGAACCCGAACAGGCACAGCGACATGCCCACGACCCAGGGGCGCAAGGACATCCAGGCGGTCCAGATTGTCGACGGGCGGCTCACGAAGCCCGAGGAGGCCGCGCCGGTGCCGATTCCCGCCCAGGCGCGGCTTGCCAAGGCGCCGACCCAGCGCAAGGAGCAGAATCCGCGTGCCGGGATCGACAAGACTCAGGGCACAGACGCAAAGGGCTTTGCGAGCAACATCGGCAAGCGGGTCAACAACCAGGCGAATGTGCCGGAGCCGATCACCGGGGGGGCCCAGGGTCCGCTGGTCGGTAGTTTTTCGACGGGGATGCCACAGATCGATCCACGGCATCCCCAGCCCCGGCGCACGCTGGAGCTCCACGTCCGGCCCGCGGTGTTCGCCGAGAACAAGTTTGGCACCGAGAACGTCGGGGTGACGGCGCTGGATTCGCGGTGGAGCAACTACGGGGTGTACATGAAGCGCATGTCCGAGATCGTGCAGACGGAGTGGGACCGGATCCTCGCCGAGGGGGCGATCAATCAGTCTGGCGGCAGCTCGGTGTCGGTGCGCTTCATCATGAATTCCAAGGGTGAGATCGCGCGGATCCTCGGAGTGGAGGTGAGCGATGGGATTTCCGATGAGGCGAAGGCGGCCTGCGTGAGCGGCATTACAAACCGCGCGCCCTACGGGGCCTGGACCGAGGACATGATTTCAGTGCTCGGCGACCAGCAGGAACTGACCTTCACGTTTTTCTATCAGTGAGCAGGCCCGCGGACGCCCTTTGGACCGGGCTGCCCCTGGGGCGGGGCGTGACGCTCCTGGCGCACGACCCGAACGGGGTCGGCGCGCTGTGCAAGCCGGCCGGCGTCCTCTCCCATCCCAACGCCGCCGGCGACGAGCCCCGCTCGCTCCTGACGGCTCCCTACCGGATGGATGAGGAGATCTACGAGTGGCCGGGAGGGAGGCTCTGGCTGATCAACCGGCTGGATTCGGCGACTTCCGGGGTCATCCTGGTTGCGGCCGACGCCTCGCTCGCCGCGGCGATCCGGGCCCAGTTCAAGGACCGGCGGGTCCGAAAGGTCTACCGGGCCCTCGTGTTCGGCAAGGTGGTGAAGCAATCGGAAATTTGGCGCGACCGGCTCGCCGTGGACAAGAAAGGCGGCCGGATCCGGACGGGCGGGGGCTTTATTCCCGCCGAGAGCGCAATGGCCGTCGTCCGCGCGGGGCCCGTGGCCACGCAGATCAGCCTGGAGCCGCACACCGGGAGGAGCCACCAGCTCCGGGTCCAGTGCGCCCGGCGCGGGCTGCCGATCGTCGGGGACCAGACCTATGGAGATTTTCGGAGGACCCGGGAGTTTGCGAAGGCGGCGGGCACGAAGCGGCTTTTCCTGCATTCGTTTGAGACGGGCTTTGATTATACCTTCAAGGGCCGGACGCATCACTTCGAGGCGACGGCGCCGCTGCCGCCGGAGTTTGACGCCAATTCCTGAAATGGGAACCCAAGCACCGGGGTCTCGGACCCCGGCTACAATGATACCCGCTTGCCCGTGATATGATCGGATTGCCCTGGTCCGATGTAGCCGGCCTCCCAGAGGCCGGATTTCGGAGATGGGACCCCAAGCCGCCGGGGTCTGGGACCCCAGCTACATCGAACCTTCCCCGGCCACATCACTCGCTCAGAGCAGATTCATCTGGGCGTCGTCGCCGGGCTCGACGATCGTGATCTTCCGCTTCGGCCTTGCCTGCGGGGCCGGGAGCGTGACCACAGCCTCCTCGCCCTCGAGCTGGGCCAGGATCGCGCGGGCCCGGTCGATCACCGCGACGGGAATGCCCGCCAGCCTCGCAACCTGTATCCCGTAGCTCCGATCGGCGGGTCCCGGGACAACCCGGCGCACAAAGACGATCGTGTCGTTCCACTCCTTCACCGACACGGAAAAGTTGCGAACGCGCGGCAGGTGCTTCTCCAGCTGGGTCAGCTCCTGGTAATGTGTGGCAAAGAGCGTGCGCGGGCCGCGCTCGGGCCCCCGGTGCAGGTGCTCGACCACCGCCCAGGCGATGCTGAGCCCGTCATAGGTCGAGGTTCCGCGTCCAATCTCGTCCAGGACGATCAGCGAGCGGTCTGTCGCCTGGTTGAGGATCGCGGCCGTCTCGCTCATTTCCACCATGAAGGTCGAATTTCCCTGGGAAAGATCGTCGCTCGCGCCGATCCGCGAGAAGATCCGGTCGACCAGCCCCAGCCGGCAGGTCCGGGCGGGCACCCAGCACCCGATGTGCGCCAGGAGGGCGATGAGTGCAACCTGCCGAATGTAGGTCGATTTTCCCGCCATGTTCGGACCGGTGATGAGCGCGATCTGGCCGTCGTCGGCCGCAAGCTGGGTGTCGTTGGGAACGAAGGACTGCCGTCCGCCGCCGGCCGCGGCCTCCGCGGCCC
>CAITEC010000018.1 GCA_903891325.1 uncultured Opitutaceae bacterium
ATAGATAATATTTTACAAATTATTTTACAGTTTTATAATTCTATTATTTTACCTCAATAATCACGACAATCCGAAAAATGCCCGACGTCCCGCGCTGAGTCAGCGACAGCCGCGGTTGCCTCGCCGGCAGCCTCGTGGAAACGAGAAACTGCTCCTTGCGCTGCCGGGCCACTTCCCGCCAGACCGGGTCTTCCAACGGCAATTCCTCGTAGGCCGCCTCGACACCTTCCTCCCACTTGAGGATGGCCCGGCCGCGGCGGCCCTCGATGACCGCCTGCCGCTTTCCCGCGTCCAGGGCGATGGGCAGCGCGGTCGTCCAGTAAAACACGGCTCCCGTGCCTCTTGTTACCGCCCAGTCGTCCGTAATCGTGAGCCGCCCGGGGGTCGGCGAGTCCCAGGTCCGGGTCCACCGGGAGAACCAGCCCTCCCAGCCGGCCGCGAGATCCATTGCCGCGTGGAATGCCGTGTCGTCGCCGCGGCCGCGCGGCGTGATGTCGGCCGCTATCGGGTTTCGCGGCGCCGGCCGCACGCCGCCTTCCGCCAGGGGCACGAGCATGTTGTGCCGCTCGCAGTGCTTCATCAGGTCGCCCAGGGGATTGCTGTAGTCGCACATCCCGAAATCCCGGGCGAAGGTGTCGCCGGCAAATTCCAGGACAAAGGACCCCTTGTCCTCGTGGGTGTGCGAGGCCCCCGCCTTGTTTCCCATGAGGAAGAGTTTCACCCATTCGCCGCCGAGGCGCCGGTGCGAGGCCATCTGCCCGATGACGGGCATCTCGACGAACGCCGGCAGCGGCGGGCCCTCCGCCGGGATCTCACGGGAGAGATTCCGCGCCAGAAGCGAAAGCGGCTGGCCGGTGATTGCGACGGACTTCCGGAAGACGGTCACCCAGTGCGAGGTGGGCATCAGCCACGCGAGGAAGGCCGCCCCATCCTGAGGGATGTAGATTGCGTCGCAGACGAGGATCATCGGTGCCTCGTCGGCCGTGCTGACGAGGACCTCCGCCATCCGCGCGGTCGCGGCAAAGGCCGCCGGCGCCATCTCCCGCGCGCGGCTCCCGCGCGCCCGCGCGTAAAGGTAGAAGGAGAGCATCGCCTGCCCCGCCGTAAATGCGAAGTACATCGGGCCCTCCGTGTAGCCGCCGTCGGGAAGAAGGATGTTGCCCAGGTTCTCGAAAAGATCGGCCAGCGCCAGGTCCGTGTACGGCACCACCCGCGCCCGCGCCGTCTTCGCCCCGTTTTCCCGGTGCGCGGGCATCGTCCGCTCCAGGACAAGGTAGGCGAGCATGCGCCCCGGCAGGAACCAGGCGGCCTGGTTGCAGTTGAAGATGTAGTCGTACCACCAGGTGTTGTAGGTGTTCGTCCCCTGTCCCTCCTCGGCGAGTCGGCGCAGGATGAGCTCCCGGCCGTAGTCGGTGAACCACTCGCCGCACAGGTCGAGGATCAGCGCGCAGTCGTACATCACCAGGCTCGGCACGAACGCGCGGTGCTCCCACTTGCAGCCGGGCATCCAGCTCAGGAAGGAGGGATCCCATCGGGTGCAATGCGCCAGCGCGATCGCGTAGCGCGCCGCGAGGCGCCCGAGGGCCGGATCCCGGAAAAGGACGGCCGCCTGGGCGGCGTTGGCGCCATGGGTCAGGAGGATCCTGCCCGTGTCGCGTTCCCGGCTGAAGCGCGTGTCGTTCCAGAAATTCACATAGTCGCCGGCCATCGCCTCCGGCGAGAGCCGGCGCGCGTCCTCGGCAAGTTCCCAGAGCGGCGAGGAATGCGGGCCGCCGGATTTTTCCATTGCCGCCCGGGCCTCGGCGAGCTCCTCCCCGGTGAGCAGGAGGCCGTAGCGGGGCTCGAAGTCCGGGACGTGGGTCTCCGGCTTCAGGTAGCCCTCCCAGCGCTCATCAAAGCGCGCGACCTGGCGCAGATGCCGTTCCAGGAGCGCGCCGTGCTGCAGCCCGATCCAGTTGAGCCAGCCGCATACCGCGCCCGGGGACCGCGCGGGATCGGCGTGGATCTCGATCGTGAGGGCGAGGATCCGGCGCGCCCCGCCCAGCGGAAGGGCGATCTCGCGCTTCTGGTGGGCGAAGGGCGTGCCCAGGATGCGCCGCTCCCCCGCATCCGTCCGCGCGATCAGCCCGACCCGGCATCCCGGGGGTGCCGCAAGGGAAAGGATGATCGAGTCGTAGTCCGAGCAGTCCCGGTCGCAATCCCGGCTGAGGCGAAGCGCCGGGACACCCGCGTCGGCGGCCGGCCCCTGCCAGTCGAATTGGACGAAGGCCCACTTCTGCCGGACGGACAGGCCCTCGGCGCCGGTCGGGTCGATCCGCCACTTGGGGAGTTCGCTGAGGGTCTCGTCGAAGAACGCCTCGATGATCGCCTCGGCCGCGTTGATGGGGGTTGTCAGCATGGATGGGTGTCGGGAATGTCGCGGCGGGTATCCGGCGGAGTGAAATGCCGGGCGCCACCCAGTCTTCGCCACTGGACGTACACGGAGACCAGGACGAGGAAACTGACGGTGGTGCAGACCCCGCTGAAGACGAAAATCCAGCGGTAATTCCTCAACGCGCCCATCAGGATCCCGCAAAGGGGCGGGCCGACGATGATACTGCTGTAGCCCAGCGTCTGGTTTGCGCTCACAAACTGCCCGTAGCGCTCCCTGGGAAGCAGGAGGGGCATCAGTGCGGCGCCCGCCCCCAGGAAAATGGCGTTGGCGGCCTGGTTAAGGCCCAGCCAGAGCATCATGCTGCGCCCGTCCCGGATCAGGGCGTAGCAAAGGAAGAAGGTCACGCTGGCGAGCAGGAGTCCTACCAGACTGACCCTTATCGCGTGAAAGCGGTCTATGAGGGGGCCGATGAGGAAAAAGGCCGGGATTTGCATCAGGCCCGTCCAGCTCTTCACGTTTCCATACTCGGTCAGCGACAGGCCAAGGGTCGGCGCGTAGCCGGGCTGGCCCGCCTGGGTGGCAAAGAAGACCAGGAAACTGCCCATCGGCACGAGCGAGGCCCAGAAGAAGAAGCTGACGCTGAAATAGGTCAGGTAGAACGGGTGCGTGTAGCACTCCGCCAGGTAGCGGCGCGCGCCGGCCAGCCGGTTCCCGGGCCGCCTCGGGGGGGGCGGCGGGTATTCCCCCTCCTTTACCCGCCAGATGATCATGTAGAATGCCGCCGCATAGAGCAGCCCGCACAGGACGCAGATGTAGAGCGTGTGGGACTTGGCGTGGCCGAGGATCCAGTGGTTGAACGCGAAGCCGCCGGCCGCCCCGAGCACGCGGTAAAGCGCGATGAACCGGCCCATCACCTCCTTGGGAATCACATCGACGAAGAGGTACAGGTAGATCTGCTGGACGTAGGAATTGAAGATGATGAAGACCACCGAGCAGACCGTGATCCAGGCGATGGTGCAGCCGGCGAGCGTGAGCCCCGTGCTGAATCCGAGCGCGTGGATCACCCGGTAGAGGACCGCCCCCGACGGCTTGGCCGCACCCAGGAGGACCAGGCTGAGGACGACGGGGGGCGTGCACCAGAGCAGGAAGGGCCGCCGCCGGCCGAGGCGGCCGCGGTGCCGGTCGCTCTGCATCCCGATCACCGGGTAGAAGCACAGGGCGAAGATCGCGTTCGGGCTGGTCAGGAATCCGATCATGCTGTCGCTGGCCCCCTCCCAGCGCAGTTGGAGGGGCATCAGGGCGGGCGTGACCGACTCGAAGAGGTAAAAGAAGAAGTCGCCCCAGAGCATCCAGAACATGACCTCAAAGAGCGCTCCCCGGGTGTAGGTGAGCGTTCCGACCCTGTAGAGCGGGCGGGATGGGGTGGGGAGGGTTTCCAAGGGCGGTCGGCGGGGTTGGCGGTCAGGGCAATCTCTGCCCGGGAGGAAGCTCGATGTCACGCCTCCGGGCCGAGGGAGTCACGACCAGCGCGGTGAGCCGCCCCCCGCGCACGCTTCCCTCGACGGTGGTTTGCAGGGGCGCGTGAAGCTTGAAATCGGCGTCCCATCCGGCGGGCCACGCCGGCAGGAGGAACAGCCGCCGACCGTCCGCCTGGAGCAGCATCTGCTGCAGGCCGTTTTCCCCGTTTCCCCCATTGTCCTCGTCGGGCATGTAGTCGTTGCCGCGCTCCCAGAACGCGGGAAATTTCTCGCCGGGATCCCTTCGCGTGAGATCGAAGGCGACATCGTCCCGCGCCAGGTCCGGCAACCCGAGCATCGCCGCCTGGATCGGGTCCTGGACCCAGCACCCGCTGCGCTTCACCCGCCGGACGGCAAACGTGTCGCGGGCAAGTTCCAGCCCGGGCCGGCCCACGCCGAAGAGCCGGAAGGGATGGATCGCGTAGAGCTCCGGGTTCTCCGAATTGCGCACCTTGGCGCTCAGCGGGCCCTCGCAGGGAAGCAGGACCTTTCGGCCGCCAACCGTGCCGGTGGGCAGTTCAGGCAGCTCGGAGCGGATGCGCTGCCACGCCACCCGGTCGCCGGCGGGAACGAGGCCGCCGGGCAGGGCGAGCAGCCGGTCGAGCACGGCATGGAGCCCGGCGATGTCCGGGGCGGGATTGCGCACCTTCCAATACGTCTCGAGCGCGTTGTCGGGATCGAGGACGAGCCGGCCCGACGCGTCCCGCGGAAAGTGCCCGTCGAAGAAGGTGAGGATCGCACCGGCGACCGGCAGTACCGTCCCGCCGAGAAAGCCCCGGTCGCCGGTGTACTCCCAGTAATCGAGACCCATCTGGGTGAGCTCGAGCAGGTCGGTGTAGTAATTGTCCCCGTAATAGCCCTCGCCATTGCCCTTGAGATCCTTGAGCCCTCCCCAGAACGGCGTGGTCTCCGCGCAGTAGGCCCCGCCGTGGCCGTAGTAGCGCCTGACCAGGGCCGCGTTTGCGGGAAGCAGGTCGCGATACATCCGAAAAAAAGGCTGCATTTCGTCAAAGTCGCCGGCCGCCAGGCGCGGCCAGTACATCGCCCGGGTGTTCTGGAACCAATAGCTGCCGCCCCACATCCGGTAGTCGGCCGAAACGGGCGAGTACACGCGGCCCTGGCCGCCAATCCTCTCGGCGGCCTGGTCGACGACAAAAAGCGAGCCGTTGAACTTGATCGGGTAGCGGCCGCGCCCGGCGCAGGCGGTGACAAAGCGCTGGAGGACGTAGCCCTGGGTTGTCTCCGCCGCCTGGTTTCGCCCCTTCAGGAATATCCAGCTTCGGTGCCAGAACGCATCCCAGTACCGGCGGTGTTCCCGGCGCTCAGCCTCGAGATCGACCGACCCGTCGATCGCGGCCCGCCGCTCGGCCTCGGCCAGCCACACAGCCGGCACTGTGTCGGGAAGGGTGAGCGGACTGATTGAAATCGCGCGGGTTCCCGATTCCGGGGACGACTCGAGCGTGTGCGAGTCCACGCTTCGGAACCCGCGCCCCGAGATGACAGCCCCGAAGGTCAGGTTGAGAACGTGAGGGTCCGAGCCCGGGCCGTCGTGATGGCACCAGGCGATCCGCCCCTTCCGGCCCGCGAAGACAATGTCCGGGCTGGTGGCCCCCACCCGGGCGGTGCGCCAGTCCTCGAGCGCCACCCGGACCGCGGCCGGCCGCTCGCTCGTCGCCTCCACATGGATGACCGGATGGTTGGCATCCACCCAGACCCGCAGGACAACAGCCCTCGCCGCATCCCCTTCCTTCACGATGATTTCGCCGTCGTGGAGCTTCAGCTCCTGGACGAAGGGCTCGCCCGGACCGAGCGCGCGCGGGGAGAGCGACACCCTGATTCTTCCCAGCTTCGCCAGTCCCCAGGAGCCGGCCGGGTCCTCCGTCCAGGCGTCCGTTGCGCCGATGTAGAAGAGAAGGTCGCCGCCCGGTTCCGTCCACACGTTGAGCCCGATGGCGCCGTTTCCAAGCGGCATTGAATCCGAGGAATTCCTCCCGGGATGGGTCCACGTCACCCCGCAGGATTCCAGCGCCTGGCCCAGGTTGAATCCCCGCGGGGACCCGTCCGCGCGGGAATGCGCGGCGAGCGCGAGCAGGCAGATGAGGGCGGGGAACACCCGGAGCCGGCGGAGAGGGGGTGGGCCGCGCATGCCGGTCAGGCGTTGATCAACTCGCCGATTCTCGCCCGGGCCTCGGGTCCGGGCAGCACCGAGCGGCCGGCGAGGATGCCCGCCGCCACTTCGATCACCGCCCCGCCGCGGGTATTCGCCCTGGCCCAACCGGCCAGGAGCGCCACCTGGGTCGGGTGCGAGAACTTCCAGGAATAGGGCTCGTCACCGTTCCCATCGAAGACGTAGCGGTGGATCTTCCACCAGCCCACGAGCGCCTCCGCGCCCGCGGCGAGTCCCTCCGCCGCCTGAGCCTGCGACTGCGCCGGCCGGGCGATCGCCCGGAGCAGGGCGATCCGCGCCTCGGCATGCGCCGCCAGGAGGTCGAGGTAGCGCCGCGGCCCCCCGGGAATGTGCGCAGCGGCCTCGCCGGCCAGGGTTGCCCCGCGCAGGCGCGCGGGCAGGTCGGCCGGCAGCGCCTCGAGCCCGAGCCGCAGGCACGACCATGCCAGCCGGAGCAATTCCCGGGGGCCGCCCAGCAGGTCCGCAAAATCAGCCAGCACCTCGTCGTCGGACCTGTCGAGGTAGGAGAGGTCCCAGGCGGCCCGCGCAAAGAAGTAGAGATTGGGCAGCACCATCACCGGCTGCTGCGCGTTTCCGAAGATCCCCTCCGCCGTCCCGGCATGCCGGGACTCCTCGCGGAGATTTTGGCGGATGATGTCAAACTGGAGGATCGCAGTCGGCGGGGTCGGCTCGAACTCGATCGCCTCGTAGCAGAAGATCGTGGACCGGGGAATCATCCCGAGCTCCTCGGCCTGCGCGATGTTGATCCGGCCGTTGGCATGCCCCGCACGGTAACTTCGCCCGGGAAGGAGCGCCCAGGGCTCGGGCATTTCCGCCCGGATCAGCTCCATCTCCGCCCGGGTGAACGACTCGATCGGCTCCCGCCACACTCCGTCGGTCCCCCATCCGCACCAGATCCACGGAATCAGCCGCTGGCGTGACGGATCGACTCCGTACCGGTCGACGGCGGCGCGGTCCGAACGAAAAACGTTCATCCACGCTTCGGGCTTGGACCCCTTGATTCCGCCCGGATCCCCGTCGATGGTCACATAGGCGTCCGCGTTGTTGACGATCTCGAGCAGCCGGGAGCGGTGGGCGAGGAAGGGGTCCGCCTGCGCCCGGTCGGCTGGGTCCGCGTAGGTCCAGAGGGGAAAGGGGTTGCGCTCGCGCCAGGGCTTGGCGGCGATCCGCGGGTCCGGGACGCAGTTGGCGGCGGTGGTGAGCCAGCACTCAAGTCCGGCCTCCTGCGCGTCGGCGATCGTCCCGCGGAACTCCCGGAGCGCCGCGGCGTCCTCCGCGCAGAGGGGCGCGGGGATCGACTCGAGCATCGGCCAGATCATCACCCGGTCGAAGCCCAGGTGGCGCAGGAGCCGGAACATTCCCCTGAAGTCCTCGCGCCGCCAGGTGCGGATGGCGAAGGGATGCCGGAAGAACCAGCCTTCGTGCAGGTAGAAACCGCGGTGCCGGAACGCGGGCGTGCCTGTAAATGGATCTTGGGGCGTTGTGCTCAGCTCGATTGCCACAGGGCGATGGGGGGTTCAGCGCTCGGATGCGAATGCGCAGCTTTCCGGCTGCGCGCGCATATGGCCACCATGAATTTAATTGCCGGGCGGGCGCCACCGGTGTCCTTCTGGAGAGGATGTCCTCGGGCCAATCCCGCCGTCGTTTTCTCCAGACAAGCGCCGGGCTTGGGCTTATCGCCGGCCTGCCCCGATCCCTGGCCGCCGATTCAGCCGTTCCCGTCCCCGCCCCGGGACTGCTTTTCGGGCCGGGGGATATCCCCCGGATCCGTGCCACGCTGGGGCGGCCGCAATTCGCGGCCTTCTGGAAGGCGGCCCGCGAGACCGGCCCGGCGGCCGACGAGCGATTCCTCCGCGATCAAATCCGCCTGTCGAATCGCGTTTCCGACCTGGCCCGGGCGGGCCAGATCCTGGTCCGGTCCTCGTTTGTCCACGCGGTCGAGCCTGACGCCGGGCAACTGCGGCTCGCCCGCCTCGCCCTCTCCCGCGTGATGGAATACCCCCGCTGGGACTGGATCCTGGACCGCGGCGGGCGCACGGTCGGGGTCATGCGTGCCCCGACCACCTGCGTGGCCGCGATCCTCGCATACGACTGGCTCGGGGCCGACCTCGGTGCGGCCGAGCGGGCCGCGATTGAACGCCGCATCGGCGAGGACGCCGGACCGGCCTGCCGCCGGGCCGTCCTCGGGGAAAACAGCCACGACTTCGCCGCGGGCTGGACCGTGGACCCGGATGAGAAGGGTCTGGGGCCGCTCGACGTCAGCCGGTGGCCGGAGATCCTTGACGGGACCAACCTGCGCATCATCGCGACGGCGGGCCTCACCGCGGCCGGCTGCCTCCTGCGGGGCCGGCATCCGGAAGCAGAGGCATGGTGCGATGAGGGCGAGGCCAGCCTCCGGCTCTTCGCCTCGAGGCTCCCCTCGGACGCTTCCTTTCCCGAGCAGGTCGGCTACTGGAGCTTCACGTTCACGTTCTATTGCCTGGCGCTCGAGATGCTCCGGCGGTCGCGGGGGACCGATATGCGGGGCGTGCTGGACTTTCCGGCGATGGCGCGATTTGCCCTGGCCAGCGCAGCGCCGACCGTGGGCCGGACAATTGACTGCATCAACATCGGCGACTGCTCCGGGTTCGCATCGCCCCCGCCGCTGGCGTGGATCGGCCGGGAGTTCCGGGATGGCACCTCCCAGCACCTGCTTGCCCGGCCCGACGCGATCCACGCCGACGAGGCCACGTCCTGCCTGGCGGCCATCTGGTTTGATCCGGGCGTTCCTCCGAGGATAGCCGCGGACGCGCCGCTTGACCGGCAGGCCGCGCCCGGGCTCGTGATCTCGCGCTCGGGATGGGCGCTGGACGACAGCATCGTCTGCCTGCGCAGCGGCGGGCCGTCCAACCATGAGCACGCCGACCGGAACAGCGTCATCTTCATGGCGCACGGGGAACGGCTGCTGACAGACCCCCTCCATGCCAGCTACTCGAGGAGCGACCCGAAGTGGCTGCTGCGCCTGACGGAGGCGCACACCGCCGTCCTGATCGACGGCCGGGGCCACGTGTACTTTGATGACCTGGCCGGCACCCACTCGAGCACCGCATCCGCGACCCTGCTCGACCACCGGGTGGGTCCGGACTGGATGTGCGCCACCAGCGACGCGGCCGATGCGTATCGCCGCGCCGGCCTTCCCGCCGTCCGGGTCCTTCGCACAATCGTCTTCCTCAAGCCGGAGATTCTCATTTTTCTCGACCAGGTGACCCTGGACCGCCCCGCGAGCGTGCAGGCCCGGTTCCAGGCGTACAACGACGACGGCAATGGAAGCGTCGCGGCGACAGGAGGCGCGTTTGTGATTTCCCGGCCCGGCTCATCCCTCCGCGCCCGCGTCGCTTCCCGGTTGCCGGTGACCGTGTCCGCCGGGCGACTCGGTCTGCCCTCCTCCGGGGGTGTCTATCCCTTTGCGGAAGTTGCGTCGGACCAGTCGCCAAGCCACTCGATCCTCACAGTGTGCACGGCGGCGCCGGCCGGTTCGGACCATGGCC
Organism: uncultured Opitutaceae bacterium; assembly: GCA_903891325.1. Taxonomy (GTDB): domain Bacteria; phylum Verrucomicrobiota; class Verrucomicrobiia; order Opitutales; family Opitutaceae; genus Palsa-1447. The sequence goes on from CAITEC010000018.1 coordinate 9,607, forward strand.
CCCTCCTGCTGGAGGCCGATCCCGTCGGCTGGCATGTGCGCGGCTCCCACCGGGGCCGCGCGGTTGCCGTCAGGATCGCGGAGTCCGCTGACGGCGGCGCGCCGTCGGTGATTTTCTGACACCCGGTTCCATGACTCCCGATGGTTTTGACCAGTTTTGGGCGGACGCCCAGAAGCCGGGGCGGGCCGACAAGTCCGAGGCCTCCCGGCGCCGGCTGGACTGGTGGCGGGACGCCAAGCTGGGGATCTTCGTGCACTGGAATCCCTCCAGCGTGGCCGCCGGCGAGATCAGCTGGAGCAAGCAGTTTTACGGGGACACCGGCGAGGATCACCGGGACAATCCCCGCCCGTCCGCCGGCCCCGACATCCCCGAGCACCGGGTGTGGTTTGACTGGTTCAGGCCGGCGGTTCCCCGCGAGGTGTACGACAACCTGCCGAGATCGTTTTTCCCGGGAATGTTCGACGCGGACGCCTTTGTCGCCACCGCAAAGCGGGCGGGGGCGGGCTATCTCGTGATGGTCACCAAGCACCACGACGGATTCTGCATGTGGGACACCCGGTTCACCGACTTCAACGTCATGAACACCCCGTTTCGCCGCGACATTGTCGCGGAAATGGCCGCGGCGTGCGAGCGGGCGGGCATTCGCTTTGGCATCTACTACTCCCAGCGCGACTGGCATCACCCCGACTACGGCCCGGAGCGGATGGCCGCCTACAACGAGTACATGCACAACCAGGTCGAGGAGCTGCTGCTGAGGCACCGGAACATCTCGGTCGTCTTCTTCGACACGGAGCACTATTATCCGTCGAAACTCTGGGACGGGGAGAGGCTCTTCCGGATGATCCACCGGCTGCGCCCGGAAATCGTCATCAACGACCGCTGCGGCGTGCCCGCCGACTTTGGGACCCCGGAGCAGAGCATCGGGGCCTGGGATCCGGGGCGTGACTGGGAATCGTGCATGACCTTCACCGGTTTCTGGTCCTGGCGGGGATTCCAGGCCCCCGTCATTCCCTTCGAGGAGTGCCTGCTGCGCCTGGTCCGCTGCGCGGGCGGCAACGGGAACCTGCTGATGAATGTCGGCCCGCTGCCCACCGGCCAGGTCGACCCTCGGGAGGCCGACCGGCTGGAGCGGCTCGGGGCCTGGCTCGCCCGCAACGGGGAGAGCATTTTCGGGACGCGCGGCGGACCGTACCCTCCCGGGGATTACGGCGTCTCCACCCAGCGGGGCGACACGGTCTACCTCCACGTGCTCCGGTGGCCGGAGGGGGACGTGGTGCTGCTCCCGCCGGGCCGGCGCGTGGCGTCGGCCCGCGTGCTCTCGGGCGGGAGAGCGGCTGTCAGCGCCACCGCCGCCGGCCTCCGCGTCTCCGTCGCGCCCGCCGACCGCACGGAGCCGGACACCATCGTCGTCCTCGAGCTGGGCGGATAGCCGACGGGTGGGAAAGACCCCATGGGCCCCGCGCGACCGCCGTGGTAGCGTATGCCCATGAACCTCATACTCCTCGTGCTTGTGCTTCTTCTCGTGTTCGGCGGCGGCGGCTTTTACATGGGCGGACCCTACTACGGTGGCGGCGGCATCGGCCTCATCCTGCTTGTCTGCCTGGTGATCTACCTGATGGGCGGATTTCGCCGCAGGGGCTGACCGGCTCAGACTCAGTCGGACGCCGCCCGGAGCGGCAATTTCATGACGACCCGCAGGCCCCCCTCCCCGGGGGCCTCGAGGGTCAGGCTTCCCCCTGCGATCGCCGCGGTGGCCTGGGCGATGGCCAGTCCAAGCCCCAGTCCCTGCTGCTCGCGGTTTTTCCGGTCAAACTGGGCGAAGGCCCCGACACCTTGGCGCTCGGCGGCGCTCATCCCCGGCCCCTGGTCGGCGATCTCGATCCGATAGGACCCGTCGCCGCGGGTTCCCGTTACCCCGACCGGCTGTCCCGGCCTGGAAAAGCGAAGGGCGTTCTCCACCAGTTCGGCGACCGCCTCCTCCAGGAGCCGGCCCGGGAGGCAGACCGAGCCGGGTTCGCAGCGCACCTGCAGGTCGGCCTTCCGCGGTTCCGCGCCGTCCGCGGCCGCCGCCCCCGCCGCGACAGCGTCGCCGGCATGGCACTCCGACCCGTCCAACGGCGGAGCCGCCTTCAGCCGCTCCAGCTCAAAGTACCGGATCAGCTTTGCGGAAAGCTTCCGCTGCCTCTCGGCTCCCTGCCGGATGAGGCCGAGCAGGTCCTTCAGCTCGCCCCGGCTCACGGTTTCGATCTCCCCCTCGATCAGTTCCAGCCCGCCGAGCACGCCGGCCAGGGGAGTCAGCAGCTCGTGCGACCACTTGGCGGAAATCTCGCGAGCCTGGTGTGACATCAGCTGCTCGATCCGCTCGCGCAGCGGGCGGAGCCGGCCGACCCGGGCGGAGATCGCGTCGAGCAGTTCCCGCTCGGTGAACGGCTTGGTGATGTAGTCGTCGGCCCCCAGCGCCATCCCGCGGCGCTGGTCGCCCCGGTCCGCGCGGGCGGTCAGGAAGATGAAGGGCACGTCCCGGCCCCCGGGGAGACTGCGGACCGCGTCGATCACCCCGTAGCCGTCGACCCCGGGAAGCCCGATGTCGCAGAGGATAAGGTCCGGGGACTCCTTAGCCATCCGGATTCCCTCGATCCCGTCGCAGGCGGGCAGGACGGTGTGCCCATTCATCTCCAATAGCTCGCTCACGTTCTGCCGGATGAGCGCGTCGTCCTCGATGAGAAGAATTTTCACGGGTGGGACGGGGGATCGGGGGCTTTTCCCGGGGGCGGCGCCGGGGGCAGTTCGAACCAGAAGCGCGATCCATGGCCGGGCCGGCTGTCGACGCCGGCCCGCCCGCCGAGCTTCTCGACAATCCGGCGGACGATCGACAGGCCCAGCCCGTGGCCCTTGAGACGGATGCTTGAGATGCGGGTGAAGGGGACGAAGAGCTTCGACTGGGCCTCGGTATCGAGCCCGGTTCCCTCGTCCCGGACCCAGAACCGGATCGGGCCGCCTCCGGCCGGCTCGTCCGCCCCGAGGGTGATCCGCGGTTTCGGGCCGGAGTGGATCGCCGCATTGCTGATATAATTGGACCAGATATGCGCGACCCAGGGCTCGAAGCCGAGCGCCGCCGGCCAGAGCGGCGGCTTCGCCACCGTCGCGCCCCGGGTCCGAAGGAGGTATTCGATCCGCTGCATCGCCTCGCTGACCACCGAATCCATGTCGAGGGGGCGGGCGACGACGTTCTGCTTGCGGACGCCGGCGAGCAAGAGCAGTTCCTCGATGATCGCCTCCAGGCGGCTGGCGGATGCCCGCGCCTCGGCCACCTGCCTGCCCATTGACGCGGCCTCGGCCCCGGCCAGGTTCATTTCCAGGAGCTCGAGCCGCCCCATCAGGACGGCCAGCGGGTTCTTGAGGTCGTGCGCGACGGTGTGCGCGAAGGCGTCGAGCTCCTCCAGCAGCTCCTTCTTCTCGAGGCGTTTCCGGATCGAATGGATCACCTCGTCCTCGGTGAACGGCTTGGTAATGAAGTCGTCGGCGCCCAGTTCCATGCCCTGGCGGATCGCCTGCCGGTCCACCTTCGCGGAAATGACGATCACCGGGATGCTACGAAGCTGCTCGTCCTGCTGGAACCGGCGCAGGAGCTCGAAGCCGTTCATGCCGGGCATTTTGATGTCGGTGATGACCAGCGAGGGCGTCTCGGCGAGCGCCATACTCAGGCCCTCCGCGCCGTTCGCCGCGGTCCGGCTGTCGAAGCCGTTTAATTCCAGGATATCCGACAGGGTCTGCCTCAGGGCGTCGTCGTCCTCGATGACGAGGATGGGGGGGTGGTCGGGCGAGATCACGGCTTGCGGGGAGGGGGGATGGGAAGTTCGACGGTGAAGCGGGAACCCTTGTTGAGCGTGGAGTCAACGCCGACACGGCCGCCGAGCAGCTCGGTCATCCGCCTGACGATGTTAAGGCCAAGGCCCGTCCCCTTGACCGTCCCGACGTTTGATGCCCGCTCAAACGCCTCGAAGATCCGCGCCAGGTCGGCTGGCGGGATGCCGATTCCCTGGTCCTCGACGGCAATGACGACCCGCGACCCCTCGGCTCGGAGCCGGACGGTGACCTCGGTGCCCGCCGGGGAATAGCGCGCGCCGTTGCTCAGGAGGTTTGAGAGGATGTGGTGGATGAGGTTCGCGTCGGTCGGAATGGCGCCGAGGTCCCCCTCCGCCTCGAGCGCGAAGCGGTGCACCCCGCCGTCCCCCGTCTGGATCTCGTCGATGACGCCCTGGACGGCCTGCCGCAGGTCGACCGGGATGATCCGGGCGTCGGTCTTGCCCGAGTCGATCCGGTTCAGGGTCAGCACCTCGTCGAGCATCTCCGTCATCCGGCCCAGCGAGCCCTTGATGCGCCCGAACAGCTCCGCCCGCTTTGCCGGGGTAATCTGTTCGATGTGGTTCTCCAGCAGGTCGGCGGAACCCATGACCGCCGCCATCGGGGTGCGGAACTCATGTGATGTGACGGAAATGAACCGGGTCTTCATCTCGGATATCTGGTGCTCCTTCTCCAGCATCGTGGCCGTCTCGGCCTCCCGGCGCCGGCGCTCGGTGATATCCCGGATGAAGACGACGAAGACTTCCGGGCCGACGGGCGCCGCCCGCAGTTCGACGAAGATGCTCCCGTTCCCCTGCTCGAGCTGCGTCTCGATCCCGAGGACGGAGTTTGCATCGAGCGACCGCCGGCCGAGCTCAAGGCAGGGATTGATCAGGCCGTCGGCGATGGTCGTCGGCCCTCCGCCGTCGCCCGCCCTCGCGAGGGCGCCGAGCCCCGGGGAGCCCTGGGCGACCTGGCATTTCAGGACCGAACCGTCGGTGTGAATTTGCATCACCATGTCCGGGATTGCGTTCAGCAGCCCCTGCAGCTCGCTGTTGCGGGTGCCAAGCTCCGCGGTGCGCTCCCTGACGGAGGCCTCCAGTTTCGAATTGAACCGCTGGACCTCCTCGAGCAGGCGCTGGATCTCGCGGGCCGCCTTCTCCCGCTCCGACACGTCGCGGATGGCGGCCAGGAGAAACACGGTGCCGTCCCGCTCGAAGAGCCGGAGGCCGATCTCGACGAGGAAGGTGGAGCCGTCCCGCTTCCGATGGACGCGCTGCATCCGTCCCGTCGCCTGGGACCTGCCCGTGCCCCGAAGCTCCATGGCGGTTTCAGTCTCCTCGGCGAGGTCCTCGATGCGGAGCGTGAGCAGCTCGCCCGCCGTGTACCCGTAGAGGTCGGCCGCCGCCCGGTTCGCCTGGCGGATCATTCCGCCATGCTGCTCGATCAGGAAGAGGGCGTCGGAATCCAGGTCGAAGAGCTCGCGGTAGCGCCGTTCGCTCGCGTGCACCGCGGTCTCGGCCCGGATCCGCTCTGTGATGTCCTCCTTGATGGCGACATAGTTCGTCGCGCGGCCGTCCGGTCCGATGACCGGCGCGATGACGGCGAGCTCGACGAACAGCTCGCCGTTTTTCCTCCGGTTGTGAAGCTCGCCCCGCCACACCTTTCCCGCCTTGAGCCGGCCCCACATTTCCTGGAAATACCCCGGGGGCGATTCGCTTCCCTTGAGGATCCGGGGATTTTGGCCCTTCACCTCGTCAAACGCATACCCGGTGACCTCGGTGAACCAGGGATTCACGTACTCGATCTCGCCGGCCAGGGTCGTGATCACGATCGACATCGGGCTCTGCTCGATCGCCCGCCAGAGCTTCCTGAACTCCTGCTCGCGCCGGAGCCTCTCGGTTATGTCGCTCCAGATCGCCGCAAGGTAGCGCCGTCCCCCGATCGTCAGCCCGCAGGCGCTCAGCCGGACGTCGCGGAACTCACCGGATTTCGTCCTGTGCCGGGTCTCGATCACGCTGCCGCCCGGGCGGTTGATCAGGTCGAACTTCCGGGAAACCTCGCCGACGGAGTAGGCGGGGTCGACGTCTGAGATGCCCAATTTCCCAAATTCCTCGCGGCTGTAGCCCAGGCCCCGGCAGGCGGCGTCGTTGAACTCGATGCAGCGCCCGGTGGCCACGTCGATGAGCGCGATCGAGTCGTTCGCCTGGCTGAAGATGCTCGACAGGAGCAGCTCGCGCGCGGCCAGGGCCTCCTCGGCCTTCCGCCGCTCCGTGATGTCGACCAGCGTCGTCACGGACTCCTTCTCGCCGGTTGTGGGATCAAGGTAAAACCGGCTGGTGAGCTGCACCCAGACCACCGTGCCGTCCCGCCGCAGGTAGCGCTTGTCGACCGAGTATTCGGCGACCTCCCCCCGGGCATAACCCCCGGCCGTCCTGAGCTGCCTTTCCAGGTCCTCCGGGTGGGTGAAGCGCTTGAAGATCCCGGGCTCGCCGGACTCGGCGGCGGACACCCCCGTGATCCGCTCGTGCTCCGGGTTCACCATGAGGATGCGGTCCTTCGCCGAGAGGGAAATTCCCACGGGTGCATTTGCGAAGACGAACCGGAAGCGCGCCTGCTCGTGGGCGAGATCCTCCGCCAGCGTGCGGCTTTCCGTGATGTCCAGCCAGTACCCGACATAGCCGGTCAGGCGGCCGGCCGCGTCGTGCACGGCGCGAAGGTCGTCGCGCATCCAGCGGTAGCCGCCGTCGTGGTGGCGAAACCGGTATTCGCGCAGGAGCCTGCCGGCCCGGCGCAGCTCCGTGTCGGGGGGTTGTGCGCCGGCCCGGTCGTCGGGGTGGATGTTCGCCTCCCAGAATCCGGGATCGCCGGTGAAGGAGGCCGGATCGTGCCCGAGCACCTGCCGCACGTTGGGGCTGATGAACGCGGCTCCCTTTTCCGGGAAGGCCCGAAGCGAGTAGATGACCACAGGCGTGGCGGAGAGGAAGAAGGAGAGCCGGCTCTCGCTGTTCATCAGCGCGGCCTCCGCCTCCCGGCGCCGCTCGTCGCGGCCAAACACCCCGAGGGAAAACGAGATGTCGTCGGCCGCCTTTTCAAGCAGCGCCGTCCGCTCCGGGTCAAAGGAGCCCCTCTCCGCCGAGTAGACGGTCAGGACTCCGACCAACCGGTCCTCCTGCCTGAGCGGCAGCGCGATCGACGACACGATCCCGCTCAGCGCGGCGTCCTCGCGCCAGGGCGCCATCCGGGGGTCCGATTCGAACTCGTTGCAGACCTGGGTCGAGCCCTCGCGCAGCGCCCTTCCGCTGGGCCCGCCGCCCTCCGGCTCCGTTCCGTTCGCGGAAATGTGGATCCGGCTCACGTATCCCCGCTCGTCCCCGGCGACCGCCACCGGGTCCAGGGAGCCGGTGGCCGGGTGAATGAGGCCGATCCATGCCGTCTGGAAGCGGCCCGCCTCCACGAGGCTGCGGCAGACGGCGTCGAACAGCTCGGCCCTCCCCTGGCAGCGGACGATCGCCTGGTTGATTTCGCTGAGGGTGCGGAACATCCGGTTCACCCGCTCCAGCTCGCGCTCCCGGGCGAGAGCGGTCGGCGACCGCCCGGAAGCGACCGCGTTCCGGAGGCCCGACGCTCCGGCAATGAGGATCCGGACCACGCCGCGTGCGGTGCGGTTCGCCAGCGAAACATGTGCCTGGGGTTCCATGGGGTAACGGGGATCGGGTAGACCGACCGATCCTAGCCCATGACCGCCGGGATTGCACATCATATATTGGCATTCGCCGCGCAGGGCCGCCGCGCCCCCATCGGCGCGTTGACAGGACGCGCGACGGGCGCGAGAATGAAGCCGACAGGAACGGCGATGATTGCGACCAACTCCCTTTGCGGCGGACACAAGCGGCGGATGCTCTGCTGGGCGGGCATGGTCTGCGCGCTCCTGTTTGTCCCGCTGGGCGCGATCACGGTGAACGACCTGCTGGCGGAGACCCGGATGACGCCGCGGCGCTTCGCCAACCATTTTGAGGACTTCACCTTCCAGGCCTTTCCCTATGTCCAGGACCCGGACGTGTTCCTTAAGACCGCGAACGGCTGCTGCCAGGATTACGCGATACTGGGCTCATTCGTCCTCAACCACGACAAATTCGAGACCCACCTCGTCCGCGTGCTGCTTGTCGGCGGCGAGGCCCACGACGTCTGCTATGTCACCCAGACCGGGACCTATCTGGACTACAATCTCAGGGGATTCTTCGTCAACACCAAGCACAGCGGGAGGCGGCTCAGGGAAATCGCGGCGAAGGTCGCCGCCTCGTTTGACGAGAACTGGACCTCGGCGTCCGAGTTCACCTATACCTACGCGGACGATATGAAGCGGCTGACCGTCACGGTGGTGAAGACCGATCCCCCCTCCGAGGACCCGGATGCCAAGGAGGGTTCATGAGGGATCGTGCCATCCGGCGGGTGCTCCTCTTTTTCGTGGCGATCGGCGCGATCCTGGCGGCTGTCGCGCTCGCCTCGCTCTGGAACATCGATCGCGAGGGGGAGAGCAGCGATTGGGTGAATCACACCCATGCCGTGATCCTGGAACTGAAGGGGGTCATGGGAGCCCTCGACGCCGCCGACGGGGAGGCCGCCAGCTACGCGGTTGCCGCGGACCCGCGGTTTCGGGCGGCCTGCCGCGGCTCCCTTTCGGACCTTGGCGAACACCTGGCGTTGGCCGCGGCCCTCACGCGCAATGAGCCCTCGCAGCACTCGCAGGTGCTCCGGCTGCAGTCGCTGGCCGAGGCCCGGGCCGATGTCGACCGCGACATCCTGCGCGCGGCCGACCGGGACGCGGCCGCCGCCATCATCCGCGCGAATGCGGAAAGGGGCTCCACGGCCGGGATCCGCAGCCTGGCCGACGCGCTTGTCGGCCAGGAGATCGCCCTGCTTGAGGCGCGCGACCGGGCTTCCTTTGTCCAGGAGAGGCGGGTCCGGCTCACGGTCTGGGCCGGGGCGGCGATCGACATGGCGCTGCTCCTGGGTGTCGCCCGGCTCATCGCCGCCTACGCGCGCACCCGGCGGGCCGCCGCGCGGGCGCTCGAGGAGGCCAACGCCGTCCTTGAGACCCGGGTGCGCGAGCGGACGGCCGACCTGGCCGCGGCGAACCGCAGGCTCACCGAGGACAATATCGAGCGGAAGTGGGCCAATCTCGCGCTGCAGCACCAGCTGCACTACAACGAGCTGATCGTCAATTCGATCGCCGACCTGGTGCTCGTGGTCACGAAGGCCATGAACGTCTCGCGAATCAATCCGGCGGTGGTTCGCCTGGTCGGCAGGGAAGCGGAGGAGATCATAAACAAGCCCCTGTCGGGCGTCGTGGCGATTGACGGCGATCCTGTCGGCGCGAACGCGGATCCGCTGGGCCCGCTGTCCCGGGCCCTGGCCGAGGGCCACGAACTGCGCGACACGCCGGTTCTGGTCGGGGACCGGGGCGGCCGGCCGGTGCGCGCCCTCCTGTCGCTTTACCCGGTTCGCGACCAGGACAAGGTTGTCGGCGGCGTTGTCATCCTTCGAGTCGTCCAATGAAAAAGCCCATCCTGATCATCGACGATGAGGAATCGATCCGGAGCATCCTCGCCGAATACCTGTCCGAGCAGGGCTACCGGGTGGCCTCCGTCGCGACGCCCAGCGAGGCCCGCAAGGCAGTGAAGACGGAGGTCCCCCTGCTCATCATCACGGATCTGCAGCTTGAGGATTCGGACGGCCTGGACCTGGTGGCGCAGCTGAAGGCCGACCTGAAGGCGGTACCGGTGATCCTGCTCACCGGGGTGCTCTTTGACGCGCGGGTTGCCGAGAACCTGGAGAGCCGAAGCATTTCCAGCTACCTGTCCAAGACCGCGCCGCTGTCCCGGGTGCTGGCCGAGGTCCGCCGGCTGATCGGCCCGGCCTGATTCGGGCTGGCTAGCCGCTGAGGGCGGACTGGACGGCCCCGACCAGCGACTTGGCGTCGAAGGGCTTGTCGACCGGCTCGGGGATTCGAAGCTGGGCAAGTCCTGCGGTGCCGACATTCGTGCCGAGGCCGCTGATGACAAGGAAGCGCGCGGCGGGGTCGAGAAGCCTGATCGCCCGGATGAGCCCGACCCCCCCGATTCCGGGCATCATAAGGTCGGTGATGATCAGGCCGGGCTTTGCCGGGTTCTGGACGAAGAGCTTGATCGCCTCCTCGCCGGTTCCCGCAGTCAGGACCCTGTAGCCCTGGCGCTCGAGGAGCTGCCGTGCGACTCCCCGGATCGAGGCCTCGTCGTCCACGAAAAGGATCAGCTCGCCTCCGCCCATCGGCAGGCTTTGCGCCTCGCGAGGCGGCGTGGGCGTCGGTCCGTCGGCGGCGGCCGGGAGATAGACCTCGAAGCTCGTCCCCGCCCCGGCCTCGCTGCGCACCTTCAGGAACCCATTGTGGGAATTGACGATGCCGCGCACCGTCGAGAGCCCGAGCCCGGTGCCCTTGCCCTCCTCCTTTGTCGTGAAAAAGGGCTCAAATATCTTGGGCAGAATGTCCGGCGGTATTCCCTGGCCGCTGTCCGACACGCGGAGTCGCACGTAGCGCCCGGGCCGGGCGGTCGACTCGACGGTTGTGTCCGGATCGAGCACGAAATTCTCCGCGGCCACCGCCAGTCCGCCGCCCTGGGGCATCGCATCGCGGGCGTTCACGCACAGGTTCATGAGGACCTGGTTGAGCTGGCTCGGGTCGGCCTCCACGACCCAAAGGTCCGGCGGACCCGACTCCGTGATCCTGATGTTCCGGGGGAAGGTCTCCCGCATGATGTCCGCCATGTCGCGGACGAGGTGGCGGACATCGACCTTGATCCTTTCGCCGCCCAGGCCCCGGCAGAACGCGAGGAGCTGCCGGATGATGGCGGCCCCCCGCTGCCCGCTCAGCTCCACAAGCGAAAGCATCTCGCGGTCCTTTTCGGTGACCATCAGGGGCCTCAGCAGGCCGGGCACCAGCAGGACCGGCGCCAGGATGTTGTTCAGGTCGTGCGCGATGCCGCCGGCCAGGGCGCCGATCGCCTCCAATCTCTGGGATTGAAGGGAGTGGCGCTTGAGCTGCACGCCGTCCAGCGCCTGGCGGACGGCCGCGCCCAGCCTTCCCAGGCGGTCCTTGAAGAGGTAGTCGGTGGCGCCCTGCCGCATCGCCTCGACGGCCGTCTCCTCGCCGATCGTGCCGGAGACGATGATGAAGGGTACGTCCAGCCCGCGGTCGCGGATAATCTGGAGTGCGCGCAGGCCGGTGAACCGGGGCATCCGGTAGTCGGAAATCACCAGGTCGCAGGGCGACGAGAGCGCGGCGGTGAAGGCCTCCTCACTGTCCATCAGCCGGACGACCGGCGCGAAGCCCGCCTGGCGGAGGCGCCGCAGCAGCAGCTCCGCGTCGTTGGGGTCGTCTTCCAGGACGATCAGGCTGATTGGCTGGCCGGTTTCACTCATTCGAGTCCGGGGGGTTGGTTCACGGACAGCCAGTAAAGCCCGGCCTGCGCAACGGCATTTGAAAACCGGTCGTACTCCACCGGCTTGACGACGTAGCTGTTGGCCCCGAGCTGGTAGCTGCGGGCGACGTCGCTTGCCTCGCGCGATGAGGTGAGAACAACGATGGGGATGGCCCGGGTCCGCGGGTCGGACTTTAAACGGGAGATCACCTCAAGGCCGTCGCACTTGGGCAGTTTCAGGTCCAGGAGGATCAGCTGCAGCCGGCGGGCCGGCGCCGCGCCGCTCCCGCCGCCCGGCCCGAGGACGAAGTCGAGCGCCTCGACGCCGTCCCGGGCCACGTGCACGTCGGCGCCCAGGCCCGCCCGCCGCAGCGCGCGCAGCGTCAGCTCGAGGTCCTGCGGGTTGTCCTCGACCAGGAGCACCCGGGCGGCCGCCTCGTCGTTCACGAGGCGGCGCCTCCCTCGACGGTGAAGTGGAAGGTCGCCCCCTGGCCCTCGACCGCCTCGGCCCAGCCCCGCCCCCCGTGCCGCTGGACGATCCGGTCCACGATCGCCAGGCCGACGCCGGTCCCCTCGTAGTCCTCCATCCGGTGCAGCCGCTGGAACACCCCGAAGAGCTTCTCCGCGTGCCTCATGTCAAAGCCGATCCCATTGTCGCGGACATAGTAGTGGGTGGCATGCCTGCCCGCCGAGCAGCCGATCTCGATGATCGCGACCTCGCGCTTGCCCGTGAACTTGACCGCGTTGGAGAGCAGGTTGATCCAGACGAGCTTGAGCAGCGAAGCATCCCCCAGGCAGGGGAGAAGGTCGCCGACGCGAAGGTCGATCCGCCGGTTTTTTTGCGCGTCGCCCAGTTCTTCCAGCGCGTCGCGGACCAGCTGCCCCATGTCCACCTGGCTCTTCTGGACGGGCTGCCGGCTCAGCCGCGAGAAGGTGAGCAGGTCGTCGACCAGGGCCCCCATCCGCTGCGCCCCGGCCCGGATTGTCCGAAGGTAGCGCTTTCCCTCGTCGGGGAGAAGGGGCCCGAAATCCTCGATGACAGCCTCCGAGAACCCGTCGATCGCCCGCAGGGGCGCGCGCAGGTCGTGCGACACGGTGTAGGAGAAGGCCTCGAGTTCGCGGTTTGCGCTCTCGAGCTGGGCCGTGCGCTCCACGACCCGCTGCTCCAGGGCGGCGTTCAGGTTCCTCACCTCGTCCTCCGCGCGCTTTCGCTCCGTGATGTCGGCCCGGATGGCCACGTACTGGCGGGGCCGGCCCTCCCCGTCGAGGAAGGGCACGATCGTCGTGTCCACCCAGTAAAACGACCCGTCCTTGGCGCGGTTCTTGATCTCCCCGTGCCACACCTTTCCCTGCCCGATGGTCGCCCACAGGTTGCGGATGAACTCCTTGGGGTGGTGACTGGAATTGATGATCCGGTGGTCCCGCCCGATGAGCTCCTCGCGCGAATACTTCGAGATCGCGCAAAACTTGTCGTTTGCGTACCGGATCTTTCCCTGCGGGTCGGTGATCGCCACGATGGCGTGCTCGTCCAGGGCGGCCTTGAGGTCGCCCAGTTCCTTGAGAGCATCCTTCAGCTGGAGGGTCGCCTGCCTATTGTCGGCTGTTTTCACCGGGGCTCGGGGGTGTTACGATTGCCCAGGGCAGGTTGAGTCGGTTCACGACGCTGCAGAAATGGGAGACATCGACCGGCTTGACGATGTAGTTTTCAGCGCCCAGGCGGGCGCACTCGATCACGTTCCTGTCCGAGCGGGACATGGTCAGGATCACGACCGGAACCGCGCGGGTCCGGGCGTCCGCCTTGATCCGGCGCAGCACGTCCTGGCCCTTCATGTCCGGGAGGTTCAGGTCAAGCAGCACCAGGTCCGGCAGCGGGCCCCGGCGACCGGGATGCCCGCCGCCGATGGCCAGGTGGTCCAGCGCCTGCTGCCCGTTCCGGGCGACCCGCACCGGGTTGGCGAAATTGGCCCGCGTGAAGGCGAGCTGAATGAGCTCGGCGTCGTCGGGGTTGTCCTCGACAAGCAGCACCTCGCCGAGCCGTCGCCCGGTCGCCTTGCGCCCGTCGGCCTCCTGGGCGGCCGCAAACAGGCTCTCGATGGTGACCTGGAGCGCCACGGAAAGGGTCATGATGCTGCGCAGGGTAAGGTTCCTCCCCCCGCGCTCGATCCCGGCCAGGTAGGTGCGGTGCAGATTTGCCCTCCAGGCCAGCTCCTCCTGGGTCACCCCCAATCGGATGCGCTGGGCCCTCACGGCCGCGCCCAGACGGATCTTTGCCGCCCAAAAGGCGTCTTCGCGGGATTTGTCATCGCCGCCTTCTCCCTCGTTGGCCCGTGGGTTCACTGGGAAGGTTAACTATAATTCATCACAATCGCAATAGATTAGGAGTAACAATGGGTTCCGGAGGCGGAGGGCAAGATCCGAGGCGACGATGCCAAAGCTTGCGGAGCCGCCGGTTATGGGGATGGTTATGCTTTGGAAACATGAAACGCCTTGTCTGGCTCCTTCTCGCCGTCCTCTGCACCGCCTGGGTGCAGGTGCAGCCGGCGGTTGCGGCGCCGGCCGCGGCGAAGGAATGCTGCGGGTGCTGCCCGTGCTGCGGATGCGGGTCGCCCGGCTGCTGCCCGGCGCCCGTTTCCACGACGGCTGCCCCCGTTTCCGCGCAAATCGCGACCCTGGCCCCAGCCCGGGCCCGGAAGGCGCTGCCCTCGCGCGGCGCGGCCGTCCGGTTCCACGCCCCCAATTTTGACGCGGCGGCCCGGCGCGCCGCGATTTCCGCGGCCGCCTGGGCGGCGCGCGTTGCAGGTGTGTCCCTGTTCAAGGCGCACTGCAGTTTCCTGATCTGACGCCCGGGCCGCGGTGTGTCCGCGAGCCTCGCCGGCCCAGCCGGCCCTTCACCCAACGGGTGTCCTTGCGCCGCCGCGCGCATCCATCCGTTTTCCGTTCCCTGGCCATCGAGATCATCCATGAAACCAATTTTACCCACTTTCACTTTCCTCATCGTCCTTGCCGCCGCTTCCGCTGTGACACCGGCGGCCGGTTCACCGCCGGCGCCCGCCCCCGTCGGGGTCACCGCCGCCTACGTCGACGGCCTTGTGGCCGAGGGCCGGGCCCACAACGCGGCGCTGCGGTCGGCCGAGGCCCAGACCGGGGCCGCCGAAGCGGCGGTTTCCGCGGTCCGGACCTGGGCGGACCCGATGGCCACCTTTGGCGTCTGGGCGCCCACCGCGCGGGGAATGAAGTCCTCGCAACTCGGCGACCTCGTGTACGGGGTCGAGGAGCAGCTCCCGCTTTACGGCCGGCCGGACCTCACGCGCTCGGTGGCCTCCGCCGACGCGGCCAGCGCCCGATTCGCGGCCGAAGCCCAGTCCCAGCGGCTGCGGCGCGACATTCGGGTCGCCCTGGACGGGCTGGCCCTTGCCGGCCTGCAGGCCGATGTGGCCGGCCAGGACCTGGCATGGATCGACGCCACCTTGTCCGAGGTCGACCACCGCTACCGGGTCGGCCGCGCGAGCCAGGTGGACTGGCTGAGGATCCAGACCGCCCGCGCCGTGGCCGGCGAGGACCTGAAGAGCCGCGAGAGGGATCTCGACCACGCCGCGCTTGCGCTCAATCGGCTGCTGAACCGCGACCTGCACGCCGCCTGGCCGAGGATCGCGACTCCGGTCCTCCGCCCGCCGCTCTCCTTCAGCAGCCGGCTCGTCGAGGCCGCCCGCGCCGGCGAACCGCAGCTTAAGGTCATGCGGCAGGAGAGCGTGTCGGCGCAGGCCGCAGCCGACCTGACCCGCCGCCAGCGCCTCCCCGACGTGAGCCTTGGGCTCGAGACCCGCCAGTACAGCGGCGACGGGGGTATCCGCGAGGGCATGGTCACGGTGAATTTCAGCGTGCCCTGGCTGAACCGCAACCGGTACGATGACGAGTGGCGGCGCGACCGGTTGCGGAAGCGTTCCAGCGAGCTGGCGGCCGAGGACTACGAGACCTCCGTCCAGGAGGAGCTCCACCACCACGTTCTCGAGCTTGAGGCCGCCCGCCGCAAGGCGCTGCTCTACCGGGACCAGCTGATTCCGCTCACCCGGCAGACGCTCTCAAGCGCCCAGGCCGCCTGGGAGGCCAACCTCGGCCCGTTCCAGGATGTCCTGGACGCGCACCGGATGCTCCTGGCCGACCAGCTTGCGCTGGCCCAGGCGCTGACAGACCAGGACGGCATGCTCACGGAAATCGCCCTCCTGGCCGGGATCCCGGACCCGGACAGCCTGTTTGCCCTCGAGGAGGCAACCCCTTCAACCAACGACAGTGCAGCGAACGCAGATCCCAAATGAAAACCACCGCCCTTTTCCTCATCCTCTCAGGCCTCGCTCTCCTGGCCGGCATATCCCGGGCGGCTGCCGCGACCCCGCCCGCCGATGTCGCCTATTACACCTGCGCGATGCACCCGTCGGTGCACCTGTTGGACCCCGACGCCAAATGCCCCATCTGCGGCATGAACGTCGTGCCCGTGATGAAGGTAAGCGCGACGCCGCCCGCCGACACGCCGCCCTCCGCGGACCAGCCGCGGGAATTCACGATTCCGCTCGAGCGCCAGCAGCTCATCGGGGTCACGTACGCCACCGTGGAATCCCGGCCCCTGAGACGCGTCCTGCGCGCCGCCGGCGTGGTGGCGGCGCCGACGTCCGCGCGCCGCGACTGCGTCGCCCGCGTCGACGGCTATGTGCACGACCTGGATATTTCCGCGCCGGGCGACCGGGTTGCGCGGGGGCAGGTGCTGATGGACATCTACAGCCCCGACCTTGTCGCCACCGAGAGCGAGTACGTCGATCTCCTGCGCATGCGCGAAAAGGCCCTGCGCGACAACGACGCGCCCGCGACCGAGGTCGCCGGGCGCCTCCTGGCGGGCGCCCGCGCCCGCCTCGAACAGTGGAATGTCACCGACGGGCAGATCGACGCCATCGGGAAGGCGGGTGCGGCCGCCCGGTATCTCCCGCTGCTGGCCCCCGTTGCGGGGACAGTCGAGGACATCGCCGTTCGCCAGGGCGCGCGGGTTGCGGCGGGCGACCGGCTGGCAACCCTGGTCGACCTTTCGTCGGTCTGGGTCTGGGCCGACTTCTACGAGGATGAGCTGCCGCTCATCAAGCCGGGCGTCGCCGTCACGATCACCAGCACCTCCCTTCCCGGCTGGTCGCTTCCCGGCACGATCGCCGTGATGGACCCGTTCATCAACCAGATGAAGCGGACGGGCCGGGTCCGGATCGACGTGGGCAATGCCGCGCTGAAGCTGCGGCCCGAGGCCTACGTGGACGTTGCCGTGACGCTCGACGCCGGCGAGGGGCTCGCCGTCCCGGTCGACGCGGTCCTGCCCACCGGGGGACGCGACATCGTCTTCGTGGACAAGGGGGCCGGGCGGCTCGAGCCGCGCTTCATCCGGATCGGCGGAAAATTCGGGGGCTTCTACCAGGTCACCGCCGGCCTGAGCGCGGGCGAGCGCGTCGTCGCCAGCGGCAATTTTCTCGTGGACGCGGAGTCGAAGATCGAGGGCGCCCTCAAGGATTTCTGAGCAATTGCCATGAACACGCCCCCTCCCGCCCAGCCGGCCCGCATGACGGTGATCGAGCGGATCATCGACACGAGCGCCCGCAATCCCTTCCTCGTCTTCATCCTGGCCATCCTCGCCGTCTCCGCGTCGGTCTGGGCGCTGCGGCGAACCCCACTCGACGCGATTCCGGACCTGAGCGACACGCAGGTCATCATTTCCACCGACTGGGAGGGCCGTTCACCCGACCTGGTGGAGGACCAGGTGACGTACCCGATCTCAACGCGCTTCATCGCGGCGCCGAAGGTGAAGTTCGTGCGCGGCGAGTCGATGTTTGGGAAATCGTTCGTCTACGTGATCTTCGAGGACGGGACGGACATCTACTGGGCCCGCTCCCGGGTCATCGAGTACCTGAACTCCGTCCGCGACTCGCTGCCCGAGGGCGTCAACCCGGTGATCGGCCCGGACGCGACGGGCGTGGGCTGGGTCTTCGAGTACGCCCTGGTTGACGAGACGGGCCGGCACAGCCTGGCCGACCTGCGGTCGTTCCAGGACTGGCACCTGCGGTACGCACTGGAGTCGGTGAAGGGCGTGGCCGAGGTGGCGCCGGTCGGCGGCTTCGTGAAGGAGTACCAGGTGGACCTGGACCCCAACAAGCTCGCGGCCTACGGGATTCCGCTCTCCGACGTGGTCGACAGGATCCGCCGTTCCAACAACGACGTGGGCGGGAAGATATTCGAGGTGGGCTCGACCGAGTATTACGTCCGCGGCCGGGGATACATCAAGAGCCTGGCCGACATCGAGGACATCCCGCTCAAGGTGGAGGGGGGGACGCCGGTCCTCGTGCGCAACGTCGGCCGGGTGCACCTCGGGCCGGACCTGCGCCGCGGCGTGGCCGAGCTCGACGGCAAGGGAGAGACGGTGGGTGGGATCGTCGTCATGCGCTACGGCGAGAACGCCCTGGCGGTCATCGACGGCATCAAGGAGAAGCTGAGGGAGATCGAGCCCTCGCTGCCCCCGGGTGTCCGGGTCGTGCCGACCTACGACCGCAGCGAGCTGATCAACGCCGCCATCGCGACGCTCCGGCAGAAGCTGATCGAGGAGAGCATCGTCGTCGCCTTCGTCTGCCTCGTCTTTCTCTGGCACGTGCGCTCGGCCCTGGTCGCGATCATCACGCTGCCGATCGCCATCCTCCTCGCCTTCATCCCCATGCACGCACTGGGGCTCACCTCCAACATCATGTCGCTGGGGGGGATCGCCATCGCAATCGGGGCGATGGTCGACGCGGCGATCATCATGGTTGAGAACGCCCACAAGCAGCTCGACCACTTCAGGGAGGACCGCGGTCGCGAGCCGTCCAACGCCGAGCGGATCGAGGTCATCATCGCGGCGGCCCGCAGCGTGGGCCGGCCCCTCTTTTTCTCGCTCCTCGTGATCACGGTGAGCTTCGTCCCGGTCTTCTCCCTGGGCGCCCAGGAGGGCAGGCTCTTCAAGCCGCTGGCCTTCACCAAGACCTTCGCCATGGGCTTCGCGGCGCTCCTGGGCATCACGCTCGTCCCGGTGCTCATGACGCTGCTCGTCCGCGGCCGGATCACCCCTGAGGGCAGGAACCCGGTCAACCGCTTCCTGATCTGGGCCTATCGGCCTTTCGCGGGCTTCGTCCTGCGGTTCCGCTGGCTGACGCTGCTGGCCGCCGCCGCCATCCTCGCCGCCACCTGCATCCCCTTCGGGCGGCTGGGCAAGGAGTTCATGCCCCCGCTCAACGAGGGGACCATCCTCTTCATGCCCACCGCCGTTCCCGGCATGTCGATCGGCGAGGCGACACGGATCCTCCAGATCCAGGACCGGATCCTGAAGTCGATACCCGAGGTGGAGACCGTATTCGGCAAGGCCGGCCAGGCGGAGACGCCGACCGACCCGGCGCCGCTCTCGATGTTCGAGACGGTCGTGACCCTCAAGCCCCACGCGCAGTGGCGCACCGGGATGACCTGGGAGAAGATCGTCGCGGAAATGAACGCCCGGCTGAAGACCCCCGGCATGGCGAACATCTTCTGGATGCCGATCCAGACCCGCACGGAGATGCTGACGACCGGCTTCCGATCGGTCCTGGGCGTCAAGGTCTTCGGTCCCGACCTGGGCGGGATCCAGAAGCTCGGCGTCCAGATCGAGAAGGCGCTCACCGATCTCCCGGACACGCGCAGCGTCTTCGCCGAGCGCACGACGGGCGGCTATTTCCTGGACTTCACGGTCAATCGCCGGGCGGCGGCCCGCTACGGGCTGACGGTCGGCGACGTGAACGACGTCATCGAGACGGCCATCGGCGGAAACACGATCGCCACCACGGTCGAGGGCCGGGAGCGCTACCCGATCAGCGTGCGCTACGCGCGCGACTACCGGTCGGACCTTGATGCGCTGAGGCGGGTCCTGGTGCCCGCGCCCGGCGGTGCGCTCGTGCCGATCGGGGAGATCGCCGACCTGTCCTACCGCACGGGGCCGCCGGACATCCGGGACGAGAACGGGCAGCTCGTCGGCTTTGTCTTCGTCGACGTCACGACCGCGAACATCGACGGCTACGTCAAGGCCGCCAACGCTCGGCTGGCCGCGCGCGTCCAATTCCCCCCCGGCTACTACATCCAGTGGGCGGGGCAGTTCGAGTACCTGAAGAGCGCGGAGCAGCGGCTGGCCGTCGTGATCCCCTTCACGCTGCTGATCATCTTCGTGCTGATCTACCTGAACACAAAATCGGTGGCCCGGACGGCGATTGTCCTCCTGGCGGTGCCCTTCTCGCTCGTGGGTGCGTTCTGGTTCCTCTACCTGCTGCACTACAACCTCAGCGTGGCCGTCTGGGTGGGGCTGATTGCGCTCGCCGGCCTGGATGCCGAGACGGGAGTTGTCATGCTCCTGTACCTCGACCACGCCTGGGACAAGTTCCAGGCGGCCGGCCGGATGAACACGCCGGCGGACCTTCACGACGCCATCATCGAGGGCGCCGTCCAGCGGATCAGGCCGAAGATCATGACGGTCTGCGCGATCCTCTTCGGCCTCCTGCCGATCATGTGGTCGCCGACGACCCAGGCCGGAGCGGACGTGATGAAGCGCATCGCCGCGCCGATGATCGGCGGGGTGGTGACCTCCGCGGTCCTTGAACTGCTCCTCTATCCGGCCATCTACATGCTCTGGCGGCGGCGGCACCTGCCCGATCCGGACGGCCCCGAGGGACCTGCGGCGGGCCCGGGCGATCCGCTCCGCCGGCCGGGGCGGCGCATCGCGCCCTGGATTGTCGTCCTGTCTCTCGGTTTGGGAGCCGGGGTGGCGGGAAGCTGGTGGCTTCACCGGCCGGATATCGCGGCCAAGGCCGCCGCGGCCTCCCTGGGCACCCCCTTTGCCACCCAGACATCGGCCGGGATGACGGTCAGCCTCTACGATTCCGGTGGCGGGCTGGCTCTCGGCGCCAACCGCGTGACGGTCGAGTTTCGCGACGCAGCCGGCGGCGAACCGGTCGACGTGGGGACGCTCACCTTTGCCCTGGACATGAACATGCCCGGCATGGCCATGCACTCGGGAAGCACCATCACCCCGGGGGACGGCCCCGGGCGCTACCGCGTGGAGGTCAAGCCGGAGATGGGCGGCGACTGGACCGCCCAGCTCCACTACGCCGGCCCGCGGGGCTCCGGGGACGTCAGCTTCACGGTGAACGTCAGGCCCTGAACGACCCGCGCCGATCTCCTTAATCTGGACAAGCCGCGGACGATGGCGTTGAAGGTTGGAATGACTTCATTTGGGGCGACGGGGTGGCGGGTGGCTTCGTTCGCGCGGGTCCTTCTGGCCCTTTTCGCCCTGCGGGGTTGCGCCGGGCTGTCCGGCGCCCCCGAGGCCCCGGATGCCCGGGGCGAATGCGATGCAATGAAGGCCTGGGCCGGCGATGCGTTTTCCCTGTCGGCCTTCCGCGGGGCGGCCGGGCCGGCGGAACCGGGGAACGGGTGCTCCAGGAGCCTGCCCTTCTCCTTTGTCTATGGGGGAAAGGCGTCGGCCGGGCTGCTCCCGGGATGGACGATTCGGGAGAGGACGGAGCCGACCCCCGACGGGCGCGAAAAGAGGATCATCACCCTGACGGACCCCTCGACGGGGATGGAGGTGTGCGCCGAAGTCATCTGTTGCGACGATTTCCCCGCCGTCGACTGGGTGCTCCGCTTCACGAACAAGGGTCGGGTCGACAGCCCGATCCTCGAGCAGGTCTTACCGCTGAACCTGGACATTGGCATTCCGGCGGGCGAGGTGGTGCTCCACCATGCCTACGGCAGCACGGCACAGGCGACGGATTTTGTGCCGATCGACGATCCGCTTTCCCCCGGGGCCCATGTGACCGTCGCCCCGCACGGCGGCCGTTCCTCCAACGGGGCCCTGCCCTTCTTCAACATGGAGTGGCCGCGGGGGGGCATGGCCTGGGCGGTGGGCTGGTCCGGGCAGTGGTCCCAGGACGTGCGGCGGGTCGGCGCGACGACGATCCGGCTCGCGGCCGGACAGCAGCAGTTTCGGGCGGCGCTCCACCCGGGCGAGAGCGTCCGCACGCCGCGGATCCTCCTGCTCTCCTGGAAAGGGGGCGATTACCTGCGAGGGCACAACCAGCTGCGCCGGCTGCTGCTGGCCCATTATGTGCCCCGCCGCGGCGGGAAAATCGTCATGCCGCCGGTCACCCAGAACAGCTGGTTCGTCTACGACACCGGCAACGGCACCACGGAGGAGAACCAGATCGCGCACATCCGTGCCCTGCCCGCGCTTGGCGCCGAGGCCTGGTGGCTCGACGCGGGCTGGTTTGAGGGCGGCTGGCCGAACGGGGTCGGAAGCTGGGTCCCGAACGCCGCTCATTTCCCGCGCGGGCTCGGCCCCCTCGGCGAGGAGGCGCATCGGCTGGGGCTCAAGTTCCTGGTCTGGTATGAACCGGAGCGGGTCGATCCGCACAGCCTGATTGCCCGCGAGCATCCCGGATTTGTCCTGGGAATTGGCACTGGCTGGAACGGCTCCGGGCTTTTCAACCTGGGTGATCCGGTTGCCCGTGCCTGGCTCACGGATGTCCTCTCCAAGTCCATCGGCGACTCGGGCATCGATATCTACCGGACCGATTTCAATGTCGGGAACACCCTGGCCTACTGGCAGGCCGCCGACCAGCCCGGCCGGCAGGGAATCACCGAGAACCATTACGTCGAGGGGCTCTACTCGATGTGGGATGAGCTCCTGCGGCGGCATCCCAACCTCGTGTTCGACAACTGCGCGTCGGGCGGCCGCCGGATCGACCTGGAGATGATCAGCCGCAGCTACAGCATCTCGCGGAGCGACTCGGTCGGCCTGCGGGAGGCCACCGCGGAGTGGGACCAGGCCCAGACCTCGGGCCTGAGCCGCTTCGTTCCGCTGAACGCCACGCTGAGCATGTGCGGGCTGCCCGGCTACCAGCCGCTGAGCCGCTACGGCCTGCGCAGCGCCGCCACGAGCGGCTTTGGAATCTGCCAGGACAATTTTGAGAAGGGCTTCCCGGCGGACCTGTTCAAGCGGGTAGTCGCGGAGGTCAAGATGCTGCGCCCGCTTTACCTGGGCGACTTCTACCCCCTGACCCCCGTGAGCGTGAACCCGGAAGTCTGGTGCGCCTGGCAGTATGACAGCCCGGAACAGGGCAGGGGGTTTGCGATGTTCTTCCGGCGGCCGAAGTCGCTGAATCCCGTGATCGAGGTGGCGCTGCACGGGCTCGATCCGGCTGCCGCGTACGAGGTGAACTTCGCCGACCGCGGCGAGACGCGGCGGATCACCGGCGCCGGCCTTGCGAGGCTGAGGCTTGAAATCGCCGATGCGCCGGGCAGTTCGCTCGTCACCTACCGGAAACTGGAAGAGTAACGCGGCCCGCCTCTCGATCAGCTTCTTGCGATCGCGATCACCAGCCCGACCAGCCCGCCGTAGACGATGTGGCCGGCAAAGTGGCTGATCCCGACGGCAAAGCCCGCGCTCTTAAATTCCTCCAGCGGGTGCTGCTCGGCCACGACCCAGACGAGCATGAGGCTGACGATGACGCCGTGGATGACGCCAAAGCCGATTCCCACGGAGAAAGCCCGCGGAAAGGTGGCCAGCCCGAGGTAAAGCATTGCCAGGTAGTAGACCATTGCAAAGGCCACCGCGGATATCCCGTGCAGGATCGCCCCGGCCTGAAACGCGTTGTGCCGCGAACGGGTGATCAGGCTGCCGACCGCCTCGATCATGTTGCCCTTGGCCCAGCCCGCCCGGCAGATGAGCCAGAGGGTGCACTCCATGCCGAAGGCCCCGACGACCCCGGCGATGACCGAGGTGAGAAAAAAGCCGGCGATGGAGGGGGCGGGTTGCACCGGAATTGCCGCTGACACGGACCCGAGGGGTAGGCGAACGCGGAATAGTTGCATTGCTTGTGCCGGAAAGCAAATCTCGCCCGCTCCCGCAGGTCGCCGCCATGCCCGTCATCAACACCGTCAACGCGATCGACTACGCGCTGATCGCGCTCTACCTCTGCGTGATCGTCTGGGTCGGGTTCTATTCCGCCCGGCAGAACAGGAGCTCGGACGATTATTTTCGCGGCGGCGGCAAGGTTCCCTGGCTTCTCGCGGGGATCTCGAACTGGGTGAGCGGCTTCTCGACCTACATGTTCGTGGTCGCGGCGGGCTTCATCTATCGGAACGGGCTTTGCTCGCTGATCATCTACACGTCGGGATTCTGGGGTTATCTCATCGGTTTCCTCTGGGTGGCGCCGCTCTGGCGCCGGACGCGGATCCAGGCCCCCTTTGAGTTCCTCACGCGGCGCTACTCCCCGTCGACCACCTGGTTCTACTCCGTGATGTCGGTTCCGACCCAGGTGGCCGGGCTGGGGCAGGGGATCTACATTCTGTGCCTCTTCGGGTCGACCGCGCTCGGGTTCAACAACGCCACCTGGCACATCGCCGGGGCTAGCCTCGCCGGGTGGCAGGCCTGCATCCTGATCATGGGGATTGTCCTCATCCTTTACTCGATGGCCGGCGGGCTCTGGGCGGCGGTCCTCAGCGACGCCGTGCAGAGCATCATCATCCTCGTGATGACCCTGATCATCTGCCCGGTCGCCTACCTGTATCTCGGCCATGGCGGGGGCCTGCTTGCCGGGGTGCAGCGGATGATTCGCGAGGTGCCCCCGGGCTACCTGTCCGGGATGAACGGGCCCCTTCACTCGCGCCTTTTCCTTGCGGCGTGGATGATGACCGCATTGATCGGGTATAATTTCAACTGGGCTCTCGTGCAGCGCTACCACTCCGTGGCCGACGACAACGGGGCCCGGAAGATGGCGCTTCTCTGCGCCGTCCTGATGGTGATCGGGCCGATCATGTGGGTGCTTCCGTCGATGGCGTCGAGGGTCATCTTCCCGAATATCGCCGCGGCCTGGCCGACGTTCCCCGAGCCCACCGAGGCCTCGTTCGTGGGGCTCGCCCTGACGCTCCTTCCGCACGGGCTGATCGGGTTCGTGGTGTCGGCGATCCTTTCCGCGACGCTCGGCGCGGACAACGCAACCCTCAACTGGCTCTCCGCCACGGTCACGCACGACCTCTATGTGCCGGCGCGCAAGCGCCTGGGCTTTTCTCCGGCGAGCGACCGCAACAAACTGGGCATGGCCCGGTCTACGATGTGCGTGCTCGGCGCCCTCGGGGTGGCGGTTGCATTCCAGGTGCCGCGATTCGGGGGCGCCTTCAAGTTTGTGGCGGTGCTGTCATCCATCGTCGTCGGCTTCATGATGCCCGTCGGGCTCGGGCTGGTGTACCGCAGGACGCCGTGGTGGTCGGGCATGGCCGCCTGCCTTGCGTTTGTCGCATCCGTCCTTCTTTGCACCGCGACGGGCTGGGGGAAGAGCGCCGATTTCGTTCGCAACATGTTTCTCGCGACAGGCGTGACCAGCGCGGTTTTTTTCGCCTCTGCCCTTTGGTGGAATCCCGCGGATCCGCGCAACGCCGGGATCCTGCGCCTCGATGCCGACCTGCGCACGCCCGTCGAGCCGGCCGCCGACGGTGGCCGGGCGGTCCGGCAGGGGGGTCTCAAGTTCTTCCTCATGCTCGGGCGCCTGGGCTACCTGTTCGGCGGCGCGCTCCTGGCCTGTCGGCTCTTCGTTCCGTCCACTGCCATCGTCTCCTCCAACCTGAACCTTGTCGCCGGCGGGCTCCTCATCGGGATCGGGTGGCTGCTCTGCCGGGCCGGGGCGCAGCGCTAGCCCGGGAATCGGGCAGGGTGGGGTGTACACCCAATATCTGCAGGACCGGACCCGGGATATCATGCCGTGCTCCCGAAGGCCCATGAAATCCGCCCTTTTATCCGCCCCGCAACCCCCGCCCTCAAGGTCGCGCCGGCTCCGGAGAGCCGCCTTGTCTGATTTCGCCGCCAAGTACGCCCGATTCTTCTGGGCCGGGTTGGTGAAGCACGGGCAGACCGGCGGCATTGTCCCATCGCAGCGCTTTCTGATTGAGAAGATGATCGCCTCGGTTCCCGAGGCCTATTCCGGGCGACTCGTGGAGCTGGGGGCCGGAACGGGGGCGCTCACGTTCCGTCTCGCGGCCCGTTGCCCCGCGGCGCGGATCCTCGCCTGCGAGATCAACCCGGCATTGGCGCGCGACCTCGGAAGGAATCTAAAAAACGCCGGCCTTGGGGATCGCGTCGAGTTGTTCGCCGGCTCCGCCACGCAGCTCCTGTCGAATCTCGACAACGGCAATGCGCCAAGGCCCGACTTTGTGATCTCGGGCATCCCCCTGGGCAATATGGGAAGGGAAAGGGCCCACGCCCTCATCGGCTCCGTCCGGCGGGTCCTTTCCGAAAAGGGGCGATACATCCAATTTCAGCACTCCCTGCTGGACCGGAAAAAGATCAGGATGTGCTTTCCCCACCTGCGGACGACACCGGTCCTTCTGAACTTCCCGCCCGCGGTCGTCTATTGTGCATTCAAGTCTGCGCCGGCCGGAGTGCAGCCGGCGTGAACCCTACGTGCGGCCTTGGGCGTGAAATCCCGGCTGGGCGAGGGCCTCGTCGATGAACGCCAGCATGTTCTCAAGCGGGACATCGCCCTCGACGGCGTGGGCCGGGGCGAGGATGTAGCCGCCCGACTGGCCAAGCCCGAGCAGCCGCCGCGTCTCCGTCCTGACGTCGGCAGCCGTGCCATAGGGGAGCGTGCGCTGGGTCGACAGGCCGCCGTGAAAGGCGAGCCGGCCGCGGTACCGCGGGATCAGCGTCGCCACGTCCATCACCTCCGGCTGGAAGGGATTGAAGCAGTTCACCCCGTCGGCGATCAGGCTGTCGAAAAGCTCGTCCACGTCGCCGCAGGAGTGGATGAAGACATACCGGTCGGCCGATCGCACCGCCGCGTACATCCGGACCAGCTCGGGCTCGATGAACTCGTGCCAGAGTTCCGCCCCCATCTGCAGCCCCTGCTGCTGGCCCCAGTCGTCGCCAAAATAGACCCCGTCGATGTCGTAGGTGAGCGCATGGCGAACCTGGGCGATGTTGAAATCGGCGATTGCCCGGAGGAGACCGCGGACGAACGCCGGATTCTCGATAAAATCCATCATCAGGTTCTCCATTCCCCGAAGGGTCCAGGCCCGTTCGTAGAGGGAAAACCCGATCGGGAAAACCCGGAATCCGTCGGGTCTGGCCTCGAGCATCGAGGGGACCTCGTCGAAGAAAATGCCGTCCGTGGGATCGGGGAACCGGTATCCGGACAGTGTGGGCTCGATCAGCTGCGGGTTTGTCACCATCCCGATGTCCTTGTCCACGCTGCGGTCCCAGATGACGCCGAAGGGATCGCGAAACCGGTCGGCTCCCAGGTCGACAAAGCTGCCGGCCGGGTTGCCGGCCCAGACGAGGTGATTGTGGAGGACCGTGTCCAGGTCGGTCGTGGAGTAGTGTTTCTCCAGCTTTTCCTTAGCCTCCAGCGTGAAGGAGAAAGCCCAGGGCACGTAGGGCGGGCGCTGGTGATTGAGCGCCAGCCGGACAACATCGCGTTTCGTCATGGGGTGGGTTTCAAGGGGCGACCGGCTCCCGCCTCCGGGGGCGGCGATCGGGCAATCCTGCTCCCCGCCCTGCGCCACTTCAACCCGGTAACCCCGTCGCGTGTCGTCAATCGCGGGCCTGCACGAGGCCATGAGCCGGATTGCTATTCGCCCCAAGGAGGATTTTTTCCCATTTCTCATTTTAGTTCTTGCTTAATTAAGAAAACGCTTAACTGTATTTGTCATGCAAAGCCTCCTTGCCATCGCCGACCCGACGCGCCGGCGGATCGTTGAACTTCTCGCGGTCCGGGAGCGGACCGCCGGTGAAATCGTCGCCGAGTTTGACATGAGCGCCCCGGCGATATCCCAGCACCTCAAGGTCCTGCACAAAGCCGGCCTGGTGACCGTCCGCCCCGAGGGCCGATCCCGCATTCAGGCCCTCAACCCGGACGGCTTCGACAACCTGGAGGAGTGGCTTGAGCGGACGCGCTCGGTGTGGTCCCGCCGGCTTGACGCCCTGGAGCGGGAGCTTCGCGCGGAGGACGCGCAAAACGACCGGAAGGCCAGGGGAAAGACTTCAACATGAAAGCCAACAACCTGCACGGGGAGTTCACCGGCCCGGCGGAGGTGCGCATCGTGCGCACGCTGCCCGGCCCCATCGAGCGCATATGGGATTATCTCACCGACCCTGAGAAGCGGAGCCGCTGGTTCGCGGGCGGCCCGATGGAGCTGCGCAAGGGCGGCAAGCTCACGCTGAAATTCCGGCACAAGGACCTCGCGCCGGACGAGACGCCGCCCGAGGACCACAAGAAGCACCACGATCCCGGCCACAGCATGGACGGGATCATCACCCGCTGCGAGCCGCCCAGGGTGCTCGCCTTCACCTTCGGCAACACGGGGGACTGCGAGGCGATCTTTGAGCTGACCCCGCAGGGCGCGGACGTCCTGCTCGTCGTCACGCACCGCGCCCGCGGCGAGGACATTCCCTACATGGCCGATTTTGGGGCGGGCTGGCACACCCACCTCGCCCTTCTCATCGCCATCCTCGAGGGCGCCCCGCGCCCGCCCTTCTGGCCCGTGCACACGCGGCTGCGGGCCGAGTACGAGGAACTCCGGATCGCCGCCCAAAAACCCTGAATGATTCCAACCATGAAAAAGAAAGCCGCCAAAAAACCATCCATCGTCCCGCCGGCAAAGTGGCTCGCCGCCCGGCGTGAGCTGCTCCGCGAGGAAAAGGAATTCTCCAAGCTGCGCGACCGCCTCGCCGCCCGCAGGCGCAAGCTGCCCTGGGTAAAGGTGAGCGCGGACTACACCTTCGAGTCGCCGCAGGGGCGCGTGTCGCTCGCGCAACTGTTCGGGGACCGCAGCCAACTCGTCGTCTACCACTACATGCTCGGCCCGGGTTGGGAGGAGGGCTGCCGCGGCTGCTCCTTCGTGTCGGATCACTTTGACGGCGCCCTGCCGCACCTGGCCGCCCGCGACGTGTCCTTCGTCGCCGTATCCCGTGCCCCGCTTGCGGAGATCAAGCGCTTCAAGCGGCGTATGGGCTGGAAATTCGACTGGGTGTCGTCGTACGGCACCTCCTTCAACCACGACTTCGGCGTCTCGTTCACCGATGAGGAGATCAAGTCCGGGAAGATCGAATACAATTTCGGCGTCAGGAAGGGCGGAATGGACGAGCTGCCCGGCCTGAGCGTCTTTGCCCGCGGCCCCGACGGCGCGGTCTATCGCACCTACTCGACCTATTCACGCGGCCTGGACCTGCTGATCGGCACCTACAACCTGCTCGATCTCGTGCCCAAGGGCCGCGACGAGGATTCCGAGGCCCCGATGAAGTGGGTGCGGCTGCACGACCGCTACGCCAATGAGCGCGCTGCCGGCTAGGATATTCCGGCACCCCTTCCGGCTGCTCGGTTCCGCGGCGCTCTTGGCCCTGGTCCCCAAGTGCGGCGTCTGCCTGCTTGCCTACGCGGGCCTCGGCGCCGCGCTCGGGCTGCGCGTCCCGGAAATCTGCGGCGCCACGACCGGCTTTCCGGTCTCCAAGGTGCTGTTGCTCTCCGTGGCCGGCCTCGGGCTGGTGTTTGCCAGCCTGTCGGCGATCCTCGGGCGGCGTGTCACCGCAGCCGGGCCAGCGCCTGAAGCGCCGCCGTGTTCCGAGGGTCGACCGCCAGGACTGCGGCATAGGACGCGCGTGCGGCGCCTGTTTCATGGGCGCCCTCGTGGATGCGGCCGAGCGTGATCAGGTCCCTGAGTCCCCGGGCCTTGTCCCGCAAGACGATCGCCGCGGCCTGCTCCCTGGCCTTGGCGGCGCTGCCGAGCGGCCAGGGCGCCTGGGCATAGAAACGCATCAGTCCCTCCCTGGCGTCGAAGTCGCCGGGGTCCATCCCGATCGCCTTGAGCATTGCGTTCCGACCGCGCAGCGCGAACTCAAGGGAGCGTTTTTTTTCCGCAAGTTCGAGGCTGTTGCCACCGTAGTCGGACAGGTAGGTTTCGTTGCCCGGCGCGAGGTCGACGGCCCGTGCCAGCCACTTCTCCGCTTCATCGAGGGCGCGTTCGCCGCCCGGCTCGGCGATAATCTCCCCCAGGCAATAGCAGGCCGCGGCATTTCGGGGATCGGCGGCCACCGCCCGCTCGAGAAGCGGGCGGGCTGCTGCGAAATTATTCGCGTTGTAGAGCGCGATTGCACGGTCCGTCAGCGGGTCCGCCCGCAGGACCGGAATGGCGCCGGCGAGCAGAAGGGCAAGGATGGGAATTGGGCGGAGCATGTCCCAAATTCCTATTTCTCCGGGACGACCGGCTTGAAGGGCCAGTAGCCGACACCCTGCATCCGCCGCTGCAGCCCGACCACGGTGAACAGCGCCACCGTGTCCGAAGCCGGTCGACGCCAGGGGGCCAACTTGGAATCGTTCGCCAGGAAAAGCACGAGGTCGCCGATGATCGGCGCGGACTGGACCACGATCGATTCGGGAAGCTTGTCGATCGTGTCGGCAAAATCGTGGTAGTAGCGCACCGAGTCCTGGGGAATCGGCCCGTTCAGGGATACGGCGCGGACCCCGGCGACTTGATAGGGCACATGGTCGCTCCCGAACCAGTCGATATTCTGCACCCCGAGCCGAAGCTTATGGGCTCCCCGGGACGCGTTCCAGCGCTCGAGCGGCTCCACCAACGAGGCGTCCCCGAGGGCGTTCACCCCGATGGGGACCCCCACCATGTCGAGGTTCAGCATCGCGACCACGGGGGAGTCTCCGAGGTGTTCCCCCTCGTACCGCGATCCCCACATTCCCTGCTCCTCTCCATTGAACCAGACAAGTTCAACCGTCCGCTCCAGGGCGCGTCCCCGGAGCGCCCGGGCAAGGGCAAAGAGCTGGGCGACGCCCAGTCCGTCGTCCAGGGCTCCCTGTCCCAGGTCCCAGCTGTCGAAGTGGGCCCCGACGATGATAAGCTCCTTGGAACGGCCGGGAAGGACAACCTTCAGGTTGGCGGTTTGGACCGGCAGGCAATGCGAGCGGATCTGGATCCGGACCCTCGCCGGCCGATTCCGGGCAAGCAGCCGCTGAAGCCGCCGGCCCTCCTCCTGGGTAATGGCCACCATCGGCAGCGGCAGGGGCTCGCCGACAAAGCTGCCCGTGCGTGCCAGGAGTTCGCCGCCTCCGACGCGGTCCACGTACAAAACGCCCCGGACTCCCTTTTGCACGGCGATCCGGGAGAGCTCCCGCGACGTCAGGTATGCGGAGGGATCGAGCAGGGCCACCTTGCCCCGGGCATTGGCAGGATAGCGGGCCGCCAATCCATTGCCGACATCCACTAAGTCGGCCTCGAAGGGCCCGCAGGGCTGCGTGTAGCCCAGGGTCGCGATCCGCAGCACCCGGGCAACCGGCTGGACCAGCGTGACTTCGTCGGCGCCCCGCTCCCATCCGGGCATGGGAAAGGCGTCCGTGACGGGGTGGAGGCCGAGGTCCCGAAGTTGCCCGGCCAGGCATTCCATCGCCTCCCGGTTTGCTGGGGACCCGGTCAGCCGGCCCCCGAAGTCGTCGCACAGATTCGTCAGCATCCGGTGGGCCGCCCGGCCGGAGTCCTCGAAGGACTCCGCGCCCCTCACCTCGGCCGAACCCGCGACCGCCAAGGCGATCACGAACGCTGTCAATTTGGCGGTCATGTGCGGCCTTTCTAGCCCACAATGGCGCCGGACTCAAGATATGCCCGGGTTCGAAGGGCGGCCTCTGCCGGCGTTCCGCACGAGCTCTGACTTCTGTAATTTTCCTCGGGCCGACGCCCGGGATTACAGATTTCAGAGCCTGACCCTCTCCGTATTCCGACCCTCTCCGTATTCCCGCCCGATTTCATTGATGTTCGGGTTAGACCCCATCGCCGCCGGCGGATGACCGGTCCATAATGCTCCCCAGGACTTGGGCACCGCACTCCGGAATCCAGGCGCCTGCAGACGAGAACGATCCAATTTCCCAAACCATGTCCAATAAAAGCACTGTCTACGACAAAACCAAGAAGCCGGTATGGTTCATCACCGGCTGCTCCACCGGATTTGGCCGCGCGCTTGCCGAGCTCTTGATCGGGCGGGGATACCGCGTTGTCGTGACCGCGAGGCGCCCTGCCGAGGTTGCGGACCTGGCGGCGCGCGGGGAGACATTGGTCCTTAAGCTCGATGTCACCAACAAATCGGAAGTGACTGAGGCGATCGCCTCTGCGGAGAAGCAATTCGGGCGCATCGACGTGCTGGTGAACAACGCGGGGATCGGCTATTTCTCGGCGATTGAGGAAGGCGACGACCAGAAGATCCGCGACCTCTTCGAGGTCAACGTCTTCGGGCCGGCCCGGATGATCCGCGCCGCGCTTCCGGGCATGCGCCTGCACGGGACCGGATCGATCGTGAACATTTCCTCGGTGGGCGGGCTGCGATCCTTCCCTTCCCTCGGGTACTACAGCGCGACGAAATTCGCCCTGGAAGGCCTGTCTGAGGCGCTGTGGCAGGAGATCGAGCCCCTGGGCTTGAAGGTCATGGTTGTCGAACCGAGCGGATTCCGCACCGACTGGGCGGGACGATCGGCCGACGAGAGCAAGCACCAGATCGACGCGTACGCCGCAACCGCGGGAGTGACGCGAACCCAAATCCGCGGCTCCTCAGGCCGCCAGCCGGGAGACCCTGTTCGCGCGGCGGAAGCCATTGTGGAGGCGATTGAATCGCCCCGCCCCCCGCACCACCTGCTGCTGGGCAACGACGCCTTCACCGGAGCAATCCAACAGCTGGAGCGGCTGCGCGGCGATTTTTCCGCATGGGAGTCGGTGACGCGCGGAGCCGATTTTCCAGCCACGCAATAGCCCCGAGCGAATGGGAGACTTCCCCCAAAATCGATGACGAAATTAACCACACGGGCCAGGAACAGCATCCCGATGCGCAGCTTTGCGCTTCCAGGCCGGAGGTATCCGATCGAGGATGTTGCCCACGCGAGAAATGCGCTCGCCCGAGTGGCGCAGGATGGCACCCCGGCGGAACAGGCAGCCGTGCGGCGGAAAGTCCACACGCTTTACCCGGAGCTGGGGCGGAAGAGCTAGGCCCGGCGTGCAGCCGGCCCGCATCGCCCCAACGATTTGGCAGATGGGAAAAGGCGATTAGGTTCCATCATGGTTCCTATTTCCATCCTCGACCTTTCTCCGATCATCCAGGGAGGCACCGCCGGCCAGGCGCTGCGTAACTCCCGTGACCTGGCACAGCACGCGGAAAAATGGGGTTACCGGCGCTATTGGCTGGCGGAACACCACAATATGCCTGGCATCGCGAGCGCCGCGACGGCGGTTGCCATTGGCTATGTCGCCGCGGGCACCGAGCGCATCCGCATCGGGGCTGGCGGAATCATGCTCCCGAACCACGCGCCCCTCGTGATCGCCGAGCAGTTCGGCACCCTGGAGTCGCTTTTCCCCGGCCGCATCGACCTGGGGCTGGGGCGCGCGCCTGGCACCGATCCCCTGACGGCGCAGGCGCTGCGCCGGGACCGCACTGATGCCTCCGACACCTATCTGCAGGACGTCGTCGAATTGCAGCGCTACTTCGGCCCCGCCGTGCCCCACCAGGCAGTCAGGGCCGTGCCGGGTGTCGGACTCGGGGTGCCCCTATGGCTGCTGGGGTCGAGCCTCTACAGCGCCCGGCTTGCGGCGGCGATGGGGCTGCCCTTTGCCTTTGCCTCGCACTTCGCACCGGATCACCTCGCCGAGGCGCTTAAGTCCTATCGAGAAGAGTTTCGTCCTTCCGCCACGGTCAAGCGCCCGTATTGCATGGCGGTGGTCGCCGCCTATGCGGCGGAAACCGACGCGGCCGCAGCGGAGTTGTTCACGTCCCTGCAGCTGAGCTTCATTGGCCTTCGGCGGGGAGCTCCGGCGCAGCTCCCCCCGCCGGTCTCGAGCCTGGCGGGCCATGCGACGCCGCTGGAAATCGCCGGCGTTGAGCACGCTTTCAGCGAGGCGATCGTCGGGTCAGCCGCCACTGTCAGGCGCGGCGCGGAAGTGTTTCTCAGGAGGACTGGCGTCGATGAGCTGATGGTCACCGCGGCGATCTTCGACCACGGCGCCCGCCTGCGGTCCTTCGAGATAGTCGCCCAGGCGCTGATCGGCGGGCAACGCATTGAACCTCGCTGACACGGGATCGCCAATGCGAATCCGGCAAAGCGGGATCGCTGGTCTGCCGAAAGCCATTGACAGAACCCCGTCGTCGACCAATTTTCTACCTTCCAAATGTTGCAGGGTGGAGCAGCCTGGTAGCTCGTCAGGCTCATAACCTGAAGGTCGTTGGTTCGAATCCAACCCCTGCACCCAATTTGAAACCTCCAGAAACCTCTGGAGGTTTCTTGTTTTCAGAGGGTTGCGAAAGTCCCGGAGATGCGGTTTTGGAAATGAAACATCAGGCAACTTGGGGCAACTTCGTGAAAGCGGTGACGTAGTTCGGGACGTAGTCTGGGACCAGGCAGCGCAGGAGATTCGACACGACAAACCCAAAAAATGAACGGCCACGAATCCCGCGACCGGAATCACCTTTAACTATGAAGATCAACTCAAAGGATTTCCGCGTCCGGCCCGGCCAAACCGTCAAACTCCAGAAATGGCCAACCCTCGTTAAGCCTTTCTTCAAATCCCAGAAGCGCTATCACGAACACCGAGGCGCGCAGCTGCGCGGTTGCTGCCTTGGGAACCGTCCAAGCGGCCCTCTCATTCCCTCTTTAGCCGCAGGATAAGCGGTCGATCGGCGAACGTTCGCCAAGCGCGACTGCGCATCACCCAATTCGCCTCGGCC
>CAITEC010000019.1 GCA_903891325.1 uncultured Opitutaceae bacterium
AGGTCGCCGGTCAGGAGCTGGGGATTGTTGCCCGCAAAGATTCCGACACCGGTCAGGACGGAGCACCAGATGAGCGAGCCGATGACCGTGTACACCGAGTACGAAACAAAATTGTAGCGCATGATCCCGGAGGGAATGCCGATCAGGTGGCGGACGACCGGGAGCATCCGGGAGACCAGGACGCCGACGTGCCCGAAACGGGCCGACCAGCGCTCGGCCTGCTCCAGCTTGTGGTGCGTCACCAGGAAAATGCTTCCGAAACGAAGGATGAAGGGCCGGCCGAGCCAGCGGGATCCCCAGTACATCACGCTTGCCCCGATCCACGACCCAAGGGTCCCCGCAATCACGACCCCGATCGGGCTCATGTTGCCGTGGGTATGGGCAAGGTAGGCAGCCTGGGGAATGACCAACTCGCTTGGCAGCGGCACGATGGAGCTTTCCATCGCCATCAGCAGGACCACCAGGGGGTACCCCCCTGTGTCCAGGGAGGACATGTACCAGCTTAGGATCGACTGGACCAGGCCGTGCATAGCCTAAGCCGCCGCCTCAAACGTCAGGCTTGGTCTTGCGCAGACCCTGGACCCGGTCTCCCTCTTTCCACGCGCCGCGCTTCCGGAGGATCTCGACGCGCTCAAAACGCTTTAAGACGTTGCGCTTACGAACGATACCGCTTGGGCCCTGAAGGCTTTTGTGCTGGGACATGTGGTGGGGGGATTTGAATGCGAGGAGTTAAAGGGGCGGATTTCTAGAGTTTGCCTCCGCCCATGACAAGTACTTTTCCGCGACGCGTTCAGCCCGGACGACGATCCACTCCGGCGTGTCGTAGGGATGATTTTCGATCATATAGGCCTCGAGCGCCTCCAGTTGCGCGGGCAGGAACTTGAGGGTCAGCCGAAACTCGTCGTTGGACTCCGTCCGGCCCTCCCAGAGGTAGTAGGAGCGGATGGGGCCCTCAATCTGGACGCAGGCGGCCAGCCGGAGCTCGACAATGCGCGCGGCCAGGTCCTCCGCCTCGGCGGGGGTCGCGACGGTCGTCCAGGCGATGAGCATGGGGAGTGAATGAATCCGATCCCGGACCGCCGCAAGGACAAGCTTTTCGATTGACGCCCCCGCATGAAAACGGGACGCTCAGCCCTTTTCCGGCCCGAACAACCAACTTTCACCATGCGAGACGATTACATCAAACTGGCGCTGGCCAAGATTACCGACCCGAACATCCTCATCAACGTGGTGTCGCGTCGCGTCAAGCAGCTGAAGCGTGGCAATCGCCCGCTGGTCGAGTCGCTTGAAAAGCTGTCCCCTGAGGACGTTGCGCTCCGCGAGATCATCGAGGACAAGATCAGCTACGAAATCGGGGAGAACTGAGACTGCGGGGGCCCGTGGCTTCGACCAAGAAAGAGGCCCCCCGGTACGCCGAGATTCGCAACCCCAAGGCGTTTCACGAGTATTTCGTGAACGAGCGCCTGGAGGCCGGAATCCAACTGCGCGGGACCGAGGTCAAGTCGATCCGGGCGGGCAGGGCGCAGATCACCGGTTCGTTCGGCCGGGTGGAGAAAGGCGAGGTCTGGCTGCACAACGTGCACATCGACCCCTACGAATTCGGCTCGGACAACAACCACGAGCCGCGGCGCGTCCGGAAGCTGCTCCTGCAGGCGCACCAGATCCGCAAGATCGCAGCCGCGCTCGACGCCGGGGGGCGCTCGCTGGTGCCCCTTAGGATGTATTTCAAGGAGGCGCTCGTGAAGGTCGAGATAGCGCTTTGCACCGGAAAAAAACTTTTCGACAAGCGGCAGACTCTCAAGAAGAAGGTCGAGATGCGTGAAATCAGCAAGGAGATGAAAAACCGCCGCTGATGAGGGGATCCCCGAAAAGCGTGACGGTGCGGGTTCCGGCGAGCACCTCCAATTGCGGCGCGGGCTTCGACACGCTCGGGCTGGCGCTCTGCCTTTACAACCGGGTGACGGTGTCCGCCGCGGCCGGGGTCTCCCCGATCCCCGCGCGCGCCTCCGACCGGAAGGGCCTCGGCCTGGTGAAGGCCTCTGCGGCGGCCTTCTTCAGCGCCGCCGGAATGAAGGCCGCCGGTTTCCGCTACCGGATTTCCGGCAATGTCCCGGCGGCCCGCGGTCTGGGCTCAAGCGTCACGATCATCGGCGGCATCTTGGCCGGGCTGAATGTCCTGCACGGGTCCGGGATGTCCCGGCGCAAGCTCGTGGCCCTTGCCACGGAGGTCGAGGGGCACCCGGACAATGCGAGCGCCGGCATCCTGGGGGGCTTTTGCGTCTCCCGCTGCCACCCGACCACGGGCGAGTGCCTGGCGACGATCCGCAAGGCGGTCCCCGCGCGTCTCTCCTTTGTCGTCGCATCGCCGGGAATCGAGCTGCTCACCAAGGAGTCCCGGGCGGCCCTGCCCGCGAAGCTGCCCTATTTTGACGCGGTCCGGAGCATCAATGCCGCCGCCTTCTTCACCGCCGCGATGATCTCCGGCGAGTACTGGCACCTGCACCATTCGGGGGGGGATTTCATGCACGAGCCCTACCGGCTCCCCCGGATCCCGGGCGCGGCGGCGGCGATCAGGGCGGGTGTCGAGGCCGGAGCGTGCGTCGGCTGGCTGAGCGGAAGCGGCTCGAGCATCCTTTGCGTCTGCGCACGGCCCGCGGCCGCGCCGGCGGCCGCCGCGATGCGGCGTGCCTTTGCGAAGGCGGGGGTCAAGGCGAAGGTGCGCATTCTTGCGGCGGACAATCGCGGTATTGTCATCGAATAGGCGGAGCGGGACAATCGGGCGCGCTGGTTTGTAGATCGAGTCGTCCAGCGCGCTCGGAGATCGCGCTCCACCCGCAATTCCAATGCTTCATATAATCCTATTTCAGCCGCAGATCCCGCAGAACACCGGCAACGTCGGCCGGATGTGCGCGGTCACCCGCTCGCGGCTGCACCTGATCCATCCGCTCGGCTACAAGATCACGGACGCGAACCTGCGCCGGGCGGGCATGGACTACTGGTTCTCGCTGGACGTGCACGAGCACGCGGACTGGAAGGCGTTTCGAGCCAGTCCCGCCGCGCCCGAAAGGATGTGGCTTTTCACGACGCGGGCGAAACTGGGCTTCTGGGACGCGAAATTTGCCGACGGGGACGGGCTGGTGTTTGGCAATGAGGGCGATGGCGCGCCCGAGTGGCTGCACGACGAGCTGGCGGAGCGCAGCGTGACGATTCCCCACATGAACACGGAACTGCGAAGTCTGAATCTTTCGACCGCGGTGGGCATCGCCTGCTACGAAGCGCTGAGGCAGGTTCGGGTGTGATTGTCGTGGCAATCGTCGTCTAATGTAGCCGGGGTCCCAGACCCCGGCCGGACCCGAAGGGGCCGGAATCCGAATGCAGGACTCCAAGCACCGGGGTCTAGGACCCCGGCTACAATAATTCACCGACCGTCAGATTTCGCTGACGCGCACGCAGGCGACCTCGCGGCCGCGATACGCGGCAAGGGGCGGGACGGCGGCCTTGCACTTCTCCTGCGCGTACGGGCAGCGGGTGTGGAAGGCGCAGCCGGACGGCGGATTCAGGGGCGAGGGCGGGTCGCCGGGGAGGACGATCCGCTGGCTGGCGCGCGCCTTTGCCGGGTCCGGATCGGGAATGGCGCTGACCAGGGCGCGGGTGTAGGGGTGGATGGGCCGCTCGATCACGTCGGCCGCCGGCCCGAGCTCGACGATCTTCCCCAGGTACATCACGGCGACCCGGTCGGATATGTGCTTAACGACGGACAGGTCGTGCGCGATGAAGATGAGGCTCAGCCCCATGTCCCGGACCAGCCCGGCCAGGAGATTGAGCACCTGCGCCTGGACGGAGACGTCGAGCGCCGACACCGGCTCGTCGGCGATGATGACCTTTGGCTCAAGCGCAAGCGCGCGGGCGACGGCGATGCGCTGGCGCTGGCCGCCGGAAAATTCATGCGGGTACTTCTGCATGAACCGCGGTGAGAGCCCGACGACCCCCATCAGCCGCGAGACCCGCGCGGCCACCTCGGCGCGGGTGCACACCCGGTGCACGAGGAGCGGCTCGGCCAGCGTGTCGAAGACCGTCATCCGGGGATTAAGCGAGGCGAACGGGTCCTGGAAGACCATCTGCAGGTCCCGCCGGCCCTCGGCGAGCTCAGCGGCGGTCAGCGCGGTCAGGTCGCGCCCGCCCAGGACGACCTTCCCGGCGGTGAGCGGCACGAGCTGGAGGATCGCCCGGGCCAGGGTTGACTTGCCGCATCCCGATTCGCCCACGAGCCCGAGAACCTCGGCGGTCCCGAGGGAGAGGCTGACCCCGTCCACGGCCTTCACGGCGCCGGTGTGCCGCCGCCGGAGCACCCCCTCGAAGACGGGATAGTGGACCTTGATGCCGGTGAGCTCGAGGATGGGATTCATCAGATCTCCCCGGATTGCACGCGCAGGCAGGCCTGGAGATGTCCCGGACCGACCTCTGACAATGAAGTAGGCGTATCGTGGCAGCGCGCCACCGCGAATTCGCAGCGCGGGGCGAAGGGACATCCGGGAAGCGGCTTGGAAAGGTCCGGCGGCAGCCCGGGAATCGTGTACAGTTCCGCGCCCTTCGGCTGGGTCGCGGGTATCGAGCGGCGCAGCGCCCGGGTGTAGGGGTGGCGCGGATTCTCGAAGAGCTCCCGGGTTCCGGCCGTCTCCACGATCCGGCCCGCGTACATGACCAGGACCCGGTCGCAGAGCCCGGAGACGACGGCCAGGTCGTGCGTGATGAAGATCACGGCCATGCCGAGTTCGCGCTGCGTGCGCTGGATCAGTTCCAGGATCTGGGCCTGGACGGTGACGTCCAGGGCGGTCGTCGGCTCGTCGGCGATCAGGAGGGCGGGGCGCGTGATCAGCGCCATGGCGATCATCACGCGCTGGCGCATGCCCCCGGAGAATTCATGGGGGTACTGCCGCATCCGGCGCGCCGCGTCGCTGATCCCGACGGAGGCGAGCATCTCCAGGGCCCGCTTCCGGGCCTCGGACCGCGAGGTTTTCCCGTGGATCAGGAGGGGCTCGATCAACTGGTCTGAAATCCGCATGTAGGGATTGAGCGAGGTCATCGGGTCCTGGAAGATCATGGACACGCGATTGCCGCGGATTCCCCTCGCGGCGGCGGGCGTGCAGTGGAGTAGGTCGACGCCGTCGAACATTGCCGTGCCGCCCTCGATTCTTCCCGGGGGCTGGGGAATGAGCCCCATGATCGAGTAGCAGGTCGCCGACTTCCCGGAACCGGACTCGCCGACTATTCCCAGGGTTTCACCGGGTTCCACGCTGAAGCTCACGCCGTCCACCGCCCGGTAGATTCCCGAGCGGGTGTGGAAGTGGGTGCGAAGCCCGGTTACGGTCAGAAGCGGCATTTGTGTGCTGTTTGTATCAGTGGGAATTTACCGCGGCGATGACCGTCTCGGGCGTGAGGTCGGCCAGGCTCCCACCGCCGGTCGGGGGGCAGCCGGGAGGCTGGAGAATCGTGCACGGGGCCGCGAAGACCGGGCCGGTCCGGAACGGGTTCGTGGGGCCGAAGAGGGCGACCAGGGGAACGCCGGTCGAATTGGCAAGGTGCATTCCCCCCGTGTCGTTTGTCACAAGCAGCCGGCAGCCCCGCAGGCGAGCGGCCAGTCCCGGGAGGTCGGTCTTGCCGGCCAGGTTCTCAACCCGCGCCGGATCGAAGCCCTCGGAGACGGCCCGGGCGATCGGCAGGTCGCCGGCGGTTCCAAGGACGACGAATCGCTCTTTTGGCAGCCCCTCGATGAGGGCGCGCCATCCCGAGACGGGCCAGCGTTTCAATGGCTCATTTTCCGAACCGGGGATGAGCGCGATCGGCAGGCCGGCCCCGGCCGGGGGCGCCGCGGTCGGCCGGCGGTCGGGCGGACTTTCCAGCCCGAAATGCCGAAGGAGGGCCTCCCAGCCCTCGAGCTGGTGGTGAAGCCCTGGGTCGAAATCCGCCGGCGGCGAATAGCCGTGGCTGAGGAGGGGGCGGGGATGCCCGGGCCGGACCAGCCCGAAGCGCTGGGGCGCCCCGGCCAGCCGGGCCTCGAGGTCGCCCCGGAGGGAATTTGTGAAAAGCAGCCAGACGTCCGGGTAGGCGCAGCGCAGGGACAGGAAGTGGAAAAAATAGAGCGGCCCTTTTGCCGGGAGGGGATGAATCGCGTCGGCAACGCCCCAGGAGGCGAGGAGCGGCGCGAACTGCGGGAGGGCGACCAGCGTGATCGCGGCGTCGGGGCGGGACTCGCGCAGCGCGCGCAGGAGGGGAAGGGTCATGACGACGTCGCCCAGCCAGTTGGGGAGCCGCACCCAGATCCGCGTGCGCCGCGGCATTTTCGCAAGGCCGCGCGCGGCCAGGTCCGCGGCGAGCAGGTTGCGCTTGGACTCCAGGCGGAACCGCCGCGCGGGCACGTCCTGGTGGCGCCAGCGATCGTGAACCCAGAACCACCCGCTGCAGAACGCCTCGTCGCGGAGGGAATTCTCCAGCCAGCGGTTGAGCGCGAGCGTCGCCCCCGCCGGCGTGCCGTCGTGCGCGATCGCGTCGGTCTCAAACACGACCCGCCAGAAGCCGGTCCGCCGGGGGTGGACAGTCCGAAGGTCGGCGGCGTGGCGGCACGCGAGAAGCCCCGGCAGTTCGCTCGTTGAGCAGACCCGGTCGAGGAGAAGGGTCAGGCATCCCTGCATTCCGGCGTTCTGGTCGAAGAGCAGGCCCACGCAGCCGTTCCGCCGCAGGATGTCCCTTGCGGTGGCAAAGCCCTCCTTGCGCGAGAGGAAGCGCATGCCGAAGCGCTCGCGCGCGCGCCTCAGGTAGTTGTCCGCCTGGGCATTGTCCAGCGGGCGGTAGATGATGCCAAACTCCGGGGCGGGCGGGGGGCAGAGGAGCGTGAACCAGGCCTGGCTCTCCCAGAGCGCGAGATGGAGCGTGCCGAAGACGGTGGGGCGCGGCGCCGCGGCGCGTGCCCGGAGCCACTCCTCGAAGGCGGGCGAGAGCCGCGCCATCGCGCGGATCCGTCGCTCGGGAAAAAACGGCGTGGCCAGCGAGAGCATGCCCGTCTCCGCAAAGCGGCGAAAACAGGTCTGCGCGACTTTCCGGCGCCAGGCGGCGGGGCGCTCCGGAAAGGCGTGGCTCAGGTTGGAGAGCATCAGGCGTCGCCGGCCCCCGGCGGCCAGGAAAACCGCATCCCCGAGCACCGCGGCCAGCGGGCGCAGCAGCCACTCAGGCGCGGTTGCCAGCAGCCAGCCGGTGATCTTGAGCAGGAGGGAAATCATGCGGTCGGCTGCAGACGCTCATCGGATAGCGCTCAACATTCAACGTTCAAGTACGGGCGCCCGCCGGGCGCTCCGGACTGCGCCCCGATTTTTGAAACTTGGGCGTTGAATGTTGGTCCCTAAGCGATTCGGCTAGCCGCCCGTTTCATGACCGAACTGCTCATCATCAAGCCGTCGTCCCTGGGCGACATCGTCCACGGCCTCCAGGTCGCGACCTCGCTGAAGGCCCAGCGCAAGGACCTGAGGATCTCGTGGATCGTGCGGGAAATGTTCGCCCCGCTGGTGCGGATTTGCGAGGCGGTCGACCACGTGTACGTGTTCGAGCGCAG
The DNA here is from genome assembly GCA_903891325.1 of uncultured Opitutaceae bacterium. Lineage (GTDB taxonomy): Bacteria > Verrucomicrobiota > Verrucomicrobiia > Opitutales > Opitutaceae > Palsa-1447. The sequence goes on from CAITEC010000019.1 coordinate 7,604, forward strand.
GGGAGGGGCGAAGGGCTTTCTCAGGCTGATGCGCGAGGTGCGGAAGACAAAGTTCGACTATGTCTTCGACATGCAGGGGCTCCTTCGCACCGGCCTGATGACCTCGCGCAGCGGCGCGCGGCGCAAGGTCGGGCGCAGCGACGCGCGCGAGGGCGCCGGGCTTTTCTACAACGAGAAGGTGCCGCTTCCCCCGGAGGGCCGCCGCAGCCACGCCCTGGACATCCTGCTCCAGTTCTGCCCGGTGCTCGGGGCCAAGCCGGAGCTCCAGGGCTCCCTGGGTTTCCGCGAGGTGGACAACCTGAAGCTGCGCTTTGCCGAGGGGCGCGCCGGGACCCGTCCCTTCCTCCTTTTCCCGGACAGCCGGCGCGCCGAGAAGCGCTGGGGCGGATTCAAGCAGCTCACCGAGATGCTCATCCGCGAGAACCGGGGCCACAAGGTGATCTGGGCGGGGAGCAACTACCTCCACGACCGCTCGGCCTTCCCCGCCGCGCAATTCCTGAACCTGACGGGCAACACGAGCCTCGTGTCGCTGCCCGCCCTCATCCGGCGCGCCGAATGGGTGATCACCAACGACAGCGGGCCGATGCACCTGGCGGCGGCGCTTCACGTGCGCGTGGTCGGGATCTTCGGGCCCACCGATCCGCGGCTCTTCGGGCCCTATCCGCCGGACGGGCCGACAAACTTCGTGATCCAGGCGCCGGTGGGCAACATGAGGCTCCTTTCGGTGAAGGATGTGTACGCGAATTTCTCGCGGATCAGGGATCGCGTCGCGCGGGCGGGCTGAGCGGCGCGCCCTGAAATTTGTTGCGGCCGGGGCGCCCCGCGCTGAGCCTTTGCGGGACATGCTGGACCCCAAGATACTTCGGGAGTCGCCGGACCTTGTCCGCGCGGCCATCGCACGAAAACACATCCCCGTGGACATCGACGCCGTGCTGGCGATCGACGCGGAATGGCGCACCCGGCTTCAGGAGGCGGAGGGCCTGCGCGCAGCCCAGAAGGCGGCCAATTCCGCGATGGCGGCCCTCCCGAAGGGTTCGCCCGAATTCCTGGCCAAGGTCGCCGAGATGAAGGCGGTGGCGGCCCGGGTGAAGGAGAGCGAGGGCCAGTTGAAGGAGCACGAGGAGCGCTTCCGGCAGTCCATGCTCTCGCTCCCGAACCTGCCCCACGCAAGCGTGCCGGACGGCGGCGGGCCGGCCGACAACGTCGTCGCGGCGACGCACGGCGATCCCGCGGCCGCCGGGCCGCACGCCGTTGCCCACTGGGAAATCCCCGGTTTCGAGCGGCTTTTCGACTTTTCCCGCGGCGCGAAGGTGACCGGCGCGGGATTTCCCTTCTACGTGGGCGACGCGGCCCGGATCGTCCGGGCGCTGGTGCGCTTCTTCCTGGAGGAGAACGGGCGGGCCGGCTACGGGGAGGTCCAGCCCCCGATCCTCGTCAACGCGGCGAGCGCGACGGCCACCGGGCAGCTTCCCGACAAGGAGGGCCAGATGTACGAGACGACGGTGGACCGGCTCTACGCGGTGCCGACCGCCGAGGTGCCCCTCACCAATTTTTACCGCGATGAGATCCTCGAGGAAGACGCGCTGCCGGTGAACCGCTGCGCCTACACGCCCTGCTTCCGCCGCGAGGCCGGCAGCTACGGCAAGGACGTGCGCGGGTTGAACCGGCTTCACCAGTTCGACAAGGTCGAGCTGCTCAAGTGGGTCCACCCCGCGTCGAGCTACGACGAGCTGGAGAAATTGCGCGGCGACGCCGAGCGGCTCCTCAGGCTCCTGGGGCTTCCCTACCGGGTCCTCTCGATGTGCGGCGGCGACCTCGGGTTCGCGCCGGCCAAGAAGTACGACCTGGAGGTCTGGGCCGCCGGGCAGAAGCGATGGCTCGAGGTCTCCAGCTGCAGCAATTTCGAGGCCTTCCAGGCCCGCCGCGCCCAGATCCGCTTCCGGTCGAAGGCGACCGGCCGGCCCGAGCTTGTCCACACGCTGAACGGCTCCGCGCTGGCGGTTCCCCGGGTCCTTGCGGCCCTTCTTGAGAACAACCTGCAGCCCGACGGCCGGGTCCGCATCCCGGCGGCGCTCGTGCCCCATTTCGGAGCCGACCACCTGAGCTTCTCCTGATGGCCGACCTGTGGGAAAGGCGGGCGGCGCGGCTCGCGGCGCTGATTCCGCGGGACCGCCTGCACCCCGCCGTCCTCGCCTGGGCCGATGCGCGGCCGGCCCGCGAGCCCTGGGCGCTGGCCCTCTCCGGCGGACCCGACTCGGTCTGCCTCCTGCTGCTCCTCCTCGCGCATTGGCCCGCCCGCCGGAAGCGCCTGCGCGCGCTTCACTTCAACCACCGGCTGCGGGGGGCCGCCTCGGCCGGGGACGCCCGATTTTGCGCGGCGCTGTGCGCGTCCCTGGGCGTCTCCCATGCGCAGGGTGCCTGGACCGGCCCGCGGGCCTCGCGCAGCGAGGGCGCTGCTCGGGACGCCCGCTTCGCCTTCCTTGACGCCGGGATGCGCCCGGGGCGCTGCCGGGTTCTTTGGCTCGGGCACCAGCAGGACGATGTCGCCGAGACGCTCCTCATGCGCCTCACCCGGGGAAGCGGCACCGCCGGGCTTGCGGCGCCGCGTCCGATCCAGGACGCGCCGGGAGGCCGCGTCCGCCTGCGCCCGCTTCTCGGCCTGAAGAAGTCCGAGATCATCGCCGCCCTTCGCGCCGCCGGCGTGCCGTGGCGCGAGGACGCGAGCAACCGCGGCGGGGCGCACTTCAGGAACCGGGTCCGGAACGGGGTCCTCGCCCGGCTGGTCCGGGCCTCCGGGCGCGACGCGCTGGCCGGGGCGGCCCTCTCTCGCGAACTCCTCGAGGAGGACGACCGGGCCCTGGAGAAGTGGACCGACTCGCTCCATTGCATCACGCCGGCCGGGGGCCTGAACCTGGGCAGGCTCTCGGGCGCCCCGCGGGCGGTCGCACGCCGCGCCCTGCATCGCTGGGTCCGGGCCCAGCCGCTGGCCGGCGATTTGTCGCGGAAGGGCTTCGATGGGCTCCTGGCCGCGGTGGAGCGGGGAAGCCCGACCCGGTTCAGCCTGGGCCCGCATGGATTCGCCGTAATTCGCGCCGGATGGCTTCGATTCTCGAGGCGCTCGTAATAATACGTAAGGCCATGGAGTTGGAATAATTCCAAGCGGCCGATTGACTTGTCCTATGGGAACATACACCGTGGCATCGAAGTCTCCTGCTCATCAGAATGCCTGATCTAGAAAACAAAAAGCCGCGTCGCCCCCTGAAAAGCCTTCCTCCGGATCGGTTTCCGCCCCGGATGCTCCTGATTTGGATCGTGATCCTCGGGGCGGCCGTCGCGATCTTCTACTTTCCCGGCAGCCAGAATTCCCCGGCCGCCGTCACTATCCAAGATGTGATCGAGCAGACCCAGGCCGGCAAGGTCACCGAGGGCGTGATGCGCCCGGACCCCTCCGGGGTGAAGGACTGGTACGTGATCACCGGCAAGTTCGCGACCGCGCTCTTCCCCAATGACAAGGGTGCCAAGACCGAGGAATTCCGCGCGGCCGGCCGGCTGACCGAGGCGAACACCGAGATCCTTCAGAAATCCAAGAAGTTTCGCGAGGAGCAGTCCGCGACCCTGCTCACCTCGATCGCCGCCCAGGTCGTCCCCTTCCTTCTGATCATCGGGCTCCTTTACTTCCTCTTCATCCGGCAGCTCCGGCAGGCGGGGCGGGGGGCGCTTAGTTTCGGCAAGAGCCGGGCCAAGCTGCTCACGCGCGACCGGGAGAAGGTCGTCTTTGGCGACGTCGCCGGCTGCGACGAGGCCAAGGAGGAGATCTCCGAGGTCGTCGAATTCCTCAAGGATCCCAAGAAGTTCACCCGGATGGGCGGGCGGATGCCCAAGGGCGTCCTGATGGTGGGGGCCCCCGGGCACCGGGAAGACCCTGCTCGCCAAGGCCGTGGCCGGCGAGGCCGACGTGCCATTCTTCAGCATTTCCGGATCGGACTTCGTTGAGATGTTCGTCGGCGTCGGCGCCTCGCGCGTGCGCGACATGTTCGAGCAGGGCCGGAAGAACGCGCCCTGCCTGATATTCATCGACGAGATCGACGCGGTCGGCCGGCAGCGCGGCGCGGGCCTGGGCGGCGGCAACGACGAGCGCGAGCAGACCCTCAATTCCCTCCTGGTGGAGATGGACGGCTTCGACACGACCGAGGGCGTCATCATCATCGCGGCGACCAACCGCCCGGATGTCCTGGACAGCGCCCTCCTGCGCCCGGGCCGCTTCGACCGGCAAATTTACGTCAACCTGCCCGACCTGGTCGGCCGCGAGCAGATCCTCCGGGTGCACGCCCGCAAGATCAGCCTGGCGGAGAATGTGGACCTGGCGGTTGTCGCCCGCGGCACTCCCGGGCTCTCCGGCGCGGAGCTGGCCAACCTCCTGAACGAGGCCGCGCTCCTGGCCGCCCGCCGCGGCAAGAAGAAGGTGGACATGGCCGATGTCGACGACGCCCGCGAGAAGGTGCAGTTCGGCCGCGAGCGCCGCCGGGTGATGGACGACGAGGAGAAGAAGCTCACCGCCTACCACGAGGCCGGTCACGCGCTCGTCCAGGCGATCCTCGACGACGGGCAGGTGCCCGTCCACAAGGTGACGATCATCCCCCGCGGGCAGAGCCTGGGCAGCACGATGTTCATCCCGAAGAAGGACATGCTCACCCACTCGATGAAGCGGATGCTCAGCCAGATCGCGATGGGGCTGGGCGGCCGGGTGGCCGAGGAGCTGGCGATCGGGGATATTTCCAGCGGAGCGGCCGGCGACATCAAGCAGGTGACCGCGATCGCCCGGCACATGGTCTGCGACTGGGGAATGAGCCCGCTGGGGCCGATCTCCTTCGGGGACAATTCCGACACGGTCTTCCTGGGCCGCGAGATCACGCGCACGGAGAACATCTCCGAGGAGACGGCGCACCGGATCGACGAGGAGATCCACCGGATCATCTGCGAGCAGCTCGATCGCTCGAGGAAGGTCCTCACCGAGCACCGCGCCGCGCTGGACATGATCGCCGCAAAGCTCCTCGAGTACGAAACGATCGAGGGCAAGCACGTCCTGGAGATCCTCAACTTTGGCGAGATGCGCTCGCCCATCGTCCTGACCGCCGCAAAGCCCCTCGACAAGTCCGGCGACAAGAAGCCGGCTGAGAAGGGTTCCCTTTCCGATCCGCTGCCCCCGGCCGCCGCCCCCGCGCCGACCCCCGCCTGAGGCGGGAAAACAGGGCAGTCGATCCCATGAGAATTTGCTGCATTGGAGCGGGCTACGTCGGCGGCCCGACGATGGCGATGATCGCCCTGAAGGCCCCCGACATCGGGGTGAAGGTTGTCGACATGAACGCCGAGCGGATCGCCGCCTGGAATTCCGACGTCCTGCCGATCTACGAGCCGGGGCTTGACGAGGTGGTCCGCCAGACCCGCGGCCGCAACCTGTCGTTCTCCACCGACGTGCGCGGCGCGATCCGCGAGTCGGACATCATCTTCGTGGCGGTCAACACGCCGACCAAGACCTATGGGGTCGGGGCCGGCCGCGCGGCCGACCTGCGCTACGTCGAGGCCGTCGCCCGGATGATCGCCGAGGAGGCGACGGGGCCGAAGATCATCGTCGAGAAGTCCACGATCCCGGTGAAGACCGCCGAGACGATCAAGGACATCCTCGCGGGCAACTCGCGGGGCTGCGCCTTCCAGGTGCTTTCCAACCCCGAGTTCCTCGCCGAGGGGACGGCGGTCGCCGACCTGCTCTCGCCGGACCGCGTCCTGATCGGCGGCGAACGCACGCCCGGGGGCGAGCAGGCCATCCAGACCCTCGCCGCCATCTACGGCCGGTGGGTTCCCGCCGAGCGGATCGTGAAGACCAACCTGTGGTCCTCGGAGCTCTCCAAGCTCGTCGCCAACGCCTTCCTCGCGCAGCGGATCTCCTCGATCAACTCGATTTCCGCGCTCTGCGAGGCAACCGGCGCGGAGGTCGACGAGGTCGCAAGCGCGATCGGCCGGGATTCCCGGATCGGGCCCAAGTTCCTCAAGGCCTCGGTCGGCTTCGGCGGATCCTGCTTCCAGAAGGACATCCTCAACCTGGTCTACCTCTGCGAGCATTTCGACCTGCCGGAGGTCGGTGCGTACTGGCATGCCGTGGTCCGGATGAACGACTGGCAGAAGGGGCGCTTCGCCGCAAAGATCGTGAAGGGCCTCTACAACTCCGGGGCGGGCAAGCGCGTGGCGGTCCTCGGGTTCGCCTTCAAGAAGGACACGAACGACACCCGGGAATCGGCGGCGATCGCGGTGTGCAAGGCCCTGCTCGACGAGCATGCCGAGGTGGTTGTGTACGACCCCAAGGTCCCGGCCGAGCAGATCCGCCGCGAACTCTTCGGCCCGGGCGGGGACAACCCCCTCCTCAAGGTCGCGACCAGCGCCGCGGACGCGGCAAAGGGCGCCCATGCGGTGGCTGTCGTCACGGAGTGGGACGAGTTCAAGACCCTGGATTACGCGGCCATCTACGCGGCGATGGCCAAGCCCGCGTCGATCTTCGACGGCCGGAACATCCTCGATCTGCCCCGGCTGGCGGCGATCGGGTTCAGGACGTACGGAATAGGGAGATAGGGGCGAAGGTCCCGCGCAGGACCGGCGCGGAGGGGCAGCCAAGCCATCCCTCGAGCGCCGAAGCGTAGACGTTGCGAAAGTCGGTGCTGAAATCCATGTCGCGGTTTCGCGGCAGGTCCAGGCTGGGCGCCGTCCCGTGCAGGCCGCCGATCACGCGGGAGCCCATCACGAAGAGGGGAGCGGCCGTCCCGTGGTCGGTCCCCCGGCTCTCATTCTCGCTCGGGCGCCGCCCGAATTCCGAGAAGGTCATCGTGACCACCTGGGAGTCCTTCTTGTGGGCCTCCAGGTCGGCCTGGAAGGCGGCCAGGCCGTCGGACAGCATCGCGAGCCTGTTCGCGTGGGTGTCCGCCTGGTTCACATGGGTGTCAAAGCCGTTCAGCGAGACGAAATAAACCCGGGTCGGCATGTCGCCGGCGATGAGCCCGGCGATGTTCTTGAGCGCCGCGCCGAAGGGATTTCCCGGATAGGTCACCGCGGACCGGTATCCTGTGAGAATTGCCTGGACCCGGCTTTCCGTGACGAGCGAATCCATGAGCGTGTGCCGCAGGAACCCCTCCTCCCCGG
>CAITEC010000020.1 GCA_903891325.1 uncultured Opitutaceae bacterium
CATCCAAGCCATCAAGGCCGACGCCCGCGGCTTCCGCCGCTTCGCCAACTATCGAACCCGGATCCTCTTTCATTGCGGAAAACTCAGCATGCTCCCTGTCCTTCCGGAATCAGCCACCCACTAAGAAACCGGAAGAACCTAATTTCCACTTACTGGATTGCTGTTTACTAGCCACTCCTTGACGCGAACCATCGCACCGCAATTCAAGATAGCCTGTCCCCCTGAAAAACCCCTTATTTGGCGGCGAGATGCCCTGGACGCTTCCGAAGGCGGCGCCCAGCGGCCACCGCTTTCTTTGACGGCCTCGGGAACGGCATATAGCCCGCCTCGTAGGGATTCTCGATGATCGTGCTATAACGCTTTCCCCCCGTTGGATAACGGCGTTCGATTTGATCGAGGGCCTTGGCGAGCTTTTGCAATTCAGCGGTCATACCTCGTGCAAAACAAGATAAGGCACCCGCAGGGATTGTCCACCGCGAACCACCCGTAGCTCCCGGGGAGGTTCTGCCAGCACAAACTGGCAGCCACGCGGGAAGATCACCTCGCGCTGGTCGGGATATTTCGCGCCGATCGCCCGGAAGATCGGCGAAACATCCCGGGCCAGCCGGTGCCGCCGAATCTCCCACACGAGTCCAAAGCGGTTGAGAAACGGCCGGCCCGTCGAAACCTTCTTGGTGCGGCTGGCGCTCATGCCGATGCGCCGGTTGACGAACCCGCCTTGTCGCTGGATCGAGTCGATGAATGCGGTCCGCATCCTGGCAGTCGGGAAGCTCCAGCCTCGGTACACAGGCTTATCCGAACGGAAGCACTCCAGGTGACCGACAATCCGCCCCATCATGCGTCGCCACTGCCGGGCCGCCGAGGTATTCGCCCGAATCAGATTCTTGAACGGTCTTTCGTCGTCACCCCACAGTTTGACCGTCCGCGTGATCGGGCTCGTTGGCTCCCGCGCCAATACGGCCCCGGCGTGGGCAACCGTCACGCTGCCGGGCTTGAGAAGATCGGCGGCAGATCGAAGGCGACGCGGACGTTCCATGGACTTGGAATACCGTACCAAGCGGACATATGGGCAAGCAAAGTTTGGTGGAGGCTACGTGCCGCCAGGGGGGGGTACAGGGGGACAGGTTATCTTGGAACCCCCGCCCAACGTCTTTTCGAATCTCTACGCTGTCAACGACCGGCGGCGCGACCCCGTACATTGCCAAGCGTGGTGGTCAAAGCCGGTGGCCGTGCTTGCCCTTGCTATCATACACCCAAGGGAACCCGACGGAACCCAAGCTGGAAATACCCTCTTTTCCGCCTGATCCAAAAATTGACAAACGCGACTGTATATACACCGTATGCACATGCTAACCATCACCGCCAAGGTTTTCAAATCCGGTAATTCGCAGGCGATACGGCTGCCAAAAATCCTTCGGCTGCGGGCCACGACGGTGCAGATCGAGAAAACAGGCCGTGGCCTGCTGATCCTTGATCCCAAGGCTGAAGCGCAACGGGTGAGGGCGCTTTCGAAGCTCTACGGCTCCTGCCCCGACTTTCCGGATATCGAACCGCTCGATTTGCCGGCTTCGTGATCTACCTGCCGGATACAAACGTGTTCTCGCGGTTTCTTCGCGGCATTGACGGGGGCGTAAGGGAGAAACTTGAGACGAACCTGCGGTTCTGCCGGCTCTCGTCGGTGGTCCTGTCGGAGCTGGAATACGGCGCGGCGAAATGCCCGGACATCCCAACGTTGCGCGAGCGGGTGCGCTCGCTGAGGAAGCTGATTGCGGACGAGGCGGATTACACGTGCGCCGACGCGGTGTTCTATGGCTTTGTTCGCGCCCATCTCGCCCGCCTCAAGCCAAACGCCCAGCCCATCGGGCCCTATGACCTGATGCTAGCCGCCCAGGCACTGCGTCTCGGAGCCGTGCTCGTGACGAACAACACCGGGGAATTCGCGCGAGTGCCGGGCCTGAGCGTTGAGAATTGGCAATAAGTGGACTGTGGCTCGGTTCGAAGAGTCCACCGACCGGGTGCATGACCCCTGGTCGGATCCCCGTCCCCGCTCACATCCGCCGAGCCGGCAGCTTGGGATCGACCACCTTGCGGGCGCTCTCCGCGCCGCTTACCGGCAGATTGGAACCTAAACTCATAGTGTCACAGTTACACTTGAACAAAACACCAAAGGTATCACAGTTATACGGTGCCCTCTATTACCATTAAGGAACTTCATGCCACCACTGGGGCGCACGTCCGCCGCGCGGGTGCTTCCAAGACACCGACCATGGTCACCGATCGCGGTGAGCCTGTAGCCGTGATCGCGAATCCATCCCTGCTTCGACCGCGTCGACGGATCCGTGTCCTATTGCCTGAGTTTGCCGCCATGATGGCGCGCACCCCGGGTAACGATCTCCAGGACGACCTCGATGCGATCCGCGGCGAACGATGATCTTCTGCGACACATCGACACTTGCGAAGCTCTACGTCCCGGAACCTGAATCCTTGGCAGTCCGGCAGCGGCTCGAAACGGAAGATTCTGTTCAGCTTTCAGAACTGGCCCGGACGGAGTTGATGGCGGCCTTTCACCGGCGACTCCGCGAAGGAAAGTGGAGCCGGCAGGATTTCAGCGCGGTGGTCAGCCAGTTTTCGGCGGATGACATCGGGGGCTTCTGGGACTGGCTCCCGTTGGAATCGGCGATCACCCAGGCGGCCGCGTCGGTCTACTCATCGCTCTCGGAGACCATTTTTCTCCGGTCTTCCGATTGCCTCCACCTGGTGACAGCCCTGCACCACAACCACCGGGATATATTCACTCACGATAGAAATCAGGCCGCCGCCGCGCTCGCATTGGGAATTACCCCTGTCTCGATCGAGCCTTAGCCCCCGTCCCCCATGAAACGCCGCCAATTCCTGATCCGCACCGGTCTCCTGTCCCTCATCAGCGGCCTGGCTCCCAGCCGTTTCATTTCCGGGGCCCGTGGCAAGCCCCCGGCGACACCTGCCGGGACCCCCGGGGATTTCTACGCCCGGCTCAAGGTCCGGCGCGTCATCAACGCCACGGGCACGGTGACGTTCCTGGGGGGCTCGATCATGGCGCCGGAGTCGCTTGCCGCCATGCAGGACGCCTCCCGGGACTTCGTGGTGATCACCGAGTTGCTGGAAAAAGCGGGCGAGCACCTTGCGCGGCTGATCGGGGTGGATGCGGCCCTGGTGTCGACCGGCGCCGCAGGCGCCATCACCTTGGGGACCGCCGCCTGCGTCGCCGGAGGGGACCTGGAGAGAGTCCAGCGGCTGCCGGATACCACCGGCATGAAGCACGAGATCATCCTTCAGCGCAGCCACCGCAATGAATACGAGACGCAAATGCGGCTGGTGGGGGCAAAATTGATCGAGATCGAAACTCGCGAGGAGCTGGCGGCAGCCGTCAACGACCGGACGGCGATGCTCTTTTTCATGAACAAGGCCGATCCCTACGGGAAAATCCGGCGGGACGAATGGCTGGCCTTCGGCAGGAAGCATCGGATACCGATGTTCCTCGACGCCGCGGCCGACACCCCGCCCAAGGAGCATCTTTCCAGCTACGCCAACATGGGTTTTGATCTCGTGGCCTTCAGCGGCGGCAAGTCCCTGCGGGGTCCCCAGTCCACGGGTCTGCTCCTGGGCCGAAAGGATCTGGTCGATGCGGCGCGCCAGCATGCCAGCCCTTACGATAGGACCATCGGACGGGCATTGAAGGTCGGGAAGGAGGAGGTCGCCGGCCTTGTGACCGCGGTCGAGCGTTTCATGAGCGCCGATCACGACGCTGAGTACCGCCAATTTGAGGTCCAGGTCCGGCAGATTGGCGAAGCGCTGGCGGGAATCGGAGGGGTCCGCACCGAGCCGTGGGTGCCGGAGATCGCAAACCATGTGCCGCATCTGGCGGTGGAATGGGATCCGAGCCGGATCCCGCTTTCGTCCCATGAGGTCGGACGGCGCCTGATGGAGGGCGAACCGCGGGTCGCGGTCCGGGAACGGGGCCGGAATGGCGTGACCGTTTCGGTGCAGGTGCTGCGCCCTGGCGAGGCGGCGATTGTGGCGGCCCGATTGCGGGAAGTGCTCACCGTAGGCAGAGCTGAAATAGTTGCGTAAGCTGCGGGCGCCTCCTTTCCTAGCCTCCGCCCACAACTTGCGTATCACCTTCCTACTCCCCGTGGCCGGAATGAGTGGCGGCGTGCGGACCGTTGCCATGATTTCCGAGTATCTCCGCAGGCGGGGGCACACGGTCACGGTTGTGTCGATTCCGCTGCGGCCCCCGAGGAAACTGATCTGGAGGATCTACCGGTCCCTGCGCAGGACGCTCTTCCGAGGGCCCCGTCAGGCCCGCCGACATCCCATGTTTGAGGGAACCGAGATCACCCATCACGTGATCGACAAAGTCCGTCCCATCGTGGCCGCGGATGTTCCCGACGGCGATTGGGTGATCGGCGCATGGTACGAGACGACGCTTTGGTGCTGGGCGCTTCCCGCCGGCAAGGGACAAAAGGCGGCGTTTTTCCAGCAGTACGACGCCAATTTCTGCCCGGACAAGCGGGACCAGGTGGATGAGGCGTGGCGATTGCCGATACGGCGGATCGTCAACACGCAGTGGCTGAGCGACCTGGGGCAGGAGCGTTTCAACACGGGACCCCTGCCGATTGTCCCGAACGGGATCGACACGAATCTCTTTGATTGCGCGCCGCGACGACGGGCGAACCCCCCGACTCTCGGCTTCATGTACTCGCCGCTGCCGGTGAAGGGGATGTTCGTCCTCAGGAATGCGGTGGCGCGGATTCGGGCGGCTATTCCAGCGCTGCGACTGGCGGCCTTCGGGGCATTTCATATTTCCGGGGAGTGCCCGCTTCCGGAAGGCTGCGAGTACCATTTCAGTCCCAGGCAGGAGGAGTTGAGGAACCTATACGGAAGATGCGACGTATGGCTTTGCTGCAGCGAGTCCGAGGGGTTTCATCTGCCAACGCACGAGGCCATGGCCTGCCGCTGCCCCGTGGTTTCGACAAAGGTCGGCGGTCCCATGGATATGATCGAGCACGGGCGGGACGGCTTCATCGCCCCGGTCGGCAATGTGGAGAAACTGGCCGAGTACGTCCTGAAGGTCTTGACGATGAGCGAGGCGGATTGGGGGGCGCTCTCCGAGGCCGGCTACGAGACGGCGAGGCGCTACACCTGGGAATCGTCGGCGGAATTGTTCGAGAAGGCCCTTTTGAAGTCCGGGTAGCTTGGCGTTGGCAACTGCCATATGCGCCCTTGCTATCATGGGGGACGGCGCATCTCCCGCGCCGCTGCACCGTTGACTCGATCCACTGAAAAACCACACTCCCTATGCAAATGCTCGCCAGCACCCTGAGAATCCTTGAAGCGGCCGACTTCGCGCCCCGCCAGGCAGCCGCAATCGCCGAGGCGATCACCGGCGAGTTGCATGCCGCTCAATTTGTCACGGTTCCGATCCTCGATGATCGGATGAGGGCGGTCGATGAGAAGTTCAGGGCGGTCGATGAGAGATTCAGGGCGGTCGACAGGCAATTCATGGAGGTAAAGCTGGAAATCGCGCAACTCGAAGCCCGTATGACGGTAAGAATGATGACCTTCGGCATCGCCGCGGTCGGCGTCGTCGTCACCACCACCTTCTTCATCGTCCAGCACTTCCGCTAAGTCGCCGTCCCGAAGCCGCCGGTCCCGCGAGGACCGTCGGTCACTATCTCCCGGCGGTTGTCCAGTCGGCGGGAAAAGTCGAGCGGGTCGCCGACCCCGACCGTGCCGCGGGCCACCTGATAGGCCCAGACCTGGAAGTAGGTGAGGGTGGCCCCTCCATAGATCGTGGAGAAGGCTCCGTCCACGGCGTCGCTTCCGCACGAGAGCTTGATCCGGCCGATGCGGGGCACGTGGAAGCGCGCGTCGGTCGTGTACCAATCGCCGAGATAGACCTCGGCGTAGGCGTGGAAATCCATGTGGTTGTGCGGATCGGGAAACCCGATGTCGGGCAGGTGCCCGGTGACGTAGCGCGCCGGCACGTTGAAGGTGCGGTTCAGTGCGATCGCCAGGTGTGCGAAGTCGCGGCAAACCCCGTAGCCGCGCTGCAGCACGTCCCAGGCGGAGAGGTCCGGCCGGCCGGACATGTAGCGGTACTCGATGTTGTCGTGAATCCACCGGCTGATCGCGTCCACCCGCGGGAGGCCGTTCTCGACCGCGCCGAACTTTTCCCAGGCAAAGTTGGCCAGCTTGTCGGAATCGCAGTAACGGCTGGGCAGCGTGTAGCGAAGCAGCTCGGGCGGCAGGGCGTCCGGCGCAAGGGCGGCGGCCGGAGGGAGGCCCTGGTTGTCGGGCAGCGAGGAGACCGCCACGATCGCGTCGTGGCGGAAACAATTCTGCCCGGGGGCGAGCGGCACGCGCCAGACGAGGTTCCCGTGGCTGTCGGTAAACTGCCCGGCCGGCAGGTGTTCGCCCATGGCCAGGGCCTCGAAGATCACCTGGTGATTGCGGGTCGGCCGCGGCTGGACGTTGAGGCACAAGACGGCCGTGCCGGTGACCTGGTAGGTGAGGCTGCACCCGACCCGAACCGTCAGGTCCAGCGGGGGCGTATGATCGGTGGGCGGCATCGGATCCCCGATACTAACCGGTGCCGGCCCGCAAAGCGATGGGTTATAATCCCCCCCATGGTATGCAAATATCCCTAAAGACGGGACGCGATCGTGACGTTATCACCCCAAAGGCATGGAGTCACCGTGTCCCATATTTCAAACATAGGCGGAAACGCAGCGGGCATCGAGTACCAGCAGTACTTGGGCCGGCTTGGCGCCCGGAAGCGGCCGGGGCGGGGCGAAGCCGCAGCCAGCACGGGGCAGTTGAGGACCTTCGACTCGGCCATCGACACCGAAAAGGACTTTGGCGAGGACGGAGGCGAAGGGTCGGGTGAGCAGCCCTCCGGGCAGTCCCAGGAACAATCGTCGGAACAGCCCCGGGAACAACCCGGGGAGCAGGCCGCAGAACCTGCCGAGGAGCCGGCTTCGGAAGGCGTGCCGGAAGGGGAGCAGACCCCGGAATGCGAGGCCTCCGGTCCGGCCGAGGATCCGGGGCAGGGTTGGCATTCGGTCGCTTAGGGCCGGTTCGCGGCCCCCGATTGACAGGAATCGGCGGGGCGAACTAGGCTCCGGGACAGTCGCGTCCCGGCTTCACGGGCGCGAAAAAACCCCGCGAGATGAACGACCCAACCAACAAGATCAACTGGTACCGGTGCAAGGTGGACCGCGACCTCATGAAGGAGCTCATGCGCAAGAGCGACGCCAAGGCCTTTGCGCAGGTGATCCCCCAGCTGCTGCTCTACGCGGCCACAGCCACGCTGGCCTACCTGCTCTTCCTCAACGTGAACGCGCACAACTGGCACTGGGCGCTTCCCCTCCTCCTGGTGGGCGTGTTCATCCACGGCACCTTCACCTCCTTCTTCGGCGGAATCGCCGGCCACGAGCTCTGCCACAAGACCCCGTTTGCGACCCCGTCCCTGAATACTTTTTTCCTGAAAATCTATTCCTTCCTCTCGTGGTTTGACCCGACGGCCTACCGGGCGAGCCATATCCGGCACCACCAGTCCACCGTGTACGCCGACTACGACGGCGAGGTTGTCCTGCCCCAGGGCCTGGACTGGCACGGGTTCCTCTTCATCGTCCGGAACCTGACCACCAGCCCCACGGGTTTCCTGAAGAACATGAGGTACTGGGTGGGGGCGGCATTCGGAAAGGTCGGGCTCGACGGATTCTTCAACTCGAAGTGGCTGAACGAGGTCCTTCCCGCTTCCAACGTCGAGCAGCGCCGGGAAATCATCCGGTGGGCGCGGATTGTGGTCTTCGGCCACCTGGCGCTGGCCATCCTTTTCGTCGTCACCGGGCACTGGTTCCTGATCGTCCTGGTGACTTTCGGGGCGCACTACTGCTCGTGGTTTGTCAGCCTCGTCGGGGCCCCGCAGCATATCGGTCTCTCGCCAAACGTACCGGACTTCCGGCTGAACACGCGGACCTTCACCTGCGGATTTCTTCCGGGCTTCTGCTACTGGAACATGCAGTACCACTGCGACCACCACATGTTCCCGGCGGTCCCCTTCTACAACCTTCCGCGGCTCCACGCGGCGATCAAGCACGACCTTCCCCCCGCGCCGCACGGGCTCTGGGAAACCTGGAAGGTGATCCTGCCGATCATGAAGCGGCAGCGCGAGGAGCCCGGATACGTGTTCGTCCCGAAATTGCCCGGCAACGACGGGGATCGTGTCGGCGACCAGCTGCTCCACGCGGAAGCCTCGCAGTAGGCCGCCGTGCCGTTGATGAACCCGACTGCCGATGACCGCGGATCGCCGCGATGGCGGATCCTCGCGGCGTGGCTCGTCCTGGCGGCGGCGTCCGTCCTTGCCTACCTGCCCTGCCTGAACGGCGGGGTCCTCTGGAACGATCCCGATTACCTCACGGCGCCGGCGCTTCGCTCGCTCCACGGGCTGTGGCGGATCTGGTTCGAGGTGGGCGCCACGCAGCAATACTACCCACTTTTGCACAGCGCCTTCTGGGTGGAGCACCGGCTCTGGGGCGACTCGATGCTCGGGTACCACCTGGCCAATGTTCTGTTGCACGCCGGTGTCGCCGGGCTCCTCGGGCTGCTGCTGCGGCGTTTGTCCGTCCCGGGTGCGTTCCTGGCGTCCCTGATCTTCGCGCTGCATCCGGTCTTCGTCGAGTCGGTCGCGTGGGTCACCGAGCAGAAGAACACGCTCTCGGGAGTCTTCTTCCTGCTTGCAGCGCTCGCGTTTCTGCGGTGGCGGGAGCGCCCCGGCGCGGCCGGGTACCTCCTCGCGACGCTCCTTTTTGCCGCGGCGGTCCTGAGCAAGACGGTCACCGCGCCGCTCCCGGCGGCGCTCCTGGTGATCCTCTGGTGGAAGAACGGCCGGCTCTCCTGGAGGAACGACGTTTTGCCCCTCGTGCCCTGGTTTGGCATCGGCGCTGCCGGCGGTCTCTTCTCGGCCTGGGTGGAGAAAATCTACATCGGCGCCGACGGGGACGCCTTTTCGCTGAGCCTTGGCCAGCGTTTCCTGATAGCCGGGCGCGACATCTGGTTTTACCTGGGGAAAATGGCGTGGCCGGCGGACCTGATCTTCATCTACCCGCGCTGGGAGGTGAGCACGGCCGCCGGGTGGCAGTGGGTCTTTCCGCTGGCGGCCCTGGCGCTCGCAGCCGTCCTTTGGGGCGTGCGCCGATCCAGCCGGGCCCCGCTCGCCGCACTGCTGCTCTTCACCGGGCTGCTCTTCCCGATCCTCGGTTTCTTCAAGGTCTACGCCTTCCTCTACTCCTTTGTCGCCGACCATTTCGCGTACCTTCCGGGCATGGCGTTCATCGCGCTTATTGCCGCGGGATGGGGGCAGGCGCTCGAGGGATGCGCCCGCCGGCGGGCGTGGGCGACTGAAAGGATGCTCCGGGCCGGGGCGGCGGCCGTGGTGTGCGCCCTGGGTGTCCTCACGTGGCGGGAATCGCGGACGTACGCGGACGTCGAGACCTTCTACCGGACGATCATCAGCCGGAATCCGGACTGCTGGATGGCGCACAACAACCTGGGGCTGTTCATGGGCGAGGCGGGACGCTATCCCGAGGCGATAGCGGAATACCGCGAGGCGATGCGCCTGCACCCGGAGCCGATGGACCACTACAATATCGGGGTCGTCTACGCCGACGAGGGAAGGCTCGCCGAGGCGGTCGGGGAATTCAGCGAGGCGATCCGGCTCAAGCCGAAATACCCGGAGGCCCTATTCAACCGGGCGGTCGCCTACGGGACGCTGGGCCGGATAGCCGACGCGATCGCCGGGTACCGGGAGGCGCTTCGCGCCGACCCGAATTTTGCCGAGGCGCACAACGGCCTGGGCTTCACGCTCACCTACACCGGCAACGTGCCCGAGGGGATCTCGGAGTGCGCCGAGGCGGTCCGGCTAAGCCCCGGTTCCCGCGACGCGCGGTTCAACCTTGGCTATGCGCTGGCGGCCGCGCACCGGTACGCCGAGGCGATCGCCTCCTATGCGGTCGCCGAGCGGCTCGACCCGGCGTTCCCGGAAGTGCACCGTTTCCTGGGCGTTTCACTGGCGGCGACGGGCCGATTCGCGGAGGCCGCCGACCAATTCAGGGAGGCGCTCAGGCTCCGGCCCGGGGACGCCGCCGCCCAGAGGGACCTCGACGACGTCCTGCGGCTGGGGCAGGGATCAGCCCCCGCCCGATAGCCACACGTACCTGCAGGGGTGGTGATCGAGGCTGTTCGGGTACCAGCCCCGGACCGAGGGCCGGATCAGGAAGACATGCGTGTAGTAATAGATGGGAATGACCGGGGCCGCGTCCAGGAGGAGAGCCTCCGCCTGCCGGTAGAGCGAGTTTCGCTCCGCAGGGTCCGCGGCCCGCTCGGCCCGCGACAGGAGCGAATCATAGGCCGGGCTCGACCAGCCCGTGTCGTTGTTGCCCCCGTGCGTGCGCCACAGGTCAAGGAACGACGCGGGATCGGGATAGTCGGCGATCCACGAGGAGCGCAGGATGTCGTAGTCGCCGGACTCGCGCGCCGCCATGACCGCCTTGGCCTCCTGGTTGACCAGGCGAACGCCGACCCCCAGTTCCCGCCGCCATGTTTCCTGGATCGCCTCGGCGATGATGCGGTGGCTCTCGGAATTGTTGTAGAGCAGTTCCAACTCCGGCAGCCCGGCGCCTCCGGCGTGCCCGGACAGGGCGAGGAGCCGGCGGGCCCCGGCAAAATCGGTCCCGGCCCCGGGCGGCGGTCGGTAGCCCGGCATGCCCGGCGGGCAGAACGCGGCGGCCGGGGACTGCCCGCCCCGGAGCAGGCGGGCGACGATCGCCGCGCGATCCACGGAGAGCGACAGCGCCCGGCGGACCCGAGGGTCCGCCAGGCCCGGCCGGCGGACGTTCAGCCGGTAGAAGTAGGTCCCAAGGTACGGGTCGATGCGCAGCAGCTGCGGCGATGTGCGCCGGTACTCGTCGATCCGGGCGAGCGGAATCGCATCGGTGACATGAAGCTGGCCCGCGCGGAATGCGCGCTCCTCGGCGTCGAGGCTGTCGATGGGGTGGAAGTGGATCTCGTTCAGGCGGACCGAGGCGGCGCCCCAGTAAGTCGGGGACTTCACGACCACGATCTCGCTGTCGCGCCTCCACGATTTCAGGAGGAAGGGGCCGTTGCCCACAATGCGGCCCTCCTGCGCCCAGGGATTGCCGGGGCCGAAGGGATCGCCGCTTGCCGCGATCGTCGCGGTGGGCACGGGAAGCCAGGGCAGGGTGGCGAGCCGCGAGAGAAACCCGGGGACGGGGTGGTCGAGGGTGATCCGAAGCCGGTGGTCGTCCAGGGCCGCGACGCCCACGGTGGCGAAGTCCCGGGTCCTTCCGGTGTTGAAGTCCGCCGCCCCCTTCAGGATGTGGAGCTCCCCTGCGTAGGGGGCGCCCAGGGAGGGGGTGAGGATCCGCCGCCAGGAAGCCACGAAATCGGCGGCGGTCACGGGACGCCCGTCCGACCAGCGCGCGTCGGCGCGGAGTTTGAAGGTGGTGACGAGCCCGTCGGCCGAGGTCTCCCAACCCGAGGCGACACCGGGGACGGGATGAAGGTCGCGGGGATCCTCGCTCACGAGTCCCTCGAAGAGCTCGGTGAGGATGGCGACCTCTGCCGTCCCGGTCGTGACCTGGGGATCGAGCGCGGCCACCTCATAGCCGACTCCCCGGTGGAGGACCTGCCCGCGGTCGCCGGCCTCGACCGCCGTCTGGCGCGGCGCGCAACCGGCCAGAACGACCGGCAGGAGGCAGGAGAACAGGCGGCCCGCGGTCTTCAAGTCTTCTCGATCAGCGCCACCGCATGGGCGGCGATCGCGGCGCCCCGGCCGATTTCGCCGACGCCCTCATGGGTCGTGGCCTTGATCCCGATCGCGCCGGCCGGCAGGCCGGTGGAGCGGGCGAGCGCGGCCTTCATCGCGGGGACGTGGGGAAGGATCCTCGGCTTCTCGGCGATCAACGTCGCGTCGATGTTGACCGCCGAGAAGCCGACGGCCTTCAGTTCGCCGATAACCCGGGCAAGCAGGCCTTGCGAATCGGCGCCTTTCCAGGCCGGGTTGTCGTTGGGAAAAAAATGCCCGATGTCCGGCAGGCCGGCGGCGCCCAGAAGGGCGTCGCAAATGGCGTGCGTGAGGCAGTCCGCATCGCTGTGCCCCTCAAGCCCGTAGTCGGTCGCGAAGCGCACCCCGCCCAGGACGAGCGCCCGGCCCGGGACAATCCGGTGGATGTCGTAGCCGTGGCCAATGCGGAGGTTGCTGGCGCTCATCGCCCCCGTTCTCACCGATCGCCGCGGGAATGACGAACGCAAAAAGCGGGCCGCTTTATGCTTTCCACCGCCGCCATTCCCCATTCCGCTTTCCCCACGATGCCTTGCGACCTCATCCTGGCCCTCGACACCCCCAGCCGGGCGGCGGCGGCGCCGCTGCTCCGCCAGCTTCGCGGATCGCTCCGCTGGGTGAAGATCGGCCTCCAGATGTTCACGGCCGAGGGGCCCGATTGCGTGAGGGCGGTCGCCGGCGAGGGCTTCAGCGTCTTCCTGGACTTGAAGCTCCACGACATCCCCAACACGGTCGCGCGCGCGGTCGAGTCGCTTTCATCGCTGCCAATCGGCATGCTGACCCTGCACTGCTCCGGTGGGCGCGAGATGCTTTCGGCGGCCCGCGCGGCGCAGGCGGTGGCGCGGCCCGATCTCCTCCTCCTGGGCGTGACGGTTCTCACCTCGATGGATGCGGGCGCCCTCCACGACGTCGGGGTCGCCGCAACCCCGGAGGCGCAGGTTGGCCGGCTGGCCTCCCTGGCCGCAGGGGCCGGGCTGACCGGGCTGGTCTGCTCGCCGCTGGAACTGGGGGCGCTTCGGGCGCGGTTCCCCTCGGGGATGAAGCTGGTGACCCCCGGGATCCGCCCCTCGGGAGAGGCCGGCGGCGACGACCAGAAGCGGGTGCTCACGCCGGGCGAAGCAGCCCGCGCCGGGGCCGATTACATCGTCGTGGGCCGGCCGATCCTGAAGGCCGCGGACCCGGCCGCGGCGGCCCGGGCGATCCTCGCCGAGCTATGAGCCGGACAGCCGCCATCCTCCTGGCCGCCGGCAGCGGGCGGCGCATGAAGGGCGCCGTGGACGACAAGGTGCTCGCGCCCCTGGCCGGCCGGCCGGCTTTCGCCCACTGCGCGGGGGCCTTTGTGGCCAGCGGGGTCGTCGATCTCTTCGTCGTCGTCCACCGGGACCGCCGGCAGATGCTCGAGCTCTCGGCCTACGCCCCGGTGCCCTTCTCGATGGTTCCCGGGGGCGAGGAGAGGCAGGATTCTGTCGTCCAGGCGCTGCTGGCCCTTCCCGACGACGTCGCGCATGTGTTCATCCACGACTGCGCCCGCCCGCTCGTCCGGCCGGAGCAGCTCATCGCCCTGCACAAGGTCGTCCGCCGGGAGGGGGCGGTTGTCCTCGCCCACCGGGTGACCGACACGATCAAGGAGCGGGCCGCGCGCCCGCGCGAGGGGCGGGGAGCGGCCGCGGCGGCGGCAAGGCTGAGGACGATCGACCGGGCGCGGCTCTGGGCGATGGAGACCCCGCAGGCCTTCGCACGGGACCTGATTGTCCGGGCGTACGCCCGCGTGCTTCGCAAGGGGCTGCGCGTGACCGACGATGCGGCGGCGGTCGAGGCGCTCGGCCACCCGGTCGCCCTGCTCGAGAATCCCCATCCCAACCCGAAGATCACGACGCCGGCCGACCTGGCCTTCATCGAGTTCCTGGTCGCCGCCGGCGCCGGCGGATGGGCGGCCGCCCAGCCGTGAATTCGATCACCGTCTTCTCGCCGGCCAAGCTCAACCTCTTCCTCGCCGTCACGGGCCGCCGGGCGGACGGCTATCACGACATCGTCTCGGTCGCAGCCCCCGTGACCTGGGGGGACAGCCTCACGGCCCGAGTGACGGGCGGGGACCTGTCGCTCGAGTGCACGGACCCGCGCGTGCCGGTCGACGACGGAAACCTTGTCATCAAGGCGGCCCGCCTTTTCCGGGAGGCGACGGGCTGGAACCGGGGTGTCGCCTTTTCCCTGGAGAAACGGATCCCGATGGGAGCGGGCCTGGGCGGCGGCAGCAGCAACGCGGTGGCGGCCCTGCGCGCTCTCAATACGCTGGCGGGCGATCCGCTCGGGGCCGGGGAACTGGCCGCGCTCAGCTCCCGGGTCGGCTCGGACTGCCCGCTGTTTTTCCATGGGGGCCCGGTCGCGGTCCGCGGGCGGGGCGAGCGCGTGGAGCCGCTCGATCCGGCCGCGGCCGCACGGTTGTCCGGCAGGAGGGTCGCGATCTTCAAGCCGGGATTTGCGATCGGGACGGCCGAGGCGTACGCCGCGCTTTCCGGGAAGGGCGACGGCGCCCTGGAAGCGGAGGCGGCCGAGGCCCGGCTGGCCGGATGGATCGGGGAGCCGTCCGCCCCCGCTGAGAATCTGCTCTTCAACAGCTTTGAGGGGGCCGCGCTTCGAAAGTACCCGGCCCTTCCCGTCCTGCTCGCAGCGCTTCGGGAGGGCTTGGGCTTCTCCGCCCTGATGACCGGCAGCGGCAGCGCGTGCTTCGCAGTCCTGGGAGCGGAGGCCGGGCACGGGATTGCGGAGCTGCGAGGGGCGGTCTCATCCCGATGGGGGCCGGCCTCCCTGGTCGTCGAGGCCGCGATCGGCCCGCAACGCGGAAAATTTGACTGATAAGCAACATACGCATTGACCCCTACCCACAGGCAGGCGTTATCGTCGGCGACCCGCCCGGTCGTTTCGCGCCCCGGTGGCATCCATGCCTCCTGAAAATCCCGCCAAGCCGGAAATTGTCGTGCAAGGCATATCCGCCTCGCAGGGCATCGCGTTTGGCCAGATTTTCGTCTATCTGCAGAGCGACGTCGAGGTGCCCAGCTACAGCGTCGACGCGGAAAAGCGCCCCGGAGAGATCGCGCGCTTCGAGAAGGCGCTGGTCGCGACCCGGCAGCAGATCGCAAAGATCCAGAGCGAGGTTGAAAGGACGCTGGGGCAGGACGAGGCGCGGATCTTCGATGCCCACCTCCTCGTCCTCGAGGACCAGGCCCTGATCGCCGAGACGATCCGGGACTTCGAGGCGACCAGCCGCAACATCGAGACGTGCTTCAACGAGGTCGCCCAGCGCTACATCCACGCATTCTCCAAGATCGACGACGAGTACCTGCGGGAGCGCGCCGGCGACATCCGCGACGTGGCGCAACGCGTCCTGCAGAACCTGCTCGGCCAGTCGGAGACCAGCCTGAGCCGGCTCGCCGAGAAGCGGATCGTCGTCGCCAACGACATCTCCCCGTCGGACTCGGCGAGCATCAACCGGAGCGCGGCCCTGGCCATCGTCACCGACGCGGGGAGCCGGACGAGCCACGCGGTCATTGTCGCAAACTCCATGCGCGTGCCCGCCGTCGTCGGCATGCGGGACCTCACGCGGCGGGTGTCCTCGGGGGACTGGGCGATCGTCGACGGCTACGACGGGATCGTGATCGTCAACCCGTCGGAGGCCACGCTCTTTCGCTACGGGAAGATCCAGGACAAGAAGAAGTCCTACGAGCAGCGGCTGTTCGACGCGAACCGGCAGCCGGCGGTGACCCTGGACGGAACGCCGGTCGACCTCGAGGCGAACATCGAGCGGGTGGACGAGATTCCCCAGCTCAGGCAGTACATGGCCCAGGGCGTCGGGCTGTTCCGGACCGAGTACCTCTACCTCAACTCCTCGCGGATACCGACCGAGCAGGAGCAGTTCCTCGCCTACAAGGCGGTCGCCGAGGCCCTCGCGCCCCGTTCCGTGTGCATCCGGACCCTGGACATCGGGGGAGACAAGCCGATGGAGAGCAATCCTGAGCTCTTTGCCAAGGAGGCCAATCCGTTCCTCGGCTGCCGGGCGATCCGCTTTTGCCTCAACAACCCGGAAATCTTCAAGGACCAGCTCCGGGCGATCCTGCTGGCGAGCGCTTACGGCAACGTGAGGATGATGTACCCGATGATCAGCGGAATGGGGGAGCTGACGCGGGCCAACGCGCTGCTCGGGGAGTGCAAGGCCGAGCTGCGGGCCCGCGGGCAGGCGTTCAACGAGAAGATGCCGGTCGGGGCGATGATCGAGATCCCGAGCGCGGCGGCCATCATCGACCTGCTCTCCGCCCAGTGCGATTTCTTCAGCGTGGGGACCAACGACCTGATCCAGTACCTGCTCGCCGTCGAGCGCGGCAACGACCGGGTCGCGCACCTCTACGAGCCGACGCACCCGGCGGTGCTCCGGACGCTCAAGCACATCGTCGACGAGGCCCACCGGCACGGCCGGAAGGTGGCCGTCTGCGGGGAGATGGCCGGGGAGCCGGTCTACGCCCCGCTGCTGCTCGGGATGGGAGTCGACGAGCTGAGCATGACGCCAAGCTGGCTGCCGGCCGTGAAGTTCCTGGTCCGGGCGATGAAGATCGGGGACGCGCGCGCGCTCGCCGCCGAGGCGCTGTCGATGACCTCCCCGCGGGAAATCTACCTGAAGTGCGACGCCTTCCACCGCTCGCGGGTGGACGTCGAGTGAGCGGGCCTACTTGCGCGGCCTGACGCCACTGGCCAGCAGGGTCTCGAAGAAGGGCTCGGTCGACTCCCGGGCCACGGGGGCGACCTCGACGTGGTTGAACCCGGCCTTCTCCAGAAACCCGTGCAGGACGCCCTCCTTGAAGCCGAGCCAGACATCGGCATAGAGCAGGCGCGCCCGCTCGAACCCGTGCTCGGCGAGGTCCAGGATCAGGACCTGGCCGCCGGGCCTGAGGATCCGGAACGCCTCGTTGGCGGCCGCCTGGGGGTGGATCGCATGGTGGAGCGCCTGGCTCAGGATCGCCAGGTCGACCGACTTGTCGGGCAGGGGAACCTTCTCGATGTCGCCCAGCTTGTAGGCGAGGTTCGCCAGGCCGTTCTTCACGGCAAGCGCGGTGCCCACCTCGACCATCCTCGGGGAATTGTCGATGCACCAGACCTGCTTCGCGCGGCGGGCAAGGAGCTGCGAGACCAGTCCCTCGCCCGCGCCCAGGTCGGCGATCGTGATGGCCGGCGTCAGGTGCAACGCGAGGTGGCCGATCGCCTCCCAGGAGCGCCCGGGACAGTAGTTGCGGCCGAGCCGCCCGGCGATGAGGTTGAAGTACTGCTCGGACTCGCGGCGGCGCTTCTCGATGATCCGGTCCAGGTTCCCGCGGTCCGTGGCGAGGACGCCGGACTCGGACACCGAGTCGGCGGCCGCGTTGAGGAGCGCCAGCTGCCGCGGGGGAATCTCCTGGCGAAGCGAGTAGAACGCCTTCTTGCCCTCCCGGCGGTCGGAGACCAGGCCCGCCTGGCGCAGGACCGCGAGCTGGGAGGAAATCCGGGACTGGCCCATCCCGAGGATCTCCTGGAGCTCGGCCACGGACAGCTCCTCGCGCATCACCAGCGCGAGCAGGCGCAACCGGGTGGGGTCCGACAGGGTCTTGAGAATCTCCCAGGAGGCGTTCACGGGCTAGGGTTACAGATGGACGCTTAGGACCGGGGGATCAAGGTCGATGACGGGCGCCCCGCCGGTCAGCGGCGGAGGACGAGCGCGGAAAAAAGCTCCCACGCCCCGAACGCGCAGATGAGGCTCCCGGAGACCCGGTCGATCGAGCGCAGGGTTTCCTCCCGAGGAGTGGGCCCGATCCGCAGGGCGATCAGGCGGTAGACGAACCACCAGGACGCCGACCCGATCAAGACCCCGCCGGCGATCCACACCGCCTCCAGGGACATCTGCCCGGGGTGGGCGCCCAGCGCGGCAAGGACGGCGACCAGGGACACGATGACGGTGGGATTGGCGAGCATGAGGCCCATTGTCGACAGGAAGGCGCGCGCCAGCCCGGTGCGCGCCGGGGATCCGTTCCTGCCGGGCGAGTTGTGCGCGCGGAGGATGACGATCCCCAGGCCGATGATCAGAAGGCCGCCGAGGACATGAAATATACGGTGGTGGACCCGGAGAAGCTCGGTGATCGCCGCCAGGCCCAGGGCGGCGAGCAGGCCGTAGAACGCGTCGGCCGCGGCGGCCCCAAGGACGGTCGCGATGCCGACCAGGAAGCTGCCGGTGAGCACCCGCTGGAAGCAGAGGACGGCGACGGGCCCCAAGGGCACCGCCACGATGAAGCCCGCGACAATCCCCTTGAGGAAATTCTCCATCGCGGACGCGGGGCGCGATCAGCCGCGCGTCACACCTGCGCCGCCGTGCGATCGATGCTGACGATCGTGTAGGCGTCCTCGGCCGCGCCGGTCTTCACCTTGACGGTGTCGCCGACCTTCTTGGAGAGAAGGGCGGTGCCCAGCGGGGTCTGGTAGGAGATGATGTGGTTGTCCGGATCGCTATCCCAGGCTCCCAGGATCGAGTAGCGGGTGACCGCGCCGGCCTGGTCGCTGACCTGGACGATGCTGCCCACGCCGACCTGGTCGACCGGGGCGTCCTTGAAGTCGGTGACGCGCGCCCGCGCGAGGTCGCGCTCGAGCTGGGTCTTGTGCGCCATGAGGATCTGCTGGTCCTGCTTGGCCATCTTGTACTCGGAGTTTTCCCGGAGGTCGCCGTGTTCCCGGGCCGCGGCGATCGCGCGGGAATTCTCGGGGATCTTCTTGGAGACGATCGTCTCGTACTCCTCGCGGCGGCGGTCGTAGCTCGCGCGGGAGACCAGGAGCTGCGTGTCCCGGCCCTCGATGTCGTTGGCGACCAGCGACTGGATGTTCGGGAAAATCTTGATGAAGCGGGCCAGGAGCGACTTCTTGGTCAGTTCCTCGAAACCCTGGTTGAGGAGCAGCGTGTTGGCCAGGTCGCGGGCCGTCTCCGGGTCCGCGGTCGACAGCAGGTCGGCGATCAGGTCGGTGTCCTCGCTGAGGATGTCGGCCAGGGGGATCCGGCGGGCGTTGGCCGCCTGGAGCGCCTCGTAGTCGATGCCAAAGAAGATGGCGCTGAGCAGCCGGGGCGTGATCAGGTCGTTGAGCAGCTTGGCGAACTTCTTCGCGTGGCGGTTCTTCACGATCCAGAGGAGGACCGGCGCCCGGAGGTTCTGCTCGGTCTGCCAGCGCTTGAGCGTGGCGGCCAGGTCGTTGGAATGGCCGTTCTCGACCAGGAAATTGATGCACTCGGTCGTGAACTTGCCCTGGGAGACCTTCAGCAGGCTGAAGACGATGTCCCGGCACTCGATCGGGTGGGTCGACTTGATCAGCTCCAGGAAGCGGCCCTGGAACTGGACGGGGATCTTCTCGGCGATCGCGGGCAGGTCGCGCGTCACGGAGACGAGGCTGGCCTGGCTGGGCTCGAGGGTGGCCGCATCCACGCCCGCCAGCTTGGCGAGGTCGTCGCGGACGGCGGCCCCGTAGAGGCGCTCCGCATTGTCGATCTGGTTGCTGTCACGGACCGCGTCGGTGAGCGCCTTGAGGACGGCGCTCAGGTCGGCCTTCGTGTCCTGGCGGCCGGCGTTGGAGACGAGCTCCTCGGCCAGCAGGATGCGGCGGCGGGCGGAACGGGTGCTGGTGAACTGCTCGAGGATCTCATCCTCGGCGGAAATCGGGATCTCGCGCAGGATGAAGCACTCGGTCTTCTTCTCGGGGGTAGAAACCCGGGGATCCTTGGCGATGGCCTTCTTGGCGTTCGCCCACCACTTCTTGAATTTTTCCTCACCGACAACCTGGGCGAGCGTCAGCTCAAGGTCGATCCCGGTCGTGGCGTTGTTGGGGTAGCCCAGGAGGGCCTGGACGATCAGCTCGGCGGGGTCCTCGGCGATCAGCTTCGCGATCACGGTCGGCTCCGTCTCCTTGCGGACGAGCAGGTGCTTCTCGGGAAGGACCTCCATCGTGGTGACGCAGAAGGCCGGATCCATCCCGTGGGATTGCTTGTCCTTGAAGTCGATCGTAAGGCGTTGCGCGCCCTCGTCGTAGCTCTTGATCCGCCCGAAGCCCCAGCTCCGGTGGATGACATAGGAGCCCGGCTCCATGGACTCAAGTTTGGCCTTGGCAGTCTTGACCAACGGATTTTTCGCTATGAGCGAGGAAACAGCGGCGGAATTCATGGTTGCGTGTAAAGGGGCGTGAACCGGAGAGTAAAACGAACAATGGCAAGCATTGTCAAACCGTGTCTCGTCGGGCCCCCGACGGCGTGGATCGAGGCCGCAAGGCTGATCGCACGCTGGCTGGCGGAGCGCGAGCGGATCGACCGGCTGCTTGAGGCGCTCCCATCGGCGCTCTCCGGCGTCGAACGTGCCCGCTGCCAACACCTTGTAATGGGGGTTGTCCGGAACGCGGGCCGGCTCGAGGCCGCGCTGCGGCCCCTTTTCGCGCATCCGCCGCGCTTTATTACCCGCGCAGTCCTCTTTGTCGCCGGGTATGAACTTCTTGACGCGGGCCCGGCCGGGGCCATCCCGCAGATCGTCCACCACGCCGTCGCGCAGGCCCGGGCGCTGGCCAGCGAGCCGGAGGCGCGCCTCGTCAATGCGGTCCTGCGCCGGCTTTCCCAGGCCCTGAACGCCCAGGCGGCGCCCCCGCGGATCGCCTCCGCTGAGGAACTCGCGGCCTATTTTTCACACCCGGACTGGCTCGTGCGCCGGTGGCTCGCCCAGCACGGCGCCGCAGGGACGCGCGCCCTCCTGGAGTGGAATCAGAGGCCAGCGGTCATCTACGCGCGGGTGAGGCCCGGCCCTGCCGGGGTGGAGCCGGAGGTCGCGGCCTACCTCAAGCCGACCCCTTGGGCCGGATTCTTCGAGGTCGCCGCGGGCCACTGGGCGGAGATCGAGCCCCGGCTGAAGGACGGCCGGGTGTACCTCCAGGACCCGGTCACCCGGCTCCCGGTCGACCTCCTGGCGCCACTTCCGGGCGAATCGGTTTTGGACGTGTGCGCCGCGCCCGGCGGCAAGTCGCTCCTGATCGCCGACCGGCTGGCCGGCGGCCCGGGCAAGGGGCTTCTCGTGGCAATGGACCTTCCCGGCGAGCGGATCGCCCGGCTGCGGGAGAATCTGGCCACCGTTACCGGGGTGGACACCGCCCTGGTCGAGGGCGACGCGACCGCCGGCGCCGCCGCGCATCTCAAGGCCCGGGGGCTGCCGGAATCCTATCCGGCCGTGCTGGTGGACGTCCCCTGCTCGAACACCGGGGTCATGCGCCACCGGGCCGACGTGAAGTGGCGGCTCCAGGAGGGGGACTTTCGGAAGCATTCGCGCCAGCAGCTCGCGCTGCTGGAGGCGTGCTCCCGGCTGGTCGCGCCGGGCGGCCGGCTGGTCTACTCGACCTGCAGCATCGACACCGACGAGAACCAGGGCGTGATCACCGCCTTCCTGAAGAATTCAGCGGGCCGCTTCGCCCTCGAGTCCAAGGCCCTTTCGCTTCCCTGGGTGACCGGGCACGACGGCGCCGCGGCGTTTCTCCTGCGGCGCGGCGTCTGACCCATTCAGGGCACCTGGTCGACGACCTTGAGGCGCTTGCTGGTCTCCGTGGCGCCGTTCAGGAAGGTGAAGACAATGCTCGCCGCTTCCCGGTTCAGCCGCTCGAAGCGCCCCCACGTCCCAGCGGGAGACCGGTTCGCCGTCGATCCTCGTGACGAGGTCCCCGGGCTCAACCTCGGCGGCGTCGGCCGGTGACCCGGGCACAACGCCGACCACGCGCCAATACGGCGCGCTCTTGCTGAAGCTCAGGCCGGTGATCCGCTCCGCGGGAAGGACGATCGGCTCGGCCGTGTCGCGCTGGAAGGTCACCCGGTCGTCCTCCTGGTCGAAGGTTATCGTGAAATACCGGAGGATGCCGCCGCCCAGCGAGGAGAGCTCGTCGATCACCTCGACGGTGGGCCGGGGCACCGCGGTATCGCCGATGACCAATGTGTCCGCAAGCCGGCCGACCGCCTCGATCCGGTCGCCGGCGAGGGTCCCGACCGTCCTTCCCTCCGTGGGCCCCGAGGCAAAGCGCAGACTGAGGCCGACCGGATTTATGCTCAGGGTCTGGTCGCTCCCGGAGTCGACCAGCGCGATGAAGGTCCGGTCGGCGATCCTGATCGGCACAAGCGGGGTCTTGCTCGAGTTGTTGAAGGAGAGGGAGGCCCCCGGGGCCGGTTTTCCCTCCGGGTCGGGGCGCCGCAGGATCACGCGGCGGCGGGGATAGTCCAGGGTGAGCACGGTCTTGCGGAAGAGCGGGAAGCCCAGGACCCCGTCGATCTTAACGCCGTACTGCCCGGAGAGCGCGGAGCAGTCGTAGACGAGGACCGGCACGTTCCGAAACCGGGCGCGGCCCAGTTCAATGCGTTCCAGGACCGCCGGCGGAAGGACGGTCGTGCGCCCGTCCGAGGACTGGAGCTGGACCTCGGGGGCGCCGGGAGGCAGGGCGCCGGCATTTCCGTAGCGATCCGCAAGCTCGCGGGTGACCAGCGTGTCGGCCGAGCCGGTGTCCAGGAGGAAGTGATAGGGGCCGAAGCGGTCCCATTTGGCCTCGACGATCAGCGTGTTGTCCACGAGCAGGGCCGGCAGCACGACCTCGTGGGAGCCCAGGTCCGTGCCGCCCGGGCGCTGCGCTTCCCTCCGGAAGGAAAAGCAACCGGTGAGGAGGAGGGCGAGAAGGGAGAGGCGGAGTGCGGGGGCCGGAAACGGGCTCATTTCACCGGTTTGGGAAGCGGGAGGGCCATGCCCCAGGGCGCAATCAAGACCGCGGCCGCCAGCATGTACGCCGCCGTCGACCCAAACAGCCAGTAGACCAGGCAGGCGGCGAGCGGCCCGACGCCGCGCGCCAGTGCGCCGAGCGACCGGAACACGCCGAGAAAACGGCCCTGCTGGTCGGTGCGGCTGTAAAGGGAGACCAGCGCGGAGGCGGTCGGGTTCACCAGACCGGAGCCCAGTCCGATTCCCGCCAGCCCGCAGTAAAGCCCGGTGAATGAGCGCGAGAGTCCCACGGTTGCGATCCCGGCCAGGACGAAGACCAGGCCCGAAAGCAGCAGCCGCTTTTCGCCCACGCGGGGCGCCGCGCGGCGCACGATCCCCCCCTGGGTGACCATGAGGACAATTCCCAGGAAGACGAAGATCTTGTACATCGTAGCCGGCGTGTAGTGGAAGCGCTCGGCCGCGAGGAACGGGAGGGTGAATTCCATGCCGCTGAAGGCCAGGGTGTAGATGAACCACAGCCAGTTGGTCCGCCGCGCCGGGCCCTTCTCCGCGGCGATCAGCTCGTGCAGTGGATGGCGCACCCGCGTGATCGCCGCCGCCTCCCGGTGCTCCGGGTCGATCGTCTCCTTGAAGCGGGACCAGATCCAGACGAGGTTCACTACGCTGAATGCCAGGGAGATCACCGCTGCCATGGAGAAGGGGTTGACCCCGAGCGACGCGAGCCGCGGGTGGACGGCGCTCAGGTCGTGATTTGCCGCGATGCTGCCCAGGGCCGGACCGAAGAGGAACCCGATGCCGAAGGCGATCCCGATGATCCCCATCCCCTTTGAACGGTTCTCGCGGGTGGTCACGTCCGCCACCGCCGCCGTTGCCACCGAGATGTTCCCGGCGAAGGCCCCCCCGATCAGGCGGGCCCCGACAAACAGGAGAAAGGAGCCGCTGAAAAACCAGAGGAGGTAGCTGAGCGCCGTCCCGGCGACGGTTATCAGGAGCACCCGGCGCCGGCCGATCCGGTCGGATAGGGCGCCCCAGATCGGCGAGAAGAGGAACTGGAGGAAGGCGTAGAGGGAGCCGAGGATGCCGCCGAAAAGCACGACCCGGTAGTTGCCGTGCGAGCCGGCCAGCGCGGCGAATGCGTCGATCCGGCCCAGGAGCCAGCCCAGGCCCCCGCCCGTGCCGTCGACACGCAGGTAGTAGTCGAGGATTCCCGGAAACAGGGGGAAAATGATCGTGAATCCCAGCAGGTCGATGACGACCGTCAGGAAGATGACGCCGAGCGGGTGGCGGCGCGGCGCCGCGGTTGAAGCCGGGGAGGTGGTCATTTTCTCAGAGGTGGTAGGGAAGCGGAAAACGCGCCATCAGGGCCTCGGCCCGCGCCTTGGCGGCGGCGAGGCCCGCCGCCTCGCCCGGCGTGCCCACCGCCTTGAGCACGATGTCGATGCAGCCGGCGATCTCCTCCATGTCCTTCTCCAGGAGGCCGCGGGTCGTGACCGCCGGCGTGCCGAGGCGAAGCCCCGAGCCCTGGAAGGGCGAGCGGGTCTCGAAGGGGACCGTGTTCTTGTTCGAGGTGATGTTGGCCAGGTCGAGCATTTCCTGCGCCTTCTTGCCGGTGAGCTCGGGAAAGTTCGCCCGGAGGTCGACGAGCATCAGGTGGTTGTCGGTCCCCCCGGAGATGATCGTGTAGCCGCGCGCGGTCATCGCCGCGGCCAGCGCCTTCGCGTTGGCGAGGATCTGGGAGGCGTAGGCCTTGAACTCCGGCTTCAGGCACTCGCCGAAGCAGACCGCCTTGGCGGCGATCACGTGCATGAGCGGCCCGCCCTGGATGCCCGGGAGCACGGTCGAGTCGATCGCCTTGGCGTGCTCGGCGCGGCAGAGGATGAGGCCGCCCCGGGGCCCGCGCAGCGTCTTGTGCGTGGTGGAGGTGACAAAGTCGGCGTGGGGCACGGGCGAGGGGTGGAGCCCGGCGGCCACCAGCCCGGCGATGTGGGCGATGTCGGCGAAGAGGTAGGCCCCGCAGGCCCGCGCGATCTCGCCCATGCGCTCGAAGTCGATCACGCGCGAGTAGGCGCTGGCGCCCACCGTGATCATCCGCGGCTTCTCCCGGATCGCGGTCTCGCGGAGCGCGTCGTAGTCGATCAGGTGGTTGTCCGGGCGCACGCCGTAGGAGACGACCTGGTAGAGCATCCCGGAGAAGTTCTTCGGGAAGCCGTGGGTCAGGTGGCCGCCGTGCTCCAGGCTCATGGTGAGGATCTTGTCGCCGGGCTTCAGCACCGAGAAATACACCGCCATGTTGGCCTGAGAGCCGGAGTGCGGCTGGACGTTGGCGTGATCCGCCCCGAAGAGTTTTTTCGCCCGGTCGATCGCGATCTGCTCCGCGATGTCCACGAACTGGCAGCCGCCGTAGTAGCGGCGGCCCGGGTAGCCCTCGGCGGACTTGTTGGTGAGCACGCTGCCCTGGGCCTCGAGGACGGCCGGATAGGTGAAGTTCTCAGAGGCGATGAGCTCGATGTGGCTCTGCTGGCGGCCGAGCTCGGAGGCGATGGCGGCGTGCAGCTCCGGGTCGAGGTCCTTGAGGGGTGTGGCGTTGAGCATGGGAAAAGGGGACGGGGGCCTGTCAGCGGGGCAGGCCCTTCAGTGCGGCAA
Organism: uncultured Opitutaceae bacterium; assembly: GCA_903891325.1. Taxonomy (GTDB): domain Bacteria; phylum Verrucomicrobiota; class Verrucomicrobiia; order Opitutales; family Opitutaceae; genus Palsa-1447. The sequence goes on from CAITEC010000020.1 coordinate 25,327, forward strand.
TCAGGGAGGGAAGGGCCTCGACCATCTCGTCGCGGCAGGCGGTGTAGGCGCGGAGCGGTCCGCCGTACGGGTCGGGAATCTCGCGCTCGACGCCCGCCGGCATGAATTCCCGGAAGAGCCAGAGGTTCGGGGGCAGTGGATTGGCGGTGGCCGCGATCGTGGAGCGGTGCGACTCGGTCATGCACAGGACCACCAGGGCCCGGTCGATCATCGCCTGCGTGAGGGGTCGGCTGACGTGGCCGGAGATGTCGATCCCGGCCTTCTTCATGGTGAACACCGCGTTGTCGTTGGCCGGTTCCCCGGTGCGGGCCACCATTCCGGCGGTCACCACCTCAAGGGAGCGGAGGGGCTCGGGCTGGGCGTCGAGCGCGTGCCGGAGCAGGGCCGCAGCCATCGGGCTGCGGCAGGTGTTGCCGGTGCAAACTACGAGGACTGATCCGCGCGCGGGCATGCGATCGCCAAGGGGATACGAAATTCGGCCAAACGCAAAGTCTGAACTGCGCTGGGTGCGGACCACAGAATTGCCGGATAGGTCTCCTGCGCGGCCGGAGCTACGCAATGCCCAATCTGGCCGTCGTACCGCAGCCCTGCCTCATGGGAGGGCTGCAAGAGACGGCCAATGAGCTACGCTAAGGCCGCTTCGGAGACCTATCCGGCAATTCTGTGGCGCCTTTGAGGGGGGGCGCAGGCGGGGGGGCGCAGGCGGGGGAGTCAGCCGCGCGTGAGCGCGACGCAGGTTTGTAGCCGGCCTCGCTGAGGCCGGCTAAAGGCGCCTGAGGGCCAGGAGCGAGCGGTGGAGCTGGACGGCCCGCTGGAGGACCGAGTCGATGAGCTGGGGCGGGGGCTTGGGGGCCGTGCCGGCTTCCGGCTTGGCGGCGTCCTCCGCCTCGCCGACCGCGCTGTCGGAGAGGTGCTCCTTGGCGAGCCGCTCCTCGTCGAAACGCTCCTTTTCCACCTTCTCCACGATGAGCGACTCCAGGGAGGCGCCTTTTTCCGCCGCGTTGTAGGCCCGGCGGTCCTCGGCCCGCGTGATGCCCAGTGCGATGTCCGGCGAGAAACGCGGCGCCGCCGGGCCGAGGATCACCAGGCCGTTCACCGCGTCGGGCGAGTCCAGGGGCGCGAGCAGTTCCGGGTCGGTCTGGGCGTTGGCCAGGAGGAAGACCGGGGCGCGGGGCGCGGCGTGGAGCCGGAGCCAGGCAAGGAGGACGGGCCCGGCGCCGCCCGAGGCATGGGCGAAGCGGATGTCCAGGATGCAGGGCTTGCCGCTCGCGAAGGCCGGGCCGGGCAGCTCCGCGGGAATCTCGTGGGCCCTCCAATAGTGCAGGCCCTCCCCGAGGTCCGCCTCAAGGGGCGCCGCCGCGGCGAGCGCGGGGGCAAGGGCGACCAGCAGGGCGAACAGCAGGCGGATCATGCGGGCCGGCCTCCCGCCGGCTTGCGGGGACCGCCGATGTCCCCGCGGTAGTATTTTCCGGCAAAATCAATCCGCTTGCACACCGCATAGGCCCGGTCCGCCGCCTCCGCGGGGGTCGGGGCGAGGGCGACGACGCCCAGGAGGCGCCCCCCGGCGGAGACCAGTTGCCCGGAGGCCGCGCGCGCGGTGCCTGCGTGGACAAGGGTCGTCGACGGGGGCAGGTCGCCGGAGGCCGGAAGCACGATCCGCTCCCCCTTGGCGAAGGGTCCGGGATAGCCGCGGGCCGCGACGACCACGCAGATGGAGGGCTCGGGCGCGACCTCGACGCGGAACCCGGCCAGGGTCCCGCGGGCCGCGGCCCAGAGGAGGGCGAGGGTGTCGGAAAGCAGGCGCGGCAGGACGGCCTGGGTCTCCGGGTCGCCGAAACGGGTGTTGAACTCCAGGACCTTGGGGCCGCCGGGCGTGAGCATCAGCCCGATGAAGAGGGTTCCGCGGAAGTCGATCCCCTCCGCGGCGATCGCCTCGACCGAGGGGCGGACGATCGATTCCTCGATCCGGAGCAGCAGGGCGGGCGGGACGGCGGGGGCCGGGGAGCAGGCGCCCATGCCGCCGGTGTTCGGTCCTGTATCCCCATCACCGATACGCTTGTGGTCCTGGGCGGTCGGGAGGAGCACCCAGTCGCGACCCGAGACCACGACGAAGACCGACGCCTCGGGCCCGGTGAGGCATTCCTCGATGAGCACATTGGGCCGGCCGCCCAGGGCTGGGGAGAGCGGGGCCAGGGCGAGGAGCGAGCGAACGGCCGCCTCCGCCTCCGCGATGGTGGCGGCGACGACGACCCCCTTGCCGGCGGCGAGCCCGTCGGCCTTGACGACGACGGGGGCGGACCGGCCGCGGAGCCATGCGGCGGCGGCGTCCGCGTCGTCAAACACGGCTGCGGCGGCCGTCGGGATGCCGTACTTGAGCAGCAGGTTCTTCGTGAAGATCTTGGAGGCCTCGAGGCGGGCGCCGTCGGCCTTTGGCCCGTAGGCGGGGATCCCAGCGGCGGCGAGCGCGTCCACCATGCCCAGGGCCAGCGGCAGGTCGGGGCCGACCACCACGAAGTCCGCCTTCTCGCGGAGGGCCAGGGCGACGATCCCGGGGAGGTCGTCGGCCGGGACCGGGAAGCAGGTTGCCTCGGCAGCGATCCCGGCGTTGCCCGGCGCGCAGATGACGCGGGGCCGGGAGGGGGAGCCGGCGATCGCGCGGACCAGGGCGTGCTCGCGGCCGCCGCCGCCGACCACCAGTACGGAATGGGGCAGCGCGGTCACAGGACCTGGAGCTTCCTGCGGTAGAAGGCCAGGACTTCGTCCGGGTCGTCCGTGAACAGGATGTAGTCGCCAATCCACGCCGGCGCGCGGCCGGTCGCGATCATGTGGGTGATCTGCGCGCGCAGGTCCGTCCAGAACTTCGCGTTGAAGAAGACGAAGGGGACCCGGGGCCGGATCCCCAGCTTCAGGTTGCACATCTCGATGCCGATCTCCTCGAGGGTCCCGACGCCCCCGACATTGAAAATGCAGAAGTCGGCCGCCTCGAACCACTTTTGCCGGAAGTGCCGGGAGGACTCCTGGAAGGTGTTGAAGAAGTCCACGCCGAGCTCGGGGGGCTGCGCCTCGAGCTCGAGGAAGCAGGCCCCGGTGAGGGCGCCCTTGCTTCGGGCCTGGTCGGTCGCCAGGCGCATCACCCCGCCGCCGCCGCCGGTCAGGACGCCGACGTTGGGCCCGATGAAGGAGGCCAGCTTCTCGACCAGCCCGGAGATCCGGTCGGTGTCGGCCTGGTCCAGCCCGACCGCCGACCCGTAAAAGGCGAGGAGCGTCGTCTCCTGGAACTTCCGGGCGACCTCCTCGCGCACAAAGAACCCGTGCTCCTTCTTGTACACGTGCAGGTAGATGTCGCGGGTGACCTCGTCGTACCAGTACGTCTGGATCCCGATCGCGTCGAACGTGTCAAGGCGCGCGTGCGCGTTGCTGGAGAGGAAGTAGCCGTGGGTGCGCGAGGCCTTGCGGAAGACAATCCTCCTGATCTTAAGGTCGGCGATCCGCGTGATCAGCTCCACGTGCTCGAGCAGGTCGGGAAAAAAGTCCACGAGGAGGGTGTCGGCGTCCTCGGGGGCCGCGTCGAGGGCCTGGATCATCGTCCGGTACCCGCAGGCCCCGGCGTTATCGCCGACGACCTTCCTGAGTTCCTCGCCGGCCTTTATGAAGATCGAGCGGTTCTCCATCGTCGCGCTCTGGCCGCGAACGGAGACCTGCGTCTTTGGCCGGGCCTCGCCATTGTCGCGGGGCGTCGTCTCGTCCATGCACTTGAAGATGTCCTTGGCCGTGCCGAGCAGGCGCTGGCGCCGCCGGGTGAGGGTCTTGAACTCCGGATCGGTGAAGGCGGGCGCCCGGAAGATCTCGACGGAAACCAGCGGGTTGACGACGGGCTGGTCGCCCGTGTTGTAGATCTCGAGCATCACGTTGGTCCCGAAGGTCTTGATCGGGTCGAGCAGCAGGGCGCTCGTGTGGATGCCGAAGTTGCCCTCGCCCTGGTTCAGGACCACGAAGTGCTCCTTCAGGTACATCGAGCAGCTGGTGAGGATTCCCGAGTGCGGGGGGATCGTCAGGGGGGAGCTGCCGTGGCGGATCTGGACCTTGTCGAGGAAGGCGCGGCCGTCGCCGCCGCTGGCGATCCGCTCAAAGTTGATCCGCTGCAGCTTGGGGTTGAGCGTGTAGCTCACCTGGTGGGGCGTCAGGTAGACGTGGCCGAAGCGGTCGATGCTGATCGTGTCGGGCAGCTTGAGCTCGTTCGCCTTGATCGCCGCCCAGATTTCCTCCGCGGAGAGCTTCGCGGTGGCCGGGGCGAAGAAAAGGCGGCCGACCGGGATACCCGGCCGCAGCAGCTTCTTCCAGTAGGGCGCGTTCGGGAAGCTCGTGTCGTAGATGAAGGCCTCGGCCTCAAGCGTCACCCGGTGGCCGTCGATGACGGGGTGGCCCTGGAGCAGCATCTCGATCCCGATCCTGGCCAGGGAGCTGCGCTCGCTGAACTTGAAGTCGGCGACGCGCGCCTTGAAGAATTCGAACTCGGCGGGGTCGCGGGGCCAGAACGCGAGGGTCAGGGAGACCGTCCGCTCGTCCTTGTTCCTGATGTTGAGGATCTGCCCGTCCTGGCTGGTCCAAAATTGGTCTTGGTTCATTTCTTGCATGGAAAACCGCGCCGGGGAGGCCTGATCCCGGGATGGCGGACCGTACAACCAAGCAAATGTGCGGCGGTGAGAGAAGCCTGAATTTCCACTCAAGGGTTGCCAACCGGGCCCCCCGTCCCATGGAATCGCCCCTCCGATGAAAACATCCCCCGTCCTCCTTTTGGCCACCCTGGTGTCGCTCGGCCTTGCCGGCGCGGCAAGGGCCCAGGATATCAAGTTTAACGTTCCCGGCCAGCAGCCGGCAGCCGGATCTCCGGCCGCCGCGGCGCCCGGCTCGTCGCTCACGGCGACGCAGTTGTCCGAGGAGGTCGGCTGGACGATGGCCAAGCAGTCCGGCGTGATTGAACTGGGATTCAACGAGGCGGAGATCGCCGCCTTCGAGAAGGGCTTCAACGCAGCCCTGGCCGGGCAGGAGTCCCCCTACGACCTGAAGTCGGCCATTCCCCAGCTCACGGCCTACATGGACAAGAAGCGCTCCGCCTTCATCCAGCAGCTCCGGGCGCAGAATATTGCGCTTTCCGACCAGTTCTTTGCGAAGCTCAAGTCCTCCGGGAAGGTCACTGTCCTCCCGAGCGGGCTTTGCTACTGGATCGTCCAGCCGGGCGACGGCCCGTACCCGACAAGCAGCCAGGTGGTGAAGGTCAACTACACGGGGTATTTCCTGGACATGAAGGTCTTCGACAGCTCGACAAAGCACGGCCAGCCCGCCGAGTTCCAGCTCGACCAGGTGATCCCCGGCTGGACGGAGGGGATCCAGAAGATCAACCGCGGCGGCAGGATCCGCCTCTTCATTCCCGCCACCCTCGCGTACGGCGACCAGGGCAACCGGGAGATCCCGCCCGGAGCGGCGCTGATTTTCGACGTCGAGCTGCTCGATATCAAGCCGGGCGCCCCCGCGGCGGCCGCCCCGGCGGCTGCCACGCCGTGATTTCCCACTGAAGGCGGAGGATGTAAACATCTACCTGGTCGGGTTCATGGGCACCGGCAAGTCGACGGTGGGCCGGGCCGCCGCGCAGAGGCTTGGCTTCGAGTGCGTGGACAGCGACGGGGTGATCGAGCGGAAGGCCGGTCGCACGATCGCGCAGATCTTCGCCGCGGAGGGCGAGCCGGAGTTCCGCCGGATGGAGCGGGACTTCGTGGACGGGGGGCACCCCCCGTCCCGCACAGTCGTCGTCTGCGGCGGCGGGCTGGTCGTCCAGCCGGGCATGGCCGCGGAACTGCGCAATCGGGGCGTTGTCGTCTGCCTTCACGCGTCGATCGAGACGATCCTCGCGCGCACGGGCCGGCAGGACACCCGCCCGCTCCTGAATGTCGCCGATCCGGCGGCGCGGGTCAGGAGCCTCTTCGCCGAGCGCGAGCCGATCTACCGGTCGGCGGGCACCCTTGTCATGACCGACGGGCGGTCGGTGCGCGAAATTGCCGCGCATGTGATCCGGATCTGGCGGCGCGAGGCGGCCGCCTTCGCGCGGGCGCGCTGACTATTCGGCAAAGCGCTCCGCGAAGCGCGCGGCCACCCATGCCGGCGGGCGCAGCGGGCGGCCCTCCGGGTCCACAAAGGCGTGCACCGTGGAGCCCGTCGCGAGAAGCTCGGCGTCGCGGAGGACCTCATACTCAAGTCGGATGCGCAGAAGGGGCCTCTCCCGCAGTGTCGTGACGATGGTCAGCACGTCGTCGTATCTCGCCGGGCGCAGGTAGCGGGCCGCCATCTCCAGGACGGGCAGGCGGAAGCCCTCGGCCTCGAGCTGCCGGTAGGACACGCCGATCTCCTTGAGGAGGGTGGTGCGGCCGATCTCGAACCAGGGCAGGAAGTTTGCGTGGTAGACCACGCCCATCATGTCGGTTTCCGCATAGCGGACGGTCACCTGCGAGCGGGAGACGATCATCGGGCCGGCTCCACGCTGCGGAAGAGGGCGTCGGCCGATTCCTTCCAGCAGTTCAGGACCGCCCATTTCCTGCCCTCGGCCCCGAGCGTCCGGCGCAGGTCCTCGTCGTGGATCAGCTTCTCAAAGGCGGCGGCCAGCTGGGCGGGGCGGTCCGGGGGCACGAGCAGTCCGGTTATCCCGTCGCGGACCGCCTCGGAGACACCCCCCACGTCGTGGGCGACGACGGGCAGCGAGTGGGCGGCCGCCTCCAGGTACACGAGCCCGAAGCCCTCGACGCTGTCCCGGTTCGGCACGCTCGTCATGGCGAAGATATCCGCGCGGTCGTAGACCTCGGAGAGCTCGTCGTCGGGCAGGTTGCCGAAAAAGCGCACCGTCAGGTCGGGGCAGTCCGCGGCGGCCGCGCGCAGCCTCTGCTCGTACCCCTCCTTGCTCTGGCCGCCGACTATCCAGTACTCGAGCCGGGCCCGGACGGGGGCGGGCAGCATCTGCAGCGCCTGGAGGGAGGCGAGCTGCCCCCTTCCGCGGGTGGAGGCGGGCCACCGTCAGCACGATGATCTTGCGGGCGCCCGCGCCGCCCGGGCCCCGCGGGCGCTCGTTGCCGCCCACCCGCTCCCCGGTGTCGTCGGTGAGCGAGGGCGACGGGCGCTGGGGGACGACGATGAAATCGGAGCGCAGCGCCCCGGGCGTCAGGAAAATCTTGTCGGCTGCCTCCGGGAAATTCTCGAGCAGCAGGTCCTGGGTGTAGTTGCTGAGCGTGCTGACGCGGGATGCGCGCCGGATCAGCCGGCGGACCAGCCAGCGGCGCAGGGGACTGCGCGAAAACTTGAGGATTTCGGAACCGTGGAAGGTGAGGACAAGCCGGTTCGGGCGGAATGTGTCGAAGAATTGCAGGAGCATCATCGCGAGCATCGGTCCGGGCTCGGGCAGGTAGACGGTCGCGTGGCGGAGCTCGCGGCGGGCGGCGATCAGCTGCCGGGCCAGCCGCAGCTGGCAGAGCAGGTCGTGCGTGCCCTTGAGCGGGAGGCGGCGCAGCCGAAACGGCCAGTCCTTCTCCACCTCGGGGGGGGCCGATTGGGCCCAAACCTCGACGTCATAGCCCAGGCCCGCGCTGGCCTTGGCTATTTCCTCGGTGAAGGTCGCTATCCCGCCGCGAACGGGATAGAACTCATGGGTGATGAGATACACCGACCTGGATGAAAGGCCGGTTGATGCCAGGTTCATGCGTTTGGGTTCAGCCTTCTTAGACGCCGCGGGCCCGAATTGGTGACAAATGAATGCAAATCAGGGATCTTTGGATCAAATAGGGTTACAGATTATACGGTGGACACAAGACCGGCCCGAAAGGCTCCAACTTATGGATTTACTTTCAAATGCCGCCGAGCATACACAAGGACGCATGCCAGAAGCATCTCAGTCGGCAGCGTCAGGTAACAAACCCTTTTTTTCCCTCGCGAAGCCCTTTGGTCCGGAGGACGAGGCGGGGCTGCGTGAATCGTTAAAGCGTTGCTCGCCATCCACATTTGAAGCGGCGGTCCAGTACCGGAAGACGGGGAACCCGGAGCATGTTCCCGCCGTGGTCATCGGGGTGATCGAGCGCTTTGTGGAGCCCGACCTGCGGATGAAGCTGAAGGATGCCGACGACGACCTTCGGCTGATCGAGGACCTGGGCGTCGATTCGCTGACAATGATGGAAATTGTCATCCTTGTGGAGGACGTGCTCCAATTGACGATCAACAACGAGGAGCTGCGCAATCTTCGGACAGTTGGTGACGTTAAGACATTCATTGACTGCAAGATAAGGGGCCTTCCCCTCCCCAAGCCGACCAAGTTTGTGCCGATCGAGCGGATCTGCGCGGTCATGCCGATCCAACCCCCCTTCCTCTTCCTTAACGAGGCGTCCGTCAGCTCCACGGGAGCCAACGGAAAGTACCGGATCACCGGCCAGGAGGTCTTTCTTCAGGGGCACTTCAAGGACAACCCGGTGATGCCCGCCTCGATCATGCTGGAGGCGATCGGCCAGCTCGCCGTGCTCTTTCTCCTCGAGGGAGCCCCGACCGAGCCGGGGATGGTGATCAGCCCGTCCACGATTTTCTTCGCCGGCTGCGAGGGCGTCCGCGCCCACCGCGTGTGCCGGCCCGGCGACCTGCTGACCCTCTCGGTCAAGACCAAGCGCATGAAGATGCCCCTGGCCACGTTTGAGGGTTCGATCCGCGTCGGCCAGGAAAAGGCGGTCATCGCCGAGGAAATCACGCTGACCTTCGGCTACGCGGCCGCGGCGGCCGCGCCTGCCGGCGAGCCCGGTGGATTGCCCCACGATCCTGCCGCGCCTGCCGCCCCCCCGCTGCGCGTCGCGATCAACGGCTGAGGGAAAGGGTGGCCAGAGTCTTCATCACCGGCCTGGGTTTCGTGACCAGCATCGGCAACGACGCCGCCGCCGTTGCCCGCAACCTCCGCGACCTGAGGCACGGGATCGAGCTCTACCCGCCCTTCCAGAAGCCGGAGTGTCCGTGCAAGGTTGCCGGTACGATCAAGGAATTCAGGACGGACTCGCCCGATCCCGAGGACTGGAGCTGGCCGGAGCGCTACACGATCAAGCGCGAGCATATCCGCTCCATGGCCCCCAACGGCCTCTTCGCCCACTGCGCATTCCTCCAGGCGGTCGCCGACGCGCGCCTCGAGGAAAAGGACGTGTCCAACGACGACAGCGGACTCTATGCGGCGTCGGGCGGTTCGCCCTTCCTCACCCACCATCACCACGAGCGGCTGCTCAAGGTGGGCGTCGCCCGCTGCTCGCCGATGGGGATCGTCTCGTCGATCGTCGGCACCCTGAACTTCAACCTGGTCGCGGCCTTCCGGATCCGCGGCGCGTCCTGCGGGTTCTCGTCGGCCTGCGCCTCCTCGGCCCACGCGCTGGGCTACGCCTTTGACGATATCTCGCTCGGCCGCCAGAAGCGGATGTTCGTCGTCGGCGCGGAGGACGGAAACTACGACGCGATCATGCCCTTCGCGGCGATGCGGACCCTCTCCCTCCAGTCCGATCCCGCGCTCGCGTCACGGCCCTTCGACACCGGGCGCGACGGCTTCGTGGGCACGGGCGGCGGGACCGTGCTCGTCCTTGAAAGCGAGGACGAGGTCGCCCGCCGGGGCGCCAGGCCCTACTGCGAGCTGGCCGGCTGGGGCCAGGCGTCGGACGGGTACAACGTGGCCATTTCCCATCCCGAGGGCTCCGGCCTGCGGCTGGCGACGGAGCGCGCGCTTCGCAGCGCGGGGGTCGCCCCCGGCGGGGTGGACTATGTCAACGCGCACGCCACCTCGACGCCAATCGGCGACATTTCCGAGGCGCGGATGCTGCGCGCGGTGTTTCGCGACGCCGGGGCGCGCCCGGCGATCAGCAGCACAAAGGCGCTGACCGGGCACGGCCTCTCGCTGGCCGGGGCGATGGAGACGGGATTTTGCGCGCTCGCGTTCAGGGAGGCCTTTCTCCCCGGATCGGCGCACATCACCCATCTCGACCCGGAATGCGACGGGTTGAACATCATCCGGGCCACCGTCGAGGGGCGGCCCGACGTGATCGTGAAGAACAGCAGCGGCTTCGGCGGGGCCAATGTCTCGCTCGTCCTGAAAAAGGCATGAGACGGCGCCTTTCCGACCTGCACCGCACAGCCTTCGTGACCGGCGCGGCGTCGGGGCTGGGGCGGGCCTTTTCAGGGATGCTCCTGGCCGAGGGCGTGCGGGTGTGGGGCACATCCCGGGACCTTTCGCGGTTTTCCGAACCCGGCCCGGCCGGCGGCAACCGGGTCAGCCCGGTCCTCCTCGACCTCGCCGACCCGGCGGGCGCCGAGGCGGCGTACCGGCGCGCGGCGGCGGAGGCGGGGGGCTTTGACCTGGTCATCAACAATGCGGGCTACGGGGTCTTCGGCGATTTTGCGGCGATCGATGCGGCGGTCTGGCGCGCCCAGGTCGAGGCGATGCTTGTCGCGACGCTCGGGCTCACCCACGCCGCCTACCGGGAAATGCGGGTGCGCGGCCGGGGCTGCCTCGTAAACGTCTCCTCGCTGGCCGCGGAGTTCCCGCTTCCCTACATGGCCGGCTACAACACCGCGAAGGCCGGGCTCTCCGCGCTGAGCGAGAGCCTGATCCAGGAGGCGCGGGGAAGCGGGGTCGCGGTCATCGATTTTCGGCCGGGAGACTACAACACCGGGTTCAACGACGCGATCAGGCGCGATCCGGCCGCCGCCGGCCCCGGGGAGGCTTCCGTCGACCGTGCCTGGCGGGCGATCGACGCGATGTTCCGCGGGTCCCCGGAGCCGGGCCGGGCGGCGGCCGACCTCCTTGCGGCGCTGCGTCGCAACCGCAGCGGAATTGTCCGCAGCGGCGGTTTCTTCCAGGCGCGGGCGGCCCCCTTCCTCGCCCGGCTTGTCCCCGCCTGCGTCGTCCGCGCCGCGTCCCGCCGCTACTTCGGCGGACGGTAAGGCTTGTTTTTTCCGGGAGGAAACCCTCTTTTGAGGGCGCGTGTCGAATATCCGCATCCTCGTTCTCACATCCAGCACCGGCGGCGGCCACGATGCCCGGGCCGAGGCCTTTGCGGAGTGGTGCTTCCAGCTTTACCGGCACGACGTGGACGTGCGGATCGAGCAGATGCTCGAGAAGTCCTCCGTGGTCAACCGGGCCGGCGTCAATCTCTACAACCGGATCCAGCGGGCGGCGCCCTGGGCGCACAAGGTGTTCTACACGGTGGTCGAGATGCTGAGCATCCTGAACAGCAGCGACGTGACGTTCGGGCGGCGCTACTACCTGGACGTCATCCGGGAGTACCGTCCGCACCTGATCTTCAGCGTCCACGACTGCCTGAACCGCGGGTATTTCCAGCTGGCGGTGGCCGAGCTGGGAAAGGACAAGGTCCGCTGCGCCACGTACTGCGGGGAATTCTCGGGCGGGTGGGGCTACTCGCGAAACTGGATCGAGCCGACGGTCGATCTCTACGTGTCGAGGACGCCGACCGCCCGCGATTATGCGGTAAAGAAGGGGATGCCCCGGGAGAAGACGCTTGTGCGCGAGAACCTCATGCTTCCCCGCCAGCACCTTGAGGTGATCCCCGGGCCGGCGCGGGCCGAGTTCAGGGAGCGGCGCCTCGGGCTCCGGCCGGACCTCTTCACGGTCTTCCTTGCGACCGGGAGCAATGGCGCGAACAACCACCTGGAACTGCTGCCGGCCCTGGTCCGGCATGCGGACCGCTGCCAGGCCGTCGTCATCTGCGGGCGCAACAAGGAAACCTACAACGAGCTCATCCACTGGCGCGCCAGCCACCCGGAGTTCAACTGCTACCTGGAGGCCTTTTCGGACATCGTGCACCTGCTCATGCAGGCGAGCGACGTGATCGTCACCCGGGGCGGGACGACCACCTGCGCCAAGGCGCAGTATTTCCGGTGCCCGATCATCTTCAACGCTTTCGACGGCATCATGCCCCAGGAGCAGCTCACCTGGAAGTTTTTCCGGAACGGCGCAGCCTGCGAGAAGATCGAGAACGCGGCGGACTTCGCGGCCATCATCGACCGCTGGCTGGGCGACCCCGCGTCGTACGCGCAGGCGCGCGAGCGCTTCCTCACGATCCGCTCCAACGAGGACCCGACCCGGCTCATCGACGAGCTGGTCGGCCTGGCCAACTCGGTCGCCGGCGTGCCGGTCCACCGCCACCGCTTCCCGCCCGTGGCCGGGGACTAGGGGGTGCGCCGCCCATGGGACCCGAGCGGCATCTCCTGATCGACGGGTCGAACATCATGCACGCGTGGCCGGAGCTGCGCGCGCTCCTGAAGCGGGACCGCGGCGCCGCCAGGGAGAGGCTCGCGCGCGCGGCCGGCGCGCTCCACGACGCCGAGCACATCCGGGTGTCGGTCGTGTTCGACGGGCGGGGGGCGGAGCTGGTGGTCGAGAAGCCCTCCGGCCACGAGACCTTCGTCCTTCTCTATTCGCCCTCCGGGATGACGGCCGACGACATCATCGAGCGCCTGGTCGCCCGCTCCGGATCCCCGGCGGACTGCATCGTGGCCACCGACGACAGGGCCGAGCGGCAGACGATCGAGGCGCTGGGGGCCGCCGCGCTGACCGCGGCGGACCTCGCCACCTGGGTCGCCCGGGCCGGACAGCGCCAGGACGCGCGGCTCGATCTGAGGCGGAGGGCGAATGAAAAAGATTGGCGAAAACCCGCGCCCTGAGGCTATGGTGCCGCCCATGCTTCCGCTCGCGCGCCTTCGTCTTGCAATCGGCCTGGCCGCCCTGGCGACCAGCGCCCTTGCCCAGTCCTCACTGCCCGGCGACGTGCGCCACGCCGACTACGAGGTGCACCCCCCCTGGGTCAACCTGCCCGGTTACGGCAACGTCCTGCGCGACGCGGCGGTGACCGCCTCCGGCCAGACGGGGACCCAGTACCCCTTCTTCGCCAACTGCGGGCGCCACGACAGCACCCCCGACCACTGGGCGTACGCGGTCCTGCCCGCCTGGATCGATTTCAAGCTGCCGGAGCTGCGCACGGTGGGGGAAGTCCGCCTGTGGTTTCCGCCCTCGGGCGGACGCCGGGTGTACCAGCTCCTGGTCGAGGGCTCGACCTACAACAAGGATTGGACGACGCTCGCCGACCTGCGTCACAACACGGCCGAGGCGACGATGGGGCCGCTGGTCCTGACGCTGGCCCATCCGGCGACGCTTCGGTACCTGCGGGTCACCGTGACGGGCAGTTCGTCCCCGGACGAGGGTGCCCGGATCTGGCAGGTGGAGGCCTTTGCGCGGCCGCTGACCCTGCCGCTGGAGGGCGCGGTGGGCCGCACGGACCGGCGGTACGACGGGAACAGCGTCCCGTTGGACGGCGGGCCCGCGGGCTGGTCGGCGACCGCGTGGCGCGGCGAACGGGCAAGCGGCCAATTCGTGATCTGGAGCGACGGGGAAAGGGACGAGCTCAGGGCGTCCGTGTCGGCCCTGCGCGGGCCGGGGGGCGCGGAGCTGCCGGCCGGCGCCGTGCGCACCTTCTTTGTCCGCAACACGCTGGCGGCCGGGCGGTACACCGGCGACATTCTCGACCCCGTTGACCGGCTCGACATGCAGGCCGGGACCTACCGGCCGATCTGGCTGACAATCGACGTGCCGGGGAACGCCGTCCCGGGGCGGTATTCCGGCGAACTGACCGTGGTGGCCGACGACGGGGGTGAGAAGCGCTTTCCGCTGAGCCTGGAGGTGCTGGCCGCGCCGGTGCCGCCGCCGGCGCGCTGGGCCTTCCACCTGGACATCTGGCAGCACCCGATGGCGATCGCCGCCTGGCACGACGTCGCGCCCTGGAGCGAGGATCACTTCCGCGTCATGCGCCCCTACATGCGGATGCTCGCCGATGCGGGCCAGAAGGTCATCACGACGACAATCACCGACCGGCCGTGGAACCGCCGCGACTACGTGGACTACCGCTCAATGGTCGAGCATATCCGCGAGCCGGACGGCACCTGGCGCTTCGACTACACCCCGTTCGACCGGTATGTGGAGTATGCGATGTCCTTTGGGATCGACGAGCAGATCAACTGCGTCTCCCTGCTGACCTGGAGCTACCTGTACTCCTACACCGACGGGGCGACCGGCGCGGAGCGCACGATCAACGCCGCACCGGACTCGGCGGCGTACGCGGACTACTGGCGGCCCTTCCTCCGCGACTTCGTGCGGCACCTGAAGGCGAAGGGCTGGCTCGACCGGACCTGCATCACGATGGACGAGCCCTCCCCTGAGGCGGTGCGGGCCATGGCCAAGCTGGTCCAGGCGAACGCCCCGGGACTGCACCTGGCCCTGGCGGGCAACGAGCCGGCGGCGAATTTCTCGGATATCGAACTGAAGGATTACACCATCGCACTTTACCAGGCCACTACGGAGTCTCGGGCGGACATCGAGCGCCGTCGCGGGGAGCACCGCATGACGACGTTCTATCCCTGCATGGACCCGCTGCGGCCCAACAACTTCACCGACAGCCCTCCGGCCGAGGGAGTGTGGCTTGGCTACTACACGGCCCAATCGGGGTATGACGGCTGGCAGCGCTGGGCCTTCACGAATTGGCCGCGCGATCCCTTCCAGGATACCGATTATAGCCCGGTTCTGCTGGCGCACGACCTGCCCCCGGGCGACAGTTTTCTGGTCTATCCGGGCCCGATGAGCTCAATCCGCTGGGAGATGATCCGCGCCGGGGTGGTGGAGTATGAGAAGCTTCGCTGGCTCCGGGCCCACAACGGCGGGGCGCTTCCCGCCGACCTGGAAAAGAGGCTGGAAGGCTTCGGCGACCCGGCGAACATCGGCTCGGACGAGGAAGTCGCCCAAAAGGTCGGGGCGATGCGGGATGCCGTGAATGCCGCCGCGGCCCTGTCGCGCTGAGGAGACCCGATGCGCGCCGCCAAGGGTCCCGACGGCTTCCCGCGCTGTTCCTGGTGCCTGGGAACACCGGAAATGCTCGCGTACCACGACACCGAGTGGGGGTTCCCGGTCCAGGACGACCGCCGGCTCTTCGAGAAGCTGAGCCTCGAGGGATTCCAGGCCGGGCTGAGCTGGCGCACGATCCTTGCAAAGCGGGAAAACTTTCGCGCCGCGTTCCACAATTTCGATATCGAGAAAATCGCCCGGTTTACCGAACGGGATGTCCTGAGGCTGCTCAAGGACGCCGGGATCGTGCGGCACCGGGGAAAGATCGAGGCGGTCATCAACAACGCCCGGCGGGCGCGGGAGCTTGTGAAGGAGGAGGGCTCGCTGGCCGCCTACGTCTGGCGATTCGCGCCCAGCGCGAGAAAGGCGCCGTCGGCGCAGCTCCCGTCGACATCGGCGGAGTCCGAGGCCCTCTCGAAGGACCTGAAGAAGCGCGGCTGGAAATTTGTCGGCCCGACGACAATGTATGCCTTCATGCAGGCCATGGGCCTGGTCAACGACCACCTCGGGGGCTGTGCGACCCGGGCCGGGGTCGAGTCCGCCCATAATTGCTTGTCGCGTCCAGCCCGCCGTTCAAATTCCATCCGGTGACCAACCCCCGTCATGCGGCCGCCTGCGTCCTTTGGGGCGCGCTTCTGGCTTTTGCCGGGGCGGGGGCTCCCGCATTTGGGAGCGATGACGCGGGGCTTCCACCGCCCGTTCCGGCAGGGGTTCGGCTGCCGTGGGCGCGCAACGGGGAAATTTTCCAGCGCCAATGGCTGCTGCTCGGGCCGTGCTTCCGCGCCGCGGGAACCGCCCTTCCGGGGATTGAGCCGCTCCTGCATCCTGTCGCCGGGGCGCGGGTCGCCCTGGGCTCCGGCGCGCCGCTCGCCTGGTCGCCGAGGAAGGGCTGGGCGGACATCACCGATCTTCGCTACGGTCCCGGCTACGGGGTTGAGGGTCCGGCAGATCCGGGCACCGAGGAAGTCGCATACGCCTACGCGACCTTCGACGTCGCTCGGGACGGCGACTGGGAGCTGTCGCTGGGACTCGATGGAATGGTCGAGGCGTGGGTGAACGGAACCCCGGTGGCGGAGCGCTCCCAGCCCTTTGCCTTCGCACCGGATGAGTGCCGCATCCCCGTACGGTTCAGGGAGGGGACGAACGGAGTGCTCCTGCGCTTCACGCGAACGGCAAGCCCCTGGCGCTTTGTCCTGCGCCTGGTCGCGCCCGGGGCGGTGCTCGATCCCGAGGCGGAAGTGGCGCCCTCCGTGGTGCAGGGCGGGGAGCGCGATTCACTCTCAGTGCGCACGCATGTCGAGGACCAGGCGTGGGGCGCGCCCGTAAGGGTCGAGGTGCTCGCCGCCGGGGCCCGCATTGTTGCCGCGGCGGACGGAGCGCGGGGCGCCGTGGTGCATTTCCCGACGGCGGGCTGGCCCGATGGCGCCTACGAGCTGCGATGCACAACCCGGACGGCGTGGGGACGGCCCTGGGTGACCTGCGTGCCCTGGTACAAGGGGAACGCCCTGGTTGCCGCCCGGAGGCTGGACGCCGCGGCGAGTGCGGCCGGCTCCGACACAGCGGGCCAATACCTGCGCATGCTCGCCGAGTTGGTGCACTCGCGCCTGCCTGGATCCCCCGAGGCCGCCAGGCCGGAAATGTGGCTCCGGATTCATGCGACGCTCCTGGAATATGAGGAGCTTGAGCAGCTGCGGACGGGCGGAACCGGTCCCGTGCACGCGGGCGGATTCCTGCGCCTGGCCTACGTCGACGACATCGATGGAAGCACGCAATTTTGCAGGGTCTATCTGCCGCCCGATTATGATCCTGCCCGGCGCTGGCCGCTGGTCGTCTTCCTTCACGGCTACGTCGATGGGAATCCGACCTACGTCAATTACGGCGGCGCCGACCTCAGGCACAATCCCCTGGCCGATCACCACGGTGTCATCGTGATCGAGCCTCACGGACGCGGGAATTCGTCGTTTCGGGGGATCGGGGAACGGGATGTGATTCGCAGCATCGAGGAGACCCTCCGGCGCTTTCCCATCGACGAGAACCGGGTGTACCTGATGGGCGCATCGATGGGCGCATCGATGGGCGGCGGCGGGACCTGGCTGATCGCCGCCCACCACCCGGAACTGTTTGCGGCCGCTTCCCCGGTCTACGGGGGATGGGACAACCGTGTGGTGCCGCTGAAGGGCGGCGAGCCCGTCCCTCCGCACGCCCCGTTGTTCGACACGATGAACGCGGAGAAGAACAGCAGCTTCACCGGCGTCGAGAGCCTCCTGAACCTGCCCCTGTGGGTTCACCACGGCGATTCGGACCCGCTGGTGAATGTCGAGAACTCGCGGCAGATCGTCCGGATGCTCCAGCGCTGGGGTTACAACGTGCGCTACAGCGAGCACCCGGGCCAGGGACACGAGGACCTGAAGGAGGAAGGAGCAACGGTGGACTGGATGCTCGCCTTCACGCGCAACAGTTCGCCCCGGCGGGTGAGGCTGCGGGCCGCCGAACTCGGGTCGGCCGCGGCGTACTGGCTGCGGGTCGGGCGAATGGACGAGCCGATGAGGCTCATCGTCGCGGACGCGGAGTTTGTCCGGCCGGGCGTCCTTCGGCTCGACACGGACAATGCGGCGCAAGTCTCGCTGGCGATTCCCCCGGCGCTGCGGGGAAGCGGGCCCGTGCTCGCGGTGGCGTGGAACGGCACCTGGCGCGGGGTCACGCTCAAGGACGGGCGGGCGACCATCGACCGCGAGCCGGGCGATGTCGCGCCCCTCCACAAGACCCCGGCGCTTGGGGGCTCCCTGACCGACTTTATCGCGACGCCGTTTGCCGTCGTCGTTGGCACGGCTTCCGCGGACCCCGCAATGCGCAGGCAGTGCCGGGAAAAGGGCGACGAATTTGCCCGGCTCTGGGGGGATTGGCAGCACCAGGTGCCCCGCGTCATGGAGGATAGCGCGGTCACCGACGGGGAGGAGAAGCGGTATTCGCTGCTTCTGATCGGCGGCCCGGACGACAACCGGGTCGCCCGGCGGCTCGCCGGAAAGCTCCCCTGCGCCATCGGCCCCCGCGGCGTAACGATCGACGGGAGGACCTGGCCGGTGTCCGACGCCGCGCTGCAGCTCATCTATCCGAGCCCCTGCGGCGCGAACCGCTACGTGATGGTGGTGGCTGGAACCTCGGCGGCGGGGCTCTCGTCGTGGAATCCGGGGCTTTGGTTCCCGAGGATCCTTGCCGGGTCGTCGCTTTGGGACTGGACGATCGGGTTGGCGCACCCGCGCGACCCGTCCAAGGATGCGCGAGCCGGCGGGGGTTGGTTTGCAGCCGGAGTCTTCGACGCGCATTGGCGAGGCGACGACCGCTGGACCTCGCCCACCCTGGAACACTGAGGCAACGATCAATCCCCTCTGGATTCGGCGGCCCTTGCACTAGGGACAGGTTCGTATAAGTTGTGGCTGTTGTTCAGGCCCATAAGATTCTCAGTTGCGGTGCTGGCGATAATTTTCGTGGGGAGGGCCGTCGCTGGTGACGAGCAGAAGGTTGTTTCCCCGCAACTGTCATCGGTAATTCTTGAGGGGCTTCCCCGATTCGAGTCCCCGCAGGCGGTCCGGTTCGATCCGGCAAAGGCCAGCGGTCCGGGCGTGGAAAGTCCAATTGGGCCCGCTCCGTCCTTCGCCTCAGTCCAACTGCCCGCGTTCGACGTGACGGCGCTCAAGGACTTTCCCCGGGAGGAGGATGTCCTCACCCTCAAGGGCCAGGCGGAGGCGGACATGGACGAGTACCTCGGCGACCGTCACGGCCTGGATCGCGGCGTCCTCAATCGCTACACTCTCCCTGAGCTCTGGAGAAAGATCCCTGTGCTCGGAGTTCTGCCCTTCGCCGGCACGCAGAAGTCGATCAGCAACGCGGATCGGGCCAAGCCCATGAGGCTGCAGGCCACGCTCAAGGAGATGAAGGAGCTTTCGGCATTGGGAGATTCCCCTTTGAAGGGGCAGCCTGGAGATCCCTGAGTCTCTTGCGGTGCTGCATGCCAGTTGGGTGATACGGATCGTCGTGGCCAGGGCCGATCATCCCGGTCCCGGCCTCTGGGAGGCCGGCTACAGCAAACCGCTCCTGACGCTTTGCATCAGTCGATTCCCTCGTAGTGCTCAACCACGGGAAAGGGGTCGTAGTAGGGGTGAAGGAGCTTCTTCCATGCCTCTTCCTGGCCCGGTTTAACGTCGAGCGTCGCGACTTCCAGGATGGGCTTGGGCAGCGGGTTCATTTGGGCATGATCTCCATCGTCAGCGAATAATCGCGGTAGCCGACGCTTCGCCAGAAATCGATTCCCGCGGTGTTTCCGCACAGGACATCCACAGTTTCATCTGATGGCGGCCGGCGCGGGTGCGTTCGCCTACATTTCCTCCAGAGTGCGGCCCTTCGTCTCCGCGACGCGCGAGGTGACGAACGCGACCGAGACGAGGGAGAAGAACGCGTAGACGGCGAAGGCGCCGCCGAGGCCGACGGAGGAGAGGAGGATCGGGAAGGTGAAGGTCACCAGGAAGTTGGTGATCCACATGGCGCTGGCGGCGACCGCCAGGGCGGAACCGCGGATCCGGTTGGGGAACATCTCGCCCAGGAGCACCCAGACGACCGGCCCCCAGGAGGCGCCAAAGCAGAAGATGTAGAGGTGTTCCGCCAGGAGGGTGGCGATCGCCTGATGGGGCGTGAGGGCGAGGGTGGCGTCGGCGTTCCGGGCGCAGAGGAAGAAGACGGCGGCCAGGACCCCGAGCATCACCGTCATCACGACGCCGCCGGCAAGGAGGAGCGGGCGCCGGCCCAGGCGGTCCACCAGGGTCATCGAGAAGAGGGTCGAGATGATCAGGTTTGCCCCGAGGGTGACGTTGATCAGGAGGGCGTTCTGCTCGGTGAATCCCGCCGCCTTCCAGAGCACCTCGCCAAAGTAGAGGACAGCGTTGATGCCCGAGGCCTGCTGGAAGAACGCGAGGAACGCGCCCACCACGACTATCGGCATGAAACGCATCGTGCCCTGCACCAGGACGTCCGACATGCGGACCCGCATGTCGGAGCCCGCGCTTCCGCGGATCTCGGCAATCAGCGCGTCCGCCCCCGTGCCGTCACCCCAGAGCCGGGTCATCACCCGCCGGGCATCGTCCTCGCGGTTGCGCATCGCCAGGAAGCGGGGGGATTCGGGAAGGAAAAGCGTCGCCAGCAGGTATCCGGCGCTCGGGATGAGCTGCACCCAGAACATCCAGCGCCAGGCGGGCTGGTGGAGCAGCCAGACATGCCCCGAGCCCCCGGCGGCGCGCGCGATCAGGTAGTTGCTGAGGAATGCGCACTGGAGCCCGACGACGATCGCGAGCTGTTGCAGCGTGGTCAGGCGGCCCCGGAGGTGCGGCGGGGATATCTCCGCAATGTAGGCGGGTGCGACGACGCAGGCCGCGCCCACGCCCAGGCCGCCGATCAGGCGGAAAAGGACGAACATGAGCGCCGTGGAGGCCCCGCCCGCGCCCCAGGCGCTGAGGGCGAAGAGGATGGCGGTGACCGTCATCACCGACTTTCGGCCGAACCGGTCGGCGCATTGGCCGGCGACGAACGCGCCCACCGCGGATCCCAGAAGGACGGCGGCGACCGCGAACCCGGTGTTCGCCGCTGAGGTCCCGAACGCCGCCGCCAGCGCAAGGACGGTGCCGTTGATCACCGAGGCGTCGAATCCGAAGAGGAATCCGGCCAGCGTGGCCGTGATGGAAAGAAAGAGCAGGTACCCGAGGGGGCGGGCGGGGGTGGGGTTGGGCATTTGGGGTAAAGTGCCGGCTCAGGGGATCGCCCCTGAGGCCGAGATGCGGAAGCCCGCGCCGACAACGGGCAGGATGACGCCGGCCGAGCCGCCGAGCCGCCGGTAGGTCGCCTCGAAGAGCCGCGGGTCCAGCGTCTCCTCGGGGTCGGTCGCCTCCTTGTCCCAGATCAGGTGGTGGTGGGGAATCACCGTCTTCACGTCGAGGTGCCAGGCGAGGAGCGCGGCCTCGTGCGCGTTCATGTTGCCGCTCACCCCGTTGATGCAGAAGGTCGCCAGCGTGAAGGGCTTTGCGCGGAGCCGCCGCAGCCTCGTGTCGTACTCGGTGTCGCCGGTGTGGTAGATCCGCAGCTCGTCGATCTCGAGGATGACGCCCATCGCATCCGGAACCTCCCAGCCGGGAATACCCGCCTCGTGGCGGGCCGGGACGGCGTTGATGGCGGCGCCGGCGAGCGAAACGGACTGGCCGTGGGACAGGGGAGCGATCTGCGAGCGGGGCACGCCCAGGCCCAGCGCCCGTGAGAAGGTGCTCGGCGGCATCACGAAGGTCGCCTGCGGCCTGCGGCGCGCGAGCCCGGGTATGCTTCCCGGATCGAGGTGGTCCTCGTGCCAGTGCGTGCTGATGACGACGTCAGGCTCGGCCTCCTCGACGGTGATCGGCGCGGGAAAAGCCCGCTTTACGCCGAAGATGTCAAAGACGGAATTGGACAGGTACGGATCAATCCAGATCTGCCGGCCCTGCGCCGTCTTGAAGATGAACCCCGAGCCGCCGATCCACCAGGCGCCGAGCTGCCCGTCGGGCACCCGGCAGGCGGCGATCCGGTCGGCCAGCCTTGGCTCCGCGCTCATTTCCTTCCCGCCTCCGTTGTCCGGACGGTGGTGGTCGCCCGCTGGAGAAACTCCGGCCTGAGGGTCGCGCCCAGCCCGTTTCCAAACTTGAGGATCGCCCGGCCCTCCTGGACGGGGACCGGCTCGGCGATAATCTCCCGATAGAAGCCCTCGCAGAAGCCGCGGACCGTCTCCATGATCATGGCGTTGGGCACCGCCGCGCAGAGCTGGAGGCAGGCGAAGACGTTCACCGGCCCGGTGCAGTCGTGCGGGGCGATCGGCAGGTGGTGGGTCTCCGCCAGGGCCGCAATCTTCAGGGCCTGCGAGAGGCCGCCCGTCCAGATGAGATCGGGCATGATCACGTGGGCCGCTCCCGCATCGAGAACGCGGCGGTAGGCGTGGCTGGTGAAGAGCCGCTCGCTCACGCACTGCGGGACGCGGGTCTCGCGGACCAGGCGCGCGAGGTCGTCGGCGCTCTCCGGCTGGATGATGTCCTCCATCCACAGGACGTCGTAGGGCTCGAGCGCGCGCGCAATCCGCAGGGCGCAGTTCAGGTCCCAGCGCGAATGTCCCTCGATTGCAATCTGCATCCGCGAGCCGGCCGCCTTGCGGATCTCCTGGATGGTCCAGAGCCCCTGGCTGAGCTGCTCGGGGGTGATGTCGTGCCCGGGCGGCCCCATGGCGGACCACCCGGCCGGGCCGGTCGCCGCGTCCACGACCCGCTGCGGGGCGAAGCGGTCCCAGGGCCAGACCTTCATCGCCGTGATGCCCTGGGAAAGAAGGCTGAGGGCGAGCTCGCCGGGGCTATTCAGAAACCCGTCCTGGTCGGCGTAGGCCGGCGTGTTCACGCAGGTGTTGTAAATCCTGATCGTGTCCCGGGTCTGACCGCCCAGGAGGTTCATGACCGGCTGGCCGGTCACGTGCCCGAACAGATCCCAGAGCGCCAGGTCGATCGCCGAGATCGCCCGCATCTCGGCGCCCGCGTAGCCGAAGAAGTTGGCGTGAGAAAAGAGCGTCTGCCAGTGCCGTTCGCGGTCGAGGGCCGATTCCCCGAGCAGGAGCGGCGCCGCAAAGTCGTGGACGACCGCCTCGACCGCGGCGGGCAGGTAGTAGGTCTCGCCGAGCCCGACCCACTTTCCGCCCGCGTGCACCCGGACCCAGATCAGATTGGGGAAGTCCGCCGACCTGATGGTGTCAATCCGGGTGATCTTCATCGCCGATCAGGCCTTCGTCTTCTTCTTTTTGGACGTCCCGAGCCGCTTTTCCCAGCCCTCCGCAAAGACGTTCAGGTAGGAGGACGGATCGTAGGGATGGGCCCGCGCAACCTTCAGGTTCAGCTCGAGTCCCAGTCCGGGAGCGGTCGGCAGCGACAGGTGCCCGGTGGCCTTGTCGAGCGTCGGCACCCAGGTGACCAAGTCGCGGGTCCACGGATCGTTGAAGGGATCGAAATGCTCCTGGATCAGGAAGTTCTCGACGCACGCGGCGAGCTGGAGGCAGACCGCCGTGGCAACCGGCCCGCCGCTCTGGTGGGGCGCGATGTAGCTTCCGTGGGCCGCCGCGAGCCCGGCCACCTGCATCGTCGGCCCGATCCCGCCCAGCGACATCGGCTCGGGCTGGAAGATGTTGATCCCGCCGCCGACCGCCAGCGTGTAGAATTGGCCGATGGTGTCGTACATCTCGCCGGTCGCCACGCGGATCGGGCACTGCTTGGCGACCGCATTGGCCGGCTCCTCGCGCTCGCGGGTGGTCGGTTCCTCCCACCAGTAGATCCCGATCGGGGCGAGCTTCCGGGCGGCCCTCAGGGCGTCGGCCTCGGTGAATCGGGCGTGGACATCGATGAGGATGTGCAGGGTGGGGAATTTTTCGCGGACCGCCGCGAGGATGTCGTGGGCGAGCTGCAGTTCCCGATCGTCGATGAAGCCCTGCGCCGTCCCGAAGGGGTCCACCTTCAGCGCCTTGAAGCCCTTGTCGACCACCGCCTGCGCCGCCTGCACGAAGCTCTCAGGCGTGCGCTCGGTCCGGTACCAGCCGTTGGCGTAACCGAGGATCGAGTCCCGGCAGCGACCGCCGAGAAGCTGCCAAATCGGCACCCCGAGGGACTTCCCCAGGATGTCCCAGCAGGCGACCTCGATCGCGGCAATCGCCGTGCGGTGGATGTGCCCGCCGTCGAGGGATACGCTGTCCAGGAGGCGCTTGGCCAACCGGGTGATCTGGGTGGGGTCCTGGCCGATCACGAGGTGCTCGAGCTCCCGGACCGCCGCCTCGGTGGTCCGGATGAAGCCGTTGAGCGTTCCTTCGCCCAGCCCGTGGATGCCCTCGTCGGTGTGGACGGTCACGAAGAGCCAGTTTTTCCAGCCGGCGCTGACGGTGCAGGTGTCGATTTTCGTTATTCGCATGGGGATTACTTGAGAAGTTCGCGCGCGGCCGCCGCAATGTCGGGGGCGCCCATCCTGTAGCGTTTGACCAGGTAGGGGATGGAGCCGCTCTCGCAGAAACAATCGGGGATGCCGACCCGCCGCAGTTGGATCGGCCGGCCCGCCTGGACGGAAACGTCGGCGACGGCGCTGGCAAGCCCGCCGGTCACGACGTGGTTCTCGGCGGTGACGACGCGGCTGACGCGCCCGATCAGCGACGAAATCGCCTCGCGGTCCAGCGGCTTCAGCGTGCTGACGTGCAGGAGGGAGGCCCGGACGCCCTCGGCGGCCAGCTCGCGGACCGCGTCCAGGGCGCGCCCCGTCATAAGACCGGTGCTGATGATCGCCACGTCGGGCCCATCGGCCAGGAGCCGGGCCTTGCCGATCTCGAAGCGGTAGGTCGAGGGGTCGAGCGACACGGGCACCTGGCCGCGAAGGAGCCGCATGTAGACCGGGCCGACATGGGCGGCGATCGCCTCGGTCGCCTGGGCGGTCTCGGTCGCGTCGCAGGGGTCGATGACCGTCAGGTTGGGGACCGCGCACATGAGCGCGAGGTCCTCAATCCCCTGGTGGGTTCCGCCGTAGCCGGTCGTGAGGCCGGGAAGCCCGGCGACAATCTTGATGTTCGCCCCGCCCAGGGCCGCGCCGATCGCGATGAAGTCATAGGCTCGCCGCGTGGCGAAGACGCAGTAGGTCGTTGCGAAGGGCACGAATCCGGTGCGGGCCAATCCTGCGGCGCAGCCGACCAGGCTCTGCTCGGCCATGCCCATCTGGAAAAACTGCTTCGGGAACTTCTCGGCGAAGACGTGGATGTCCGTGTATTTTCCCAGGTCCGCGGTGAGCCCGACGATGCGCGGGTTTTTCTCCGCGGCCCTCACCAGCGCGTGGCCAAAGGGCGCGGCCGCCACGGATGCGGCCCCGCCGGTGTCCGAGGAGAGGATGTTTCCGGTCACTCCCTTGGGAGGCGTTCCGGCGGGGGTGGGGGCGCTCATCGGCCGGCCTCCTCAAGCTGGCGCTTGGCCAGGGTCCACTCCTCGGGCGCGACCCGGATGAAATGGTTCTTCTCCCGCTGCTCAAAGAGCGGCACTCCCTTGCCCATGAGGGTATCGAGGACGATCGCATGGGGCCGATCGGCGATGCCCTTGGCCGCCGCGATGGCGGCTGCGATCGCCTCCACGTCGTTGCCATTCACCCGCTGCGTGTGCCAGCCGAAGGCCTCCCACTTTTTGTGGATTGGCTCGATCCCCATGATTGCCGAGGGCGGCCCGTCGGCCTGCTGGTTGTTGCAGTCGATGAAGGCGAAGAGGTTGCCCAGCCGGTGATGGGCGCCGGCCATGGCGGCCTCCCAGGTCGAGCCCTCCTGGCACTCGCCGTCGGAGAGCAGGTTGAAGACGCGGGACGGTTTGCCATCGAGCCGCAGGCCCAGGGCCATGCCCACGGACTGGGTGAGCCCGTGCCCGAGCGAGCCGCCGGTCATCTCAACGCCGGGGGTCGTCTC
The DNA here is from genome assembly GCA_903891325.1 of uncultured Opitutaceae bacterium. Lineage (GTDB taxonomy): Bacteria > Verrucomicrobiota > Verrucomicrobiia > Opitutales > Opitutaceae > Palsa-1447. The sequence goes on from CAITEC010000020.1 coordinate 50,796, forward strand.
AGGGGCGGACATCTCGAGGCGCGAGCCGTCGCTGCCGTAGGTGTCCAGTTCGCCCACCGGGATCACGCCGGCCTCGGCGAGGGCGGCGTAGAGCCCGATCGCGTAGTGGCCGATGGAAAGGACGAAGCGGTCCCGGTCCGGCCAGTCAGGCTGCTTGGGATCGTAGCGAAGTTCGCCGAAATAGAGGACGGCCAGCAGGTCGGAGATCCCGAGCCCCTGCCCGACGTAACCCTGGCCGACGATTTCGGCCATCCGCAGGACGTGGCCGCGCAGCGCGTGGGCGCGGCGGGAAAGGCTTTGGGGGATCGCGGCGGGGCTGGTCATTGCAGTTCCTGGCCCCCGGTGAAATTGAAGCGCTCGGCGGTCACGTAGGCGGCCGCGTCCGACGCGAGCCACACCGTCGCCGCGGCGACCTCGGAAGGGTCGACCCGGCGGCCCATGGGGAGGCTTTTCGTCCGCGAGGCGACCAGCTCCTCGAGGTTCTGGCCGGTGAGCTTTGCCAGGTCGCGGTCGAGCGCGTCCACCATTCCCCCGGTCATCCGGCCCGGCGACACGGTATTCACCGTGATCCCGTGCGGCGCCCAGGCGATCGCGGCCGACTTGGTGACGCTGTCCACGACCGCCTTGCTGGCGCCGTAGGTGGCGAAGAGGGGGACGGCCAGCTCCGAGGCCGGGGAGGTGATCGTGATGATCCGCCCGCGCTTGTTGGGGATCATCGCGGCGGCGGCGGCCTGCATGCAGAAGAAGGCGCCTCGCGCGTTTACCGCAAAGACCTTGTCCCAGGCCTCGGGCTTCACCTCGAGAAGCGGGCTGACGATGCAGATCGCCGCGCAGTTGACCAGGATGTCGAGTTTCCCGAGGTGCGCGACCGCCGCCGCGCAGGCCTTGGTGATCTCGGCGGGCTGGGATACGTCCAGCGCCTGCGCGAGCCCGTTGGCCGACTGGCCGGCGAGTTCGAGCGTCTCCCGAGAGAGGGCGATGTCGATGTCGGCGACCGCCAGCCGCGCGCCCTCGCGGGCGTAGGCCAGGGCGATCGCGCGGCCAAGGCCGCGGCCGCCGCCAATGATCCAGGCTGTCCGCTGTTCAAGTTGCATCAGGAAGGGGGGTGGGGACGGTGAATGCGCTTCTATTCATTAGACTCGGGTGATGGACGTCCACACTGAAAATGCGGTATTGTGGCCGTTCGGCGCCGCGTGTCGGGATTTCCAGATTTCACCCAGCCCGCCGGGAGAATCAATTTTACAAATCGCCGGGCTGTGCTAGTTTGCATCGGTTGATTTGCAATCCGTGGCCCCAACGCTGCAAATGAAAGAAAAAAGACAAGCGTCCCTGCGATCCCAGTCGAAGGGTGTGCTGGCTTGGTTGCTTTTGGCGCTTCTCCCGGCGGTCGGATTGACCGGGCAGACGGTAAACCTGCTGCATACGTTCTCGGGCGCCTATCCCTCGGCCCTCATCCAAGGCCGTGATGGGGCGCTTTACGGCACGGCCAATGTGACAGGGCAGGGTGGCGAGGTATTTCGCAGCGCGACCGATGGATCAAATTTTCAGGTCATCTACACCTTTGCCTCCCAACCCACCGGAATCGTGCAGGGTGCGGACGGGAATCTTTGCATTTCGGCTGTCACGGGTGGCGGCGCCCTGGTGTTTCGGGTGGGAACGGACGGATCGGGTTATCTTCCTCTCTATTCGGTGACCTTTCCGAATCCCGCAGCGACCCTTGACTTCAAGTATGTCTCAATAGTCCTCGGGGTCGATGGCGTCGTTTACGGCGTGGCCAGCTACGGTCTTAATGATCTGCATACTGACGACAACACGGGGACGGTTTTCAGGGTCAATTGGGTTCTTCCGGTTTCTTAGTGGGTGGCTGATTCCGGAAGGACAGGGAGCATGCTGAGTTTTCCGCAATGAAAGAGGATCCGGGTTCGATAGTTGGCGAAGCGGCGGAAGCCGCGGGCGTCGGCCTTGATGGCTTGGATGCG
>CAITEC010000021.1 GCA_903891325.1 uncultured Opitutaceae bacterium
AACACCGGCGCCTTAAATCAATCCTCGAGGAAATGTACCGTCTCACCCGCCAGATCATGCGCCTTCGTTTCCCGGATACCGAACGCCGCAAGCCCCTTAACAAAAAAGTTTTAAGCCTTATCTAAGCGCCATTCGGGTCAGACCCTTTGAGTTAAAGCAGAGGTCTACTCGGAAGCGTCTATCCCCGCGGAAAGGGGTCATGCCCCAACTCCTTAATTTTTCCATCTGCAGTTGCCTGTTACCGCCTGGGTTTTCGGCCGAGGATGGGAAAAATGCCTGAGGGAACCGGCGCCAAGCCGACGGAATACTGGCTGGATCAGCCCACATCGTTTTTGAGGTTCGCCCTCTGGGGAATTGGGGAAAATTAAGGAGTTGGGGCATGACCCCTTTGCAGCGTTGCGCCCCAATTGGCCTTTTCCAAAGCGGCCCCCGGGAAAAAGAATCGTCAGGACTTTTTATTGCGAAAGGACTCGACCCAGTCATGGGAAAGTCGCTGACCGTCCTTAATTGACGCCGGATTCATCTCCTTTGAAAGGGCATCCAGGGCGCCACGGCAGCTCCACTTGACCCGCATATCCTTGCTGGACTGGGTGAAGAAACGCGCCAGATCGAGCCACTTGTAGCTTTGCACAAGGTCCATGGGGACGCCGTAGCCATTGTGGTAGTTGATCCCAAGGTTCAGCATAGCTTCCGGCTCTCCCTGATCTGCTGCCTTCAGGTACCAGGCGTCAGCTACGGCTCGGTCCTGGGGCAAGCCTCCCAGACCCAAATCATACATTAGGCCAAGGCTATTCTCGGCCATTGGAAAACCCTGCGCAGCGGCCTTGGCGTAAAGCGCCCGCGCCTTTTCGAGATCCTTTTGCACGCCGAGCCCATTTTGATACATGCTGCCCAGGTTATTCTGAGCGACGGCATCCCCGGCATTCGCCGCCTTTTGGTACCATGTGACCGCCTGTGCGTAGTCCTCGGGTCTGCGGGCACCCGTATCATAGCGTAGGGCCACGGCCACTTGCGCATTCACATCCCCCTGTTCTGCCTTGGCAAGAAGTGTCGGCTCGATTTCGGGAGCTGGCGCGCCGGCGCAACCTGCCGCCAGCATCGCCACTAGAATCAATAGCGACCGCATGGCACAAGCGGATGGCGGTCGGTCCCTAGTACACAAACTCAAAATTCACTTCCCCGGGCGACACGCCGTGCCGTCGTGTCCTCTCCAGCCGCAGTTTCCGTATTCTCCTGGACACGCCCCGAGGATCGTTGCAATGAACCGGTCGGTTCATTTTCGCGACGTCATCGTTGCAGGAACCTTCAAACGATTCGACCACGATCTTTTCTTCGAGGCGATCTCGGGCGGGCGCACGCGAATGCGGGATGTCTTTGATTACACGTCTCCATTTGGGCTGATCGGCCGACTGGCAGATATTCTGTTTCTCAAGCGCTATGTGCGTCGATTGCTTGAGAAGCGAAATGCCGTCATAAAGGGGACGGCTGAGGCCTAAAGGGAAAATTGGTTCGATGCAGCCGGGGTCGTTGACCCCGGCATCCGGCCTCTAGGAGGCCGGCTACATCAGGCCTTTAAGGCGGGACCAACAAAATGGCCCTTGGGGCCCCGAAACCCTTGGGCCCCCTTCTTTCGTGTATTTTGGACCCTTTCGTGGTCTAATCGGTCCCTTAATCTCCCATGCCCCTCAAAGTCCTCATCCTCGGAGCCAACGGCTTCATCGGCAGTTCCCTCACCCACGCCATCCTGAAGCAGAAGGACTGGGAGGTGTACGGCATGGACGTTGGGTCCCACAAGCTGGGCAACTGCATTGGCAACCCGCGGTTCAAGTTCGTCGAGGGCGATGTCACGATCTCGCGGGAGTGGATCGAGTACCACGTGAAGAAGTGCGACGCCGTCCTCCCGCTGGTCGCGATCGCCAACCCCGCGCAGTACGTCAAGGACCCGCTCCGCGTGTTCGAGCTCGATTTCGAGGCCAACCTGGCGGTGGTCCGCCAGTGCGCGAAGTACAAAAAGAGGATCATCTTTCCCTCCACTTCCGAGGTCTACGGCATGTGCCCGGATGCGAAGCTCGACGAGGCCACCAGCCCCATGGTCTACGGGCCGATCGAGAAGCAGCGCTGGATCTACGCCGCATCGAAGCAGCTCCTGGACCGCGTGATCTACGCCTACGGGGTCCGCGACAACGTGGACTACACGCTCTTCCGGCCCTTCAACTGGATCGGCCCGAAGCTCGACAATGTCTTCGAGGCCAAGGAGGGCAGCTCGCGGCTCTTCACCCAGTTCATCAGCAATGTCATCTTCATGAAGCCGATCCAGCTCGTGGACGGGGGGAAGCAGAGCCGGTCGTTCACCTTCATTGACGACGGCGTGGACGCGCTGCTGCGGATCATCGAGAACAAGGACGGGAAGGCCTCGCGCGAGATCTTCAACATCGGGAACCCCCGCAACAACGTGAGCGTCGCCGAGCTCGCCAAGATGATCATCGAGGCGTTCAAGGAATACCCCGAGTACCGGAAGAACGCGGAGCGGGCGAAGGTGGTCGTCGTGCCCTCGGCGAAGTACTTCGGCCGCTATTACCAGGACATCCGCAACCGCGTGCCGGCGATTGCGAACATCCGCAACAAGCTGGGCTGGAGCCCGAAGGTGAACCTCGCGAAGGCCATCAAGCTCACGCTCGACTACCACCTCGCGCATAAGGACTACCAGCTCGAGTGAGGCCCGGTCCGGCCCGGAGGTCATGCCCATCCGCCTAGCGCTCAAGGTCGACGTCGACACCGATCGGGGCACCCGGATCGGCGTGCCCAACCTGGCGGCCGACTGCCGGGAATTCGGGGCCCCGGCCTGCTTTCTGTTCTCGCTCGGGCCCGACCAGACGGGAAGGGCGATCACGCGGGTCTTCCGGCCCGGGTTCTTCGGGAAGGTCAGCCGGACCAACGTGGTCGGGCTCTACGGGATCCGCACCCTCCTCAACGGGACCCTCCTGCCGGCCCCGCACATCGGCCGGCGCAACGCGGGGGTGATGCGGGCCGTGCGGGACGCGGGCTTTGAGGTCGGGATCCACAGCCACAACCACTACCGCTGGCAGGATTACGTCCAGCGGATGCCGCTCGAGGCGGTCCGCGCCGAATTTGCGGCCGCGCGCGCCGAGTTCCGGCGCATCTTCGGCTCGGAGGCCCTCACCGCCGGCGCGGCCGGGTGGCAGAGCAACGAGCGCAGCCGGGAGGTCTACGACGAGGCGAACCTGCTCTACGCGAGCGACACGCGGGGCGGCCCGGCGTTCTTCCCGCGCATCGGCGAGCGGGTGTTCCGGACCCTGGAGATACCGAGCACGCTGCCGACCTTTGACGAGCTGATGGGCCGGCCGGAGTTTCCGGACGGGCGGATCGTGCCGCACTTCCTCGGTCTCCTGCGCGACGACATCCCGAACGTCTTCACGCTGCATGCGGAGATCGAGGGGATGGGCCGGAGGGCCCTCTTCAGGGAGCTGCTGGCCGCATGCCGGAAGGCCGGGGTGGAATTCATCCGGATGGACGCGCTCGCCCGCGAGAACCTCCGCGACCCGGGTGCCGTCCCGGTCTGCGACCAGGTCCAGGCCGAGATCGACGGCCGGAGCGGGCTGGTCGCCGCGGCCGCCCGCTGAGTCGTCACCGGCCCTGCCGGTCGACCCGTCGAAGGAGCAGGACCGCGATGGCGACGATCGCGATGTTCGGCAGCCAGAGGAGCAGGTCCGGCCGCAACTGCGGCTGTTGGTCGAGCCAGCCGATCGCCACGGTGAGAAAATAGTAGCCCAGGGCGATCAGGACGGCGACGCCGAGGTTGGCGCTGGTCTCGCGCCGCGAGATTGTGATCCCAAGCGACACACCCGCCAGGGCGAAGGAGAGCACCGCGAAGGCGGTGTTGAACTTTTCCTGGATCACGAAGGCGACGTCCATCGCCTGCCGCGCGTGCTCCTTCCGGTCGGCGGGGGCCGGATGCTCGGAGGCGAGCGCGGCCTGGCGGGCCCGCAGCTCGCCATACGTCATCCAGCGGAGCTTCTGGCGGGACCCCCCGTGGTTCAGGAGCCGGTCGAGCGGCAGGCGGACCTCCTCCCAGCGGTCGAAGGTCCCGACCGGCTGGGACTCGGTGAAGTCCTCCGGATTCCGGTCGCTCCGCGTCTCAACCGCCGCCCGGAAAAGGGTGACGATGAGCTCGTTGGTCCGCTGGTCGTACTTGAAGTCCCCCGAGAGCGCGTGCACGAGCCGCTCGGCGCGGTGCTCGGCGTCGAGTTCCCAGACCCAGCAGTCCTTGAAGCCGTCGCCGTGCTTCTCGCCGACATAGATGACAAACCCCGGAAAGTCCCTGATGAAGGTGCGCGGCACGATGAAATTAAGGGGGTTGGTCCGCACCGCCGACGTGAATTCCCGCTCGTACTCGACCCGGGCCCAGGGCATGGATTCGAAGTTGATCCGCACCCCGGCCAGGGCGCCGATCGCCCCGAGGATGAGGATCGGCAGGGACATGCGGGCGACGCTGATCCCGGCGGAACGCATGGCGGTCACCTCATTGTCGGCGGACAGGCGTCCGAGCGTCAGCAGGACGCCGGTCAGTATCCCCATCGGCAACGCGTACGAGACGACGAAGGGCACGAGCAGCAGCGTCAGGCGCCCGGCCTCGGGGTAGGATATCTGGCCTGCGATCAGGGGCCCGACGAGGTCGCGGACGACGTTCCCGATCATCAGCAGGAACGCGAACAGGCCCATCGTGGCGCCGCAGATGGAGAGCGTGCTTTTGAAGAGGTATCGGTCCAGGAGGTTCAAGCGGGATGCGTGGGGCCAGTCCTTATCAGGGGCGAGGGGCCTTCTGACAACCAAAACGGAGGAGGGAGATCGGATGGGAATTGAACAGGAAGGCCGGGAAGAGCGGGAAGTTCGATCCGTCAAAATCCAACTAGTCAGGGGGTTGTGACCGGATTCGCTGTCCCCTGTTTCTTCTAAAATTGATTTTGGGCCCTTCCATTCAGATCTTTCCGACCTCCCCGGCCTTCCTGTTCGAAAAGTATTCTTCTGAGACTGTACTGCCGCCGCGGACTTGCCTCGGCACATTCCGGAGGCGAGGATGTCCCAACAGCGCTCATGCCATCGTTTTTTTCGGCCTTCCTGTTCAAAAACCGTCCGGCCTTCCTGGCGGCGCTCGCGCTTTCGCTGCTCCTGCCGCGGGCGGCGTTCGCCGGCGAGTCGCTTCCCGAGCGCACGCTCGCGGGAATTGTCGACCGCGAGAAGCGGATACTGGGCGACGCGGCAAAGTCCGGCGAGGGGATCGACGCGGAGAGCTTCCGCGTGCAGGTGCAGGGGCTTTGCAGCGAGTATGAGATCCTCCTGCGCGAGAATCCAAATTTTGCGGCGGGCTATGCCTGCTACGGCTACCTTCTCTCCAAGATGGACATGCCCCGGCAGGCGATCGGCGTGCTGCTGAAGGCCAACCAGCTCGATCCGAATATCCCGCTCGTCAAGAACCAGATCGGCAACTTCCTCGCCGAGCAGGGCAAGCCGATCGAGGCGGAGAACTATTACATGGCCGCGATCAAGCTCGATCCCGACGAGCCGCTCTACCACTACCAGCTCGGGCAGCTCCTCTACGTGGCCCGGGACGATTTCCTGAAGAGCGGCTACTGGACGGCGGACCAGATCGACGACTCGATGCACAAGGCCTTCGCCCGGGCGGCGGCGCTCGCCCCGGACCGGATCGAGTTCACCTACCGGTACGCCGAGTCGTTCAACGACCTGAAGCGGCCGGACTGGGACAAGGCGCTCAAGGTCTGGGCCTCGCTCGAGGACAAGGAGACCTCGGATGTCGGCAGGCAGATCATCCGGCTCCAGGCGGCCAACGTCCTGATCAAGGAGGGCAAGTATGACGCGGCCCGCGTGCTGATTGCGACCGTGTCCGAGCCGAAGCTCGGCCCCCAGAAGCAAAAGCTGGTTGCCCAGCTGCCGGAAAACGCGAAGCATTAGGCCTTTTCCAGGCGTTTCACGCAGCGGCATGTCCTTTCTCGACAAACTCGAGCGCCTCCTCGGGCGCTTCGCCATTCCCGGCATCTCCCTCTACCTGATCATCGGTCAGGTCTTCGTCGTGCTTTCGACGATGGCCGGGCTGCTCAACCCCCTGAACCTGATTTTCTTTCCCCGGCTGGTCCTGATGGGGGACTGGTGGCGGATCGCCACGTTCATCCTGGTGCCGGCGAGCGTGGGCCAGGGGTTGATGGGGATCGTGTCGCTCGTCTTCGGCTGGTGGATCTTCTATTTCATGGGCAGCGCGCTCGAGGGATACTGGGGCTCCTTCCGCTACAACCTCTTCCTTCTGGTCGGCTACGCCCTGACGGTCGGGCTGTCGTTCCTGGCCCCGGACTCGCCGGTGACCTACACCTACCTGGCCGGTTCCGTCTTCCTCGCCTTTGTCTATCTCAACCCGGATTTTGAGCTGATCGTCTTCTTCATTCTCCCGGTGAAGATCCGTTGGCTGGGCCTGATCACCTGGGGAATCTATGCCTTCCAGTTTGTCGTGGGTGGAGCGTCGCTCCGGCTGCAGGTGGCCTCGGCCATCGGGAACCTGGCCCTTTTCTTCGGCGCGGACGCGTGGCGCGCCGCGGGCCGCCGCACGCGGGTGATCGCGGCCGAGAGCCTGCGCCCCGCCCCGGCCGCCGCGGAGCCCCGGCACCGCTGCCGGGTCTGCGGAAAGACGGACAAGACCCATCCCCAGCTCGACTTCAGATACTGCTCCAAGTGCGCGGACGACGCCTGCTATTGCCCGGAGCACATCTTCAATCACGAGCACGTACGGAGCGCCGATGGCACGCCGCCGCCCGCCTGAACGCGACCCGCTCGCGGGAGCGCCGGGCGCCGGCGCCACGCTCGGGGAATGGCTCGGCTTTGCCGAGGCCCTTTACGGGTCCGAGGGCCTGGCGCTCGGCCAGGTGAGCGCCGACGCGCACGACGAGGCCCTCTACCTGATCCTTTGCGCGCTCGGGCTGCCCCTTGGGAGCGGGCCGGAGGTGCTTGACCGGCGGCCCTCCCCGCGGGATCGCTCCGCGCTTCGGGCGGTCCTGCGGCGCCGGGTCGTCGGGCGCACGCCCGCCGCCTACATCACGGGCGAGGCCTGGCTGGGCGGGCTCCGCTTCCTGGTGGACAGGCGGGTCATCATCCCGCGCAGCTACTTTGTGGAGATCATCGCCGGGCTGAGGGGCTCCCCGGCGCGGATCGCGGACGTCTGCACCGGCTCGGGATGCCTGGCGATCCTCCTCGCCCGCCGCTTCCCGGGCGCCGCGGTGGACGCGATCGACCTCTCCGGGCCCGCCCTGGAGGTGGCGCGGATGAACGTGCGGGCCCACCGGCTCTCCCGCCGCGTGATCCTGCACCGCAGCGATGTCTTCGACGCGGTGCCCGCGCGACGCTACGACCTCATCATCTGCAACCCCCCCTACGAGCCGAGCGCGGTCTGCGACGCGCTGGCTCCGGAGTTCCTGAGCGAGCCGCGGCTGGCGCTCGACGGGGGCGCGGACGGGCTGGACATCATCCGGAAGCTCCTGCGCCAGGCGACCGCGCTCCTCGCGCCGCGCGGCAGGCTGCTCATCGAGGTGGGCGGATTGCGGGCCGCCATGGACCGGGAATTCGCGGCCCTCGGGCTGCGGTGGCTTCCGACCGAGGATGGCGCCGACTGCGTCTGCCTTGTCCGCGGCGAAGACCTTCGCCGGGCCGCTCAGCGCGTCAGGTCGTAGAGCGCGTAGCCGGCGAGCAGGTTGGGAAGGACGGGGCAGTGCGTCTTCCAGTCGCCGAGCAGGTGGACGCGGCGCGCGACGCGAATGTCCTTCTCGCGGCAGAAGTCCTCAAAGTCGGCGATCGTCACCGGGTTTGCCGGCCGGCTCTCGTACCACGACGTCGGGTAGACCGCGTTGCGGACCTTCCGGCCCCCCAGCAGGCCGGCGATCCGGTTTTTCCAGAAGCCGTGGTTGACGAATCCGACCGTGACCGCCTTCCCGACCCGGAGCGCCTCCAGGATGACGGCGGCGGGGTCCTGCAGCTCCTGGACGGTGCGGGAGCACACGACCCGGTCGAAGTGCCGCTCGGGGAACGCGCGCATGAACGCGGCGATGTCCCCCTGGTAGGCGGGCACGCCGCGGCTGACGCAGGCGGTGACGTTGGCGAAGTCGATGTCGACGCCGACCGCCGACACCGCGCGCGCCTGGACAAGGTAGTCCAGCAGGTCGCCGCGGCCGCAGCCGAGGTCGAGCACGCGGGACTCCGGCTCCACCCAGTCGCCGATGATCCTCATGTCGAACGAGCGCTTGACCGCGATTTTTTCCATGGCGCCTCAGATGCTGAAGTCGAACGCGACCCGGTCGCGCTCGAGAAACCCGCGCACCAGCGCGTAGAGCTCCTCGCTCTCGAGGAGGAATGAGTCGTGGCCCAGGTCGGTCGAGAGCTCCGCGTAGCTTGCGCGCCGGCCGGCGCGCAGGAGGGCGAGCGCGATCGCGCGATTCTGCCCCGGCGGGAAGAGCCAGTCGCTCGTGAACCCGACGACGAGCGACTCGGCCTGGACGCGCGCGAAGGCCTTCTCAACCGAGCCGTAGGCGTGCGCGAGGTCGAACTGGTCGAGCGCCCGGGTGATGTACAGGTAGGAGTTCGCGTCGAAGCGGTTGATGAAGCTCTGCCCCTGGTGGCGCAGGTAGCTCTCCACCTCGAACTGGGCGCCGAAGAACCCCGGGGCCTGCGGGTCGGCCGCCGGCGCGGGCGCGTCGCCCGGGCCGGGCTTGACGACCCGGCGCCCGAACTTCCGGTCGAGCGACGCGTCGCTCAGGTAGGTGATGTGCGCCATCATCCGCGCGATCGCCAGGCCCACGCGGGGCCCGCCGTCGCGCGGATAGTCGCCGTTGTTCCATGCAGTGTCCTGCATGATCGCCTGCCTGCCGACCTCGTTGAAGGCGATCGCCTGGGTGCTCTCGCGGGCGGTGGTCGCCATCGCGAGGACGCGGCCGACGATCTCCGGGTGCTCGATCGCAAAGAGAAGCGCGATCATCCCGCCCATCGAGCCGCCGATCACCCCGTGGAGCTTCACGACCCCGAGGTGGTCGAGCAGGTGCCTCTGGGAATTGACCATGTCCCGGATCGTGACGGCGGGGAAGTGGACCCCGTAGGGCCGGCCCGTCGCCGGGTCGGTCGACAGCGGACCGGTCGAGCCCTGGCAGCCGCCCAGGACGTTGGCGCAGATCACATGGAATTGGCGGGTGTCCACCGCCTTTCCGGGCCCGATCAGGTTGTTCCACCACCCCGGCTTGCGATCCTCGGGCGAGTGCCAGCCGGCGCAGTGGTGGTCCCCGCTGAGCGCGTGGCAGATCAGGATGGCGTTGTCGCGGGTCTCGTTGAGCGCGCCGTAGGTCTCGTAGCGCAGCGTGAACCCGGGGATGACCTGGCCGTTCTTGAAGGTGAAGGGACGATCGTGGACGTAGTCGCGGGGCTGCACGATCCCGACGTCGCCGTGCGCAAGGTGGCGCGGCGCGGAGTCGGCGGGCTTGGCCTCGACGTCGTCGGTCATGGGACCGGCAGCAAACCGGCCCGCGCCCCGGGAGGCAATTCCTCAGTTTTGCGCCGCCGCCGCCGTCGCCTCGTCGATCTCCTCGTTGGAGAAGACCAGCTGGACGTCGTCGAGCTCGTCGAGGGCCTCGTGGAGCTTGGCGAGGGTCCGGGCGGCCTCCACCGAGGCGACCGGGACCGTGCTGGTCGGGATGTGGGCGATTTCCGCGCTCTCCGTCCTGATCCCCTTTTTCTCAAGCGCATGGGAGACCCGGTCGAAGTCATGGATCCTGCAGCGGACCTCGTACCCGTCGTCGGTCGTGATGACGTCGTCGGCTCCGGACTCCAGCGCGATTTCCATCAGGGCGTCCTCCGTGGCGGCCGCCTTTGCGACCAGGAACTGGCCGGCGTGGATGAACTGGAAGGCCACGGAGCCCGCGCCGGCCAGGTTTCCGCCGAACTTCGTGAGGGTGCTCCGCAGGGCGGAGGCCGCCCGGTTCTTGTTGTCGGTCGTGACCTTCACGATGATGGCCACGCCGCCCGGCCCGTAGGCCTCGTAGGTGATCTCCTCGAAGACGACGCCGGGGAGTTCGCCGGTGCCCTTCTTGATCGCCCGGTCGATGTTGTCGGCCGGGAGGTTGGCGTCGCGGGCGGCGAGCAGGACCGTGCGCAGCCGCGGGTTCATGGCCGGGTCGCCGCCGCCGGCCTTCGCGGCGATCGTTATGTCCCGGGACAGCCGGCCGAACACCTTGCTGCGGCGGGGGTCCTTGACCGCCTTGATCCGCTTGACCTTAGCCCATTTGCTGTGGCCTGCCATGGGTCATTTCCGCTTGCCCGGCGTGACGTTCCTCATCGGCTTGCCCCCCTTGGCCTTCGCCTTGTCCGCGGGATCGCCGACGTCCTGGCCGCGGTTCATGACGAGCTGCTGGCCGATCATGAACAGGCCGTTGGTCGTGGAGTACAGCGAAAGCGAGCAGGAGAAGGTGTAGTAAATGAACAGCGTGATCAGCGGCATGAACTTCATCATCTTCGCCTGCGAGTTGTCCACGGTGGGCTGCGGCATGAGCTGCATCTGGAAGAACGATGTCGCCGTGAAGAGGATGGGCAGGAGGTTGATCGGGTAACCGAGCACGTGGCCCACGGTGTCCGGGGCGGAGAGATCGTGGATCCACAGGAAGGAGGCGAAGCGCAATTCCGCGGTGCTCCTGAGCATCGAGTAGAACCCGATGAAGAAGGGGAGCGTGATCAGCATCGGCAGGCAGCCGCCCATCGGGTTCACCTTGTGCTGCTTGAACAGCTCCATCGTCGCCGCCTGCTGCTTCTGCGGGTTGTCCTTGAACTTCTCCCGGAGGGCGGTCAGCTCCGGCTGGATCTTCTGCATCCGGCGCGCGGAGCGGGCCGAGACCATGGTCAGGGGTAGGAAGACGATCTTGAGGATGAGCGTGGTGCAGATGATCGCCATGCCCCAGTTCGGCACGAAGGAGTGCGTCCAGGTCATGAGCGTGATCAGCAGCCCGCTGAAGAAGCTGATGAACACCCCGCCGTACTGCATCACCTTGTACTGGTCGGCCTTGAACACGTCCTGGTTGGCCAGGCGGTGGTACTCCTTCGGGCCGACGTAGAGGGAACCTGAAAGAGCGACCTGCCCGCGCGGGGCAATGGAGCCGATGTCGAACGCCGCATCGCCCGTGATGCCGTAGGCATTGTTGTCCGTGTCGGGCAGGAGCGAGAGCAGCTTCACGCGGCGGCTGGTCATCCCTGCCGCGGCGTCGTCCGGGGTCAGGATGCTGGCGAAGAACTGGTTGGAGACGGAGGACCACTTGAGCGGCCCGGCGGCCTCGATGTCGGGGACGGGGCCGTGGACGCCCATGCCCAGGATCCCCCCGCTCGGCTCAAGCTGCGCGCGCCGGGTGAAGACCTGCTTGGACCCGGTGGAGTAGCCGGTCGTGAGGTAAAGGCCCCTGTCGACGGGGCTGGTGGGCGCCGTGCCGAGGGCCAGCAGGACGCGAATCGGATCGGTGGCGTGGTCCCCCTGGTTCCGGAAAGTCGTCTCGTAGCGGATCTCGTAGGGATCGGTCGCGCCCGACGCGTCCGGGGAGAGGGTGTAGCGGCGGATCACCTCGACGCCGTTGGGGAGGACGGCGCGGAACGTCACCCCGTCCGCCGATTGCGCCACGAGCTGGAAGCGGGTGCCGCGGTCCAGGCCGGGAAGCCCGACGAATGCGAGCATCGGGTCCTTGTGCTGCTCGTTGAAGATGAAGGGATCGGGCCGGCCGAGGTCGGCGGGGTACTTCCTCAGGGCAACGTCGCGGATCGCTCCGCCAAAATTGGTGAAGCGGACCTCGATGAATTCATTGCGCAGGCGGGTGATTGTCGATCCGGCGTGGTCGGCGGCGACGGCGGCAAACGCGGTCTCCTCCTGCGGGGCGGCGAAGGGAGCCGGGCCGGCGGGCGCGGCCTGGCTGGCGACGGCCTGGCGGATGGCCGCGGGCGAGGTGGGCGTCGGGGCGTAGCGCGCGCTGATGAAGTAGCAGGCAAACGCCGCGACGATGAGCAGGCTGCCGATGATCGTGTTTTTTTTATCCACGGGAAAGGGAAGGGAGTCTTTCGGAAATCAGTTTGCGACGCGGACGCAGCGGGGGGGGACGGGATCCGTGCCGCCGGGATGCAGGGGGGTGCAGCGCGCGAGGCGCCGGAGGGACAGCCACGAGCCGAGGATGGGCCCGTGGGTCCGGACCGCGTCCGCAGCGTAGTGCGAGCAGGTCGGCGCGAAGCGGCAGCCGCAGTTCGGGCCGAGCGCGACCGACAGGACCGGGGAGAAGACCCGCTGGTAAATGCGGATGACGCCGAGGAGCGCGGCGGAGACGATGCGCCCGGGGAGCGGCCGATGGCTGTCCCGGGTCATCATCGGGCCGGGCATGCCGCCGCCGTGATGCGGGCGCAGGCGTCGACGAACTTCCGGTCCAGCTCGGCAAAGGCCCAGCGGTTCACCGCGGCGCGGGCGACGAGCAGGAGGTCGCAGTTCGAGGGGACGAGGCCCTGGCGGGCGCGGAAAATCTCGCGGAGCCGGCGCTTGGCGCGGCTGCGGTGGACGGAGGGCCCGACGGCGGCAATGGATGCGGCGACGGCCATGCGCGGACCGGGTCCGGCCGGCAAGTCCCGGAGCAGCCACCAGATCGTGTAAGCCCCGCAGTCGATGCGCTTTCCCTTCTCCCTTGCCGCGCGAATTTCGTACTGATGGCGGAGATGCTGCTCGGAGCGGAAGCGCATGAGTGGGCTTGCCGTTTGCGGCATCCGCGGTGGGGCGCCGCGGCCGTTTTTCAGGCGACGGTGAGCCGCTTCCGGCCCTTTAAGCGGCGGGAGGCGAGCACTTTGCGACCGCCCCGCGTGGCCATGCGGGCACGGAAGCCGATTTTGCGGACGCGTTTCTTGCGATGCGGGCGAAAGGTGGGTTGCATGGTTGGAGGGCGTTTAAGAGTCGATCCAAGTGCCTTAATGGGGGGGAAGTGTCAAGGGCGGGGTTTCTTGGGAAGTGCGACAATTTAGAGCTGATAGGCCCCCTCCGCGGCTCCGTTTCGCAAGGCCCAATCTGGTCGCCACACCGCCGTCCCGCCTCATGGGGGGACGGCCAGAGGCGACCAATGAGCTCCACTAATGCCGCTGCGGGGGCCTATCAGCTCTAAATTGGACAGTGGAGTCTATAGGTGGTGGGTTTGTTTGACGGCTGGGATTTATTTGAGGTTTCTGCGGGTGTGGAGGTTTTGAGCGCACGTTGACTCAAGGGGGAGGGGTGGTTGAATGGGGGGCATGCGATTCCTTGTGCTCCTGGTGCTTGCGGGGGGGCCGCTTTTGCGGGCGGACGCGCCGGCGGCCGATCCGGACATCGCGGCGATCGCTTCGGGGATCTCGGCGGAGCGGATCGAGCGCTCGATCGTCATCCTCACCAGCTTCCGGACCCGGAACACGCTCTCCGACCCGCTGCCGAGCGGGGACGGGATCGGGGCCGCCGCCGGATGGATCCGCGCGGAGTTCCAGCGGATTTCAAAGGACACCGGTGGCCGGCTCCGGGTCGAGGCCGACGCCTTCGAGCAGCCGCCTGTTGCTCCAACCCTTCCGCGGGCCGTCCCCATCGTCAATATCGTCGCCACGCTGCCGGGTTCCCGGCCCGACGCGGCGGGACGGATCTACGTCCTGAGCGCCCATTATGACTGCCGCGCGAGGAACCCCCTGGACGCGGACAGCCCGGCGCCCGGCGCCGATGACGACGGCTCGGGCGTGGCGGCCGTCCTGGAGGCCGCCCGGACCATGTCCGCCTACCGGTTCCCCGGCACCCTGGTGTTCATGACGGTGGCCGGCGCCGAGCAGGGATTTGTCGGCTCGGCGCACTGGGCGGAACTCGCCCGGCGCGGGAAGCTCGGAATCGCGGGGATGCTCAACGATGATATCATCGGGAGCACGCATGGGGCCGATGGCAGCGTCGACCGGCACACGGTCCGCCTCTTTGCCCAGGGGGTCCCCCCCGTCGGCCGGCCCGACGAGCGGCTGCTCGACCTCATCCGCTACGGCGGCGAGAGCGACACGCCGACCCGCGAGCTGGCCCGGTCGATCCGGGATGCGGCCGCCCTCTACACGCCGGACCTGAGCGTAAGGGTCGTGTTCCGGAGCGACCGCTACACCCGGGGGGGCGACCACCTGTCCTTCCTCGCGCGGGGTTATCCGGCGGTGCGCTTCGTCGAGCCGGCCGAGGACTTCCGGCACCAGCAGGAGGACGTCCGGGTCGAGAATGGGGTCGCGTACGGGGACACGACCGACTTCCTCGACTATGCCTATATCGCGGGGGTCGCCCGGCTCAACGCGGCGGCGCTCGCCGTCCTGGCGCGGGCCCCGGCGCCCCCGCGCGACGCGCAGATCGAGACGGCCGTGAGGGAATACGACACGACCCTGCGCTGGGCCCCGAACGCCGAGCCGGACCTCGCGGGCTACCGGATCGTCTGGCGGGAGACGACGGAGCCGTTCTGGTCCCACTCCCTCGATGTCGGGCGGGACGCGACCCGCGCGACGGTGAGGGGGGTCTCCAAGGACAACATGATCTTCGGGGTCGAGGCCTTCGACAGCGCGGGACACGCGAGCCCGGCGGTGTTCCCACTTCCGCGACGGACACTCTGAGCATGCCCCCTTCCGGGAATCAAGGCGAGGCTCCGGTCGCGACGGCGGCTGACGGGCCCGCCGTCATCCTGCGCCACAGCGCCACGGCGCGGCAGTACCGGCTCACGCTGCGGCGGGACGGCACGGCGGTCGCGACCATCCCCGCGCGCGGTTCCGAGCGCGAGGCGCTGCGCTTCGTCGAGCGGCAGCGCCCGTGGCTCGAGCGCGCCCGCGCCCGCCAGCTGGGACGGCCGCGGATGGAGGAGGTCTGGTCGGTGGGCACGCTGCTGCTCTGGCGCGGCGAGATGACGGAGATCCGCGTCGCCGGTCCCGCGGCGGTCTGCCTGGCGGCCGATGTTTTCCGGGTGGCGCGGCCCGAGGGCGACCTCCGGCCGGCGCTTGAGGCGCAGTTTGCGAGGCGGGCGCGGATCGAGCTCCCGGCGCGCACCTGGGAGTTGTCAGCGGTCACGGGTTCCGATGTCCGGCGCGTGACGGTTCGCAACCAGCGCTCGCGCTGGGGCTCGTGCTCGGCGGCCGGGACAATCTCCCTGAACTGGCGGCTGCTGCAGACCCCGGACCTGGTCCGCGACTACATCATCCACCACGAGATGGCGCACCTCCGGGAAATGAACCACTCGGACCGCTTCTGGTCGCTGGTCGGGGAAACCTTTCCCGCCTGGCGGGAGGCGGAGCGCTGGATCAGGAGGAATTCCAGCCTCGTCGGGCTCTGAAGGCCCGGCGGCTCAGTGGAAATCCCAGAGCTGGACCTCGAAGATCAGGGTGGCCTTCGGCGGAATGGACGGGGGGTGCCCGGCCTCGCCGTAGGCGAGCCAGTAGGGTACGATCAGCGTCCGCTTCTCGCCCTTCCTCATGGAAAGGAATGCCTCGTCCCACCCCTTGATGACCTGCCCGGTCCCGACACGGAAGATGAAGGGCGTCCCGCGCTTGTAGGAGCTGTCGAAGGGCGTTCCGTCCGTGAGGCGGCCGGCGTAGTCCGCGGTGACCTCGTCGCCGATCCGCGGCTTGCCGCCCGTTCCCGGCGCCCGGACCACGAAGCGAAGCCCGGAATCGGTGGTGGTCGCCGTGGGGTACAGCCGGTCGATCAGGCCCGAGTCGGCGCCGGACAGCTCGGGGCGCTCCCTGGAGAGCGCGGCGCGCATCGCCGCGTTGATCGGCTCACCGGGATTCTTCGAAGCGAAGATGCCGTAGCGCACGGCGAGCGCCAGGCAGAGGAGCAACGCTCCGAGGATCAGGGGGACGAGGATGCTGCGGATTCGGGGGGCGGCCATGGGTGTAAAAGGGGAAGGCGAATGTTCCAATAATTGAGCCCATTGTCCACATTTCCCGATGATTTTCCGGGGTGGAGCGCGATCTCCGAGCGCGCTTGTTTGGCGAT
>CAITEC010000022.1 GCA_903891325.1 uncultured Opitutaceae bacterium
ACACCGGCGCCTTAAATCTATCCTCGAGGAGATGTACCGTCTCACCCGCCAGATCATGCGTCTTCGATTCCCGGATACCGAACGCCGCAAGCCCCTTAATAAAAAAGTTTTACGCCTTATCTAAGCGCCATTCGGGTCATGCTTCGTATTGTGCTTTGACGGCCCGGCTTCGGCCCGATTTGCCCATCACTCAATTGCCACTCCGGTCGTCTTCCAGAACTCCAAAATCTCACGCTCCTTTTCGGGATCCAAGAAGAGCCTGGCCAACTCCTTGTCCTTTCCGTTTATGACCAGCACTCGGAGACCATCCATCGAGACCAATTTGGCCGAAGTGACACCATCGATCCGGATTCGCGTCGCCGATCGCCCGGTTCCAATGACTATTGTCGATGTTGAGAGCACAATCTGCGTCTTATAAAATGACCCAATCCAGCTGAACGCAGCAATCAACCCGATGAATGCGGCGGCGAACCCGAGGCTCGAGGTCCAGTCCGGACCCTGGATTCCTCTTTTGCCGGTGTGAATGACAGCAGGGAGGACCGCCCCCATAATGAGAAGTATCGACAATGTCCGAAGCCGATTGGCCTTCCATCGCCAGCGGGCTCCGGCCACCGGTTCAGGCCAAGAGATCCAAGGGCCGCTGTTTGGTAGCAGCCGATTGTACCAATTGTTGAATCTATCGTCCCAAGCCATTTTGCGCGTATAGGGTGGCGGACGGGTCGCGCCGCTATTCATTAACTCCCGCGATTTGGCACTTTGGAAGCCTGGAGTGATCTATGGGGTGGCGTCGTGCGACTCATAGGTGCTTTCTGGCGAAAGCGCGGCCGGAGTGGGCCTTCAAGTAGCGTTCGAATGCGGAGGCTCGGGACGCGTCGGCGAACGCTATGACGGTTTGGATTTTCCAGGGGGCGTGGGCGGCGGTGTGGGGATTGCCGCCTTCGTTGTGCTTGGCGAGACGGGATTGGAGGTCGGTGGTCAGGCCGGTGTAGTGGCGGTCGGGGAAGCGTTCGGATTGGAGGAGGTAGACGTAGTGGAAGGGGGGCATGCTTGGATTGTGGCAAGGGCAGTGGGTATCGGGTCTGCTGCGGCTTTCTCGGCCTGGCTTGGTCCTCTCATCTGTTGACGGCCCGGCTTTGCCCTTTTGGGACTACGCCGGGGCAAAATTTTAAGGCCGGCCCCTTTTGGGGGCTCAAACTGTCGCTTCGTATCGTGCTGCTGGGGGTGCCTTTGACGGCCCGGCTTCGTGCCGCGTAGCGGCACTTCGCCGGGGCAAAATTTAAGGCCGCCCTTGGGAGGCGGCCTTAAATTTTGGAGGTGGCGGGAGTTGAACCCGCGTGCCCCTGACCTTTGCGCGCCGCGTCTACCTGTTTAGCGTCGGTTTTATCTCGCCGGGACTACGCGACGACGCGCGCTTAATTCCCAGCCAACTCCCGGGTGAAGGTACTGGTGGGCGGCCCGCGAGTGGCTCCGCACACTATGCCTGCTGTCGTCGCAAGCTTCGGCTAGCAGGTGTCGCCGGGCTCGCGTGACCGCATTTTTAGGCGGCCATTAGCATTTCTTCGTCTTTGCCATTTATTTGTTTTCGAAGGGGTTTTAACGAGAGACCTCCGACTCTCGACAGGCAGCAGCGCACTCCAACCAAGGGTCGAATCCGGAACACCCCCGATTTTCTCGCTACCACAAGTAGCGAGAAAATCGCCCCGGCGTAGTCCCGCAAAGCGGGACAAAGCCGGGCGCCTCCCGCCCAAAACAGCAGCGATCACAGTCCCCAAAGGAGACCGCAAAGGAATATTGGACAAAGACCAAAGCATCAGCGCGATGCGGTCAAAGAACAGGAGGGTCAATGTGCCCGCCGCAGGGGGAAATTGCAAGCGTCCGGAATCCGGCCTCTAGGAGGCCGGCTACATCGAGCCGCCGAAATCGAGCCAGCGCGGAACCAGTATTGAGAATTCCCCAATCCCCCGAAACACTCCCACCCCAATGACCCCCAGAGTCTCACGGCGGGATTTTCTCGCCACCGGGAGCGCGCTTGCGACAGTCGCCTTGATGGCACCCCAACGAATTCTCGCGGCGACGGCGGGTTCCTCGGCTTTCGAGAAACTCATCCCGCCTGACAAGCGGCTCGACCCAAAGTGGGTCGCCTCCCTCTTCGCCCGGGGTACGCCGAAGGTTCACTCGGGGGATGAGCTCAAGTTCATAGGGATGCCTGTCAGCGGGCTCTGCTCCGGGCACCTTTACCTCGGAGGGGACGGGAAGATCTGGCTTTGGGATATCTTCAACATCTACCGCTATACCTCGGACGCGGAATACAAGGACCCCATCAAGCCCTTCTACCCGGTGTCCCAGGGATTCGCGATCAGGGTCGGCGAACCGGGAGGGGGGGAGCCAAAGACCTGGACCCTGGATGCCCAGGGCTTTCCCGCGGTCACCTTCCGGGGGGAATATCCCATCGGTATCGTCGATTACCGCGACGCATCCTGCCCGGTCACGGTCCGGCTCGAGGCGTTTTCGCCCTTCTCGCCGCTTGATACGGACGATTCGAGCCTGCCGGCCACGATTCTGCGGTTCACCGTCCGAAATCCCGGCGCAAAGCCGGTGACGGTCGACTTCGGCGGCTGGCTGGAGAACAGGGTCGGGATCCAGACGGAGACGCTGGCACAGGGCTTTCGAAGGACGCGGGTTGTCCGCGAGCCGGGACTGCTCCTGGTGGAGGGGAGCGTCGAGCCCGACCGGAGCGCCCCGGGGTCCTTTGACGGGTTTCTCGACATCGGAACGCTCGGGCTCGCACTGCTCGAGGCCCAGGATAGCGACCGGGCCACGGCCCAGGTGCACGGGGAAGTCCCGCACAGCGTGTTCACCGGCGACCCGGTGGCGGAGGCGCAGGTGCCCTTCTATTCGGAGTGGTACCCGGGCGCCCGGTTCACGGGGGCGATCACCCGAAGCCTGACCCTGGCGCCGGGGGAGGAGTCCGTGGTCACCTTCGCGATCACCTGGCATTTTCCGAACCTGCGGGTCAGGAAGGTCCACCGGGCGTCGGGCCGGTTCTAC
Organism: uncultured Opitutaceae bacterium; assembly: GCA_903891325.1. GTDB lineage: Bacteria > Verrucomicrobiota > Verrucomicrobiia > Opitutales > Opitutaceae > Palsa-1447. The sequence continues at coordinate 3,049 of CAITEC010000022.1, forward strand.
GCGAACCGCTTCAAATCGGCCCAGGACGTGGCGGGGTATCTTTCGAAAAACCACGGGCGGCTTCATGAGCAGACCCGGCTGTGGCGGGACACCTGGTACGACTCCACCCTGCCCTACTGGTTTCTCGACCGGACATTCGCAAACGCATCCACGCTTGCGACCTCCACGGCGTTCCGGTTCTCGAACGGGCGGTTTTACGGCTGGGAGGGCGTGGGCAACTGCACGGGGACCTGCACGCATGTCTGGAGCTATGAGCAGACGATGGGACGGCTCTTTCCCGAGCTCGACCGGGCGCTCATGGAGCAGGCCTGCTTCAACCCCGGTGTCGCGCTGCATCCCGACGGACAGATCAATTTTCGGGATGAGACGATGGGAATCGCGGTCGACGGCCAGGCAGGGACGATCCTGCGCGCATATCGGCTGCACCAGATGTCAGCCGACGGGGAATTTCTCCGGAAGAACTGGCCCCGGATCAGGCTGGCCGTCGCCTGGCTCATGGAGCAGGACACGGATGGCGACGGGATCCTCGACCGCAACCAGTCCAATACCCTCGACGCGGAGTGGTACGGGAAGATCGCGTGGCTGAGCGGGCTGTACATCGCCGCGCTTCGGGCGGCCGAGGAAATGGCAGTCGACCGCAAGGACGCGGCCTTTGCCGCCTCGTGCCACGCGCGGGTGGAAGCGGGGCGAAAGAACATCGTCGGCCAGCTCTGGAACGGGCGCTACTTCATCCAGACCGTCGATCCGAAGCACGAGGGTGTGGTCGGATCCTATGCCGGGTGCGAGATCGACCAGGTCTTCGGGCAGAGCTGGGCGTTCCAGGCGGGCCTGGGCCGGATCCTTCCCGAAGCGGAGACGCGGGAGGCGCTGCGCTCGCTCTGGCGCTACAATTTTGCAACCGATGTCGGACCCTACCGCGCCGTGCACAAGGACGGGCGCTGGTTCGCCATGCCCGGGGAGGCCGGGCTCCTCATGTGCACGCAGCCGGACGGCACGGACCGGGACTTCAAGGATCCCCCGGGTTCCTGGACCCAGGTCTACCTGAACGAGTGCATGAACGGCTTCGAGCACCAGGCCGCCGGGCACATGATCTGGGAGGGGCTGGTCCTGGAGGGGCTCGCCGTGGAGCGGGCGGTCCACGACCGCTACGACGCGGCGAAGCGCAACCCGTGGAACGAGATCGAGTGCGGCAACCACTACGCCCGGTCCATGGCAAGTTTCGGGGTCTTCCTCGCGGCCTGCGGGTACGAGTACCACGGGCCGAAGGGCAGCCTCGGCTTTGCCCCGAGGATTCATCCCGAGGATTTTCGGGCCGCCTTCGTCACGGCGGAGGGCTGGGGCTCGTTCTCTCAGAAGATCGACGCGGCGGGTCACGCCGCGGCGGTCGAGTTGAAGCGGGGCTCGCTCTCGCTGCGGACCCTCGCGCTTGCGACGTCCCGGGCCGTCGCAACAGTGGAGGTTCGGCTCAACGGCGGGGTGATTCCCGCCGGCCACCGGCTCGACGGCGGGCGCCTGGTCCTGGAATTCCCCACCGACATGCGGCTTGTGGCCGGGGACCGGCTCTCTATGTTCGCCACCTGATTTCGGCCACCCCACCGATGAAAAACCACGCATTCCTGATTGTTGTCCTCGCCCTCGCGACCATTGCACAGCCGCTCCGCGCCCAGGATTGGCGCCAAAAAGTCCGGGATGAGCTTCCGGTCCTCGGGCACCGCAATTGGATCGTCATCGTCGACTCGGCCTACCCCTGGCAGGTGAGCCCGGGGGTCGAGACCGTTGAGACCAACGCCGCGCTGCCCGAAGTCCTCAAATCCGTCCTCCAGTCACTGGCCCAGGCCCGGCACGTCCGGCCCAACGTATTTGTTGATGCGGAGCTCAGCCGGGTGCCCGAGGCGGACGCGCCGGGAATCACCGCCTACCGCGCCCAGCTCGCGAAGACCCTGGAAAACGCGACGGTGACGCCCCTCCCGCATATGGAGCTGATCGGAAAGCTGGATGAGGCCGGGAAAACCTTCCACGTGCTGCTTCTCAAGACCAACCTTTGCCTGCCGTACACCTCGGTCTTTCTCCAGCTCGATTGCGCGTATTGGAATGCTGATGCGGAGAAGCGGCTCCGCGCCGCCAAGCCCTAGGCGCTGACCGATCGATGGACAACGCCGCGGGTCCCGCAGAGATCACGATCAGCAAGTCGAAGCGAAGGCTCACCCTGTCGGCCGCGGTCCTGGGCTGGCTCTTCGACGGCTTGGAGATGGGGCTTTTTCCCGTCATCGCCCGGCCCGCCCTGCAGGAACTGCTCGGCCTAAAGGGCGACCAATTGGTCGGAATTTGGATGGGCCGGATCACCGCGGTCTTTCTCTTCGGCGCCTCCGCGGGGGGCGTCGTCTTCGGGTGGCTGGGCGACCGGATGGGCCGCGTCAGGGCGATGTCGCTGAGCATCCTCACCTACTCCCTCTTCACCGGTCTTTGCTATTTCGCGCACACCCCGTGGCATCTCGCCTTCTTCCGGTTCATGGCGGCGCTGGGGATGGGCGGGGAGTGGTCGCTGGGGGTCGCGCTGGTGATGGAGACCTGGCCCTCGCATGCCCGGCCGTGGCTTGCCTCGGTGATCGGTGCCGCGGCCAATGTCGGATTCCTGTTGATCGCGGTCATCACGCTCATCCTTCCGGTCGGCCCGCATTCCTGGCGCTGGGTCATGCTCGTGGGCGCAGCGCCGGCGCTTTTGACCTTTTTTGTCCGGATCTTCGTCCCGGAGTCCGAGCGCTGGCGGCATGCGGTCGAGCGGATCGAGGTCCACCCTTTCCGCGAAATCTTCCGGCCGCCGCTCGTCCGCCCGGTGCTGATCGCGATCATCCTCACCTCGGTCATCCTGATGGGAACCTGGGCCTCCGTGCAATGGATCCCCCTCTGGATAGGCCGCCTGACCAACGGCACCGCACCCCATGCCATGGCGATGAGCCAGACGATCGGCGCCCTGGGCGCGATCTGCGGATGCATCTGCGGGCCGCTGATTGCGCATGCCTGGGGCCGCCGGAGGTCGTACTTCGCGCTCTGCGCGCTTTCGCTGTGCAGCTGCGAGGCCCTCTTCCTCTTCGTCCATCACTACGGGGCAGTCCTGCTGGTCGCGGCCTTCATCGTGGGCTTCTTCACGGCGACCTTCTATGGGTGGCTCCCGCTCTACCTGCCCGAGCTCTTCCCGACGCGGGTCCGGGCGACGGCGCAGGGCCTAAGCTACAACTTCGGCCGGATCTTCGCGGGCATCGGGGCCCTGGGCGCCGGAAACCTGGTGAGCCACTACGGCGGCGACTACGCGCAGATGGCCGCGCGGATATCGTTGGTGTACGTGGTCGGCATGATCGCGATTTGCTTTGCGCCGGAGTCGAAGGGCCTCGTGCTGCCCGACTGACAGCCCGGCTTACGAAAATCAGCGGGGGGCGGGAGGAAGGTCCTCCAGGTTCTGCCGCGCGTCCGTGAAGAGCGGGTTCAGGCGCAATGCCTCCAGGAACTCGGCCCGGGCCTCCTCAAATCGGCCCTGGTGACCCAGCGCGTTCCCGAGGTCGTTGTGCGCCTCGGCGTAGCTCGGATCCAGGCGGACCGCCTCCCGGAATTGCGCGACAGCGGCGTCGAGGTGATCGGTCAGGGCCAGGGCGATGCCCAGGTTCACGTGCGCGACGGGGAAGGCGGGCTTGAGCTCAAGGGCGCGGTGGAGCTCCGCAACCGCCTCCGGGTAGCGGCCTGCCCGCCGAAGAATCGTCCCCAGGTTGCTGTGGGCCTCCGGATCGGCCGGATTGAGCCGAAGGGCCTCCCGGAACTGGGCGACCGCCTCGTCGTTCCTTCCCTGGCGCCCGAGCGCAATCCCGAGGTTCGAGTGGGCTCCGGCTGAGTCCGGATCGGCCGAGAGTACGACCTCGAGCTGGGCGATCGCCTCGTCGGTCCTGCCCAGTTCGCCGAGCACGCCGGCGAGGTTGCTGCGGGCGTCCGCGAACCCGGGTTCGAGCCTCAGCGCCTCCTGAAATTCATCGACCGCCTCCCCCAGCCTTCGCTGCCGGGTCAGCAGGGTGCCCAGGTTGTAATGCGTCTTGGCCGTGGGTCGGATCCGGAGGGAACGGCTGAAGTGGTCCGCGCCCTCCGCCAGCCTTCCCTCGTTATTAAAGAGGTCCCCGAGATTGTTCTCGGCCATCCAGCAGGCGGGGTTTCGCTCGATGGTCCGGCGGTAGAAGGTCTCCATGTCGCGGTACATGCCGCTCTGCCGGTAGGTCAAAATGGCCAGGGCGCAGATTACGACTAGCGGGACAATCCGCTGAAAGGAGTAATTAGTAATTAGTAATTGATGGTTGGGAGGTGGCGGAGGGCGCTTCGCGCTTGGACCGGGAGTGGCAGGCGACTCGACTGTCCTTTCCCAGGACAGGGCGGCCAGGGAGATTATTCCGATGCACGGCAGGTACTGCCAATGGTCGGCGACGTAGGAATAGATGAAGGCGTAGAGGTTGAAGAAGCCGCAGACCGGGAAGAGCGAGCCCAGGAAGAAGAGAAGCGCCGCCAGCGGCGCCCGGGTCCGGGCTCGGATGGCCCAGAGCACGGCGATCAGGGCCAGGATGCCGATCGGCCAGAGGTACTGAAGCGGACTGGTGCCGTGAAAATCCCAGCGCGGATAGATGAAGATCAGGTTGGCGGGCCAGACCAGCTTTCCCAGGTAGAACCAGGCGCCGCGCCCGGCCACCAGGCAGCGCTCCGCGAGACCGAGGGCAAAGTCGGCGCCCTTTGCGCCGACGTAGGTCCGCTCGACCCAGCCGGAAAAGAGGCCCGAGGAAGCGCCGATCACAAACCAAGGCGCCAGGGGAAGGATGTCCTCCTTCCACGACAGCCTCCCCTTCCGCCACCAGAGGACCACCAGCAGCGCCCCGGGCAGGGTTGCCGTGACCGTCTTGCTCAGAAGCGCCGCGACGAACAGCGCCAGGCTCAGGAAATAGAGCGCCGGCCCGGGCCTGCGGGCGCACCACTTCAGGTAGCCAAGCGCCGCCAGGAGGTAAAAGACGGTCGACTGTGTGTTCTTCTGCTCGGAGATCCACGCCACCGACTCCACGCAGACCGGGTGCAGCGCAAAGATCAGCCCGGCCAGCGCCGGTCCATCGAGGAAGCCGGTCCAGCCCGTCCGCTTTTGCACGGTAACCGCTGCTCCCGGGATGAGGCGGCGCAGGACGACGACCAGCAGGCACGCCGCCGTCGCGTGCAGGAGGACGTTGACCAGGTGGTAGCCAAGCGCGGCATCGCCCCAAAGCCGGTGCTCCAGCCAGAATGCGCTGTGGAGGAGCGGGTAGTACTGCTCGGTGGCGCCGAGCTCGAACCATATCCTGCCCAGGCCGGCGATCGACCTGAGGGCCGGCTTGGTGACGTAGTCGCTGTCGTTCCAGATGAAGCCGCCGGACAATGCCGGCAGGTACGCCGCCAGCGCGACCGCATAGACCAGCGGCCAAAGGAGAGCCCGGCCCCTTGGGGAGACTCGGTCCATCATTCTGCCGGCCCGGCCGGCGGCGGGAGCCGGTCGAGGCTCTCGCGGGCTTTTTCGAATCCGGGATTGATCCGGAGCGCCTCGTTGAGTTCCCGCCTCGCCTCCTCAATCCGCCCCATTCGGGCGAGGACCGCGCCGAGGAAGAAGTGCGCCTCGGCGTAATTGGGATTCAGTCCAACCGCGGCCCTAAGCTCGGCCTCCGCGGCGTCGTACTCCTTTTCGATGGCCAGCGCTGTCGCGAGGTTCAGATGGGTCTCCGGCACGCGAGGGTCGATCCGGACCGCACGCCGCAGCGCGGCGATCGCCTCCGGATACCGGCCCTCGTGCCTGAGGACCGCCGCAAGGTTGGCCTGGCACTCGGCAAAATCCGGAAGGATGCGAAGCGCCTGCCGGAGCGAGTCGATCGCGCCGTCGAAATCCCCCTCCTGCGCGAGGGCGACGCCAAGATTCTGCCGGATCTTGGCCGAGTCCGGCTCGATTGCCGCGGCGAGCCGGAACTGCGCGACCGCGTCGCGGGTCCTGCCCAGTTCCCCCAGCGTGCTTCCCAGGTTGTTGTGCGCGTCGGCCGAGGTGGAATCCAGCCGGAGCGATTCCTCGAATTGCGCCACCGCCCCCTCCTTCCTGCCCTGCCGCCTCAGGATGACACCCATGTTGTAATGGGCCCGCGCGTCCGGTTGGATCCGCAGCACACGGTTGTAGTGGAGATACGCCTCGTCGAGCCGGCCCTCGTTCTCGAGCGTGACCCCGAGGTTGTTCTCGGCCATCCAGCAGTCGGGGTTTCGCTCGATGGTCCGGCGGTAGAAGGTCTCGATGTCGCGGTACATGCCGCTTTGGCGGTAGGTCAAAATGGCCAGGGCGCAGATCACGACTAGCGGAACAATCCGCTGAAAGGAGTAATTAGTAATTAGTAATTGATGGTTGGGAGGTGGCGGAGGGCGCTTCGCGCTTGGACCGGGAGTGGCAATACCCGGAGATCCAATCGCTTTCTCCCAACCCAGGGCGGCCAGGGAGATTATCCCAATGCACGGCAGGTACTGCCAGTGGTCGGCGACGTAGGAATAGATGAAGGCGTAGAGGTTGAAGAAGCCGCACACCGGGAAGAGAGAGCCCAGGAAGAAGAGGAGCGCAGCCAGCGGCGCCCGGGTTCGGGCCCGGATCGCCCAGAGCGCGGCTATCATGGCCAGCACGCCGATCGGCCAGAGGAACTGCAGCGCGCCCGCGCCGTGAAAGTCCCAGCGCGGATAGATGAAGATCAGGTCCGCGGGCCAAACCAGCTTTCCCAGGTAGAACCAGGCGCCGCGGCCGGCCACCAGGCAGCGCTCCGCAAGCCCGATGTCGAAAGCGGCGCCGTGCGCCCCAACATACCTCTTCTCCACCCAGCCGGTGAAAAGGCCCGAGGCTGCGCCAATCGCGAACCAGGGCACCAGGGGCAGCACGTCCTCCCTCCACGAAAGCCTCCCCTTCCGCCACCAGAGAACCACCAGCAGCGCTCCCGGCAGGGTCGCCGTCACTGTCTTGCTCAGGAGCGCGGCAATGAAAAGGGCAAGGCCCAGGAAATAGAGCGAAGCGCCGGGCCTGCGGGCGGACCACTTCAGGTAAGCCAGGGCAGCCAGCAGGTAGAATACGGTCGACAGCGTGTTCTTTTGTTCGGAGATCCACGCCACCGACTCCACGCAGACCGGGTGCAGCGCAAAGATCAGCCCCGCCAGCAGGGGCCCGTCAAGGAAGCTGGAATTGCCCGTTCCCTGCTGGCCGGGGGCCGGTTCGCGCGCGACGAGGTTGCGCAGGACGGTGACCAGCAGGCAGGCAGCCGTCGCGTGCAGGAGGACGTTGACGAGATGGTAGCCGAACGCGGCATCGCCCCAAAGCCGGTGCTCCAGCCAGAAGGCGCTGTGAAGCAGCGGGTAGTATTGCTGGGTGGCGCCGACATCGAACCAGATCCTCCAAAGCCCCCCGATCCCCCTCAGCGCGGGCCTGGTGACGTAGTCGCTGTCATTCCAGATAAACCCGCCCCCCAGCGCGGGGAGGTACGCGGCAAGCGTTACAGGGAGGAACAGGAGCGCGAGACGCAGCCGGTTCGAGTCGAGCCGTGCCATTTCAGGCTAGTATAATTCGTAGATTTCGACGACGGCAATCCCTGTCGTCCCCCCCAGGCCGGTGACCTGGGCGGTGTAGCCGCCCGGCGGAAGCGTGAACAAAAGCAGCGAATCGGCGGACGATGAAACGAGCGGATAGGCGCCGACCGAGGCCTGGACATTGGTCAGGACCGCGTCGCCTCCCCAGGCCGTGTTCGAGGAGATGACCTGCCGGTTGGAATTGAAAAGCGTGAGGACCGGCTGGGCCAGGATGCCCGTCAGCCCGAAGGTCGAATTCAGCCCGGGTCCGATCGCGCGGATGAGAACCGTTTCCGGCGATCCCCCGCCGATATTGAATCCGCCGATCAGGATATTCTGCCCGGTCAGCACGAGGTCGCGGGCCGAGAGATTGTTGAGCCGGGTCGCCGGCGCGAGCGAGTCGGCGTCGTAGATCTCAACCACACCCGTGCCCGTGCCGCCATTGATTCCGGAAACCTGCGCCGTGCAGCCGCCCGCGCTCAGGTTGATAAGGAGGACCGCATCCAGGGATCCTGGCTGAAGCGTGTAGGCCCCCAGGGTGGCCATTGTCGTCGAAATCGTCGCCCCGCTCGACGCGCTCGGGAAGTCGGGAGTCCCCCAATTGTCGTTCTGGACGGGCGTGCCGCTGATGGTGATGGGGTTGTTCCCGGTAAAGAGCTCGAGATAGGGGTCCGCCACGTAGCCGGTGAGCCCGAAGGTCGAATTGAGGCCCGGGCCAATCCCGCGGACCAGGACTTTCTTAAAGCCCGGCCCGACGATGTTGAAGCCGCCGATGATGATCCCGCCGCCGGTTGCGACGTAGCCGAGCGCGGAGACGTTGTTGAGGTAGCCGTCGGCCAGCGCACTCGAGACGGCGAGGGTGGCGGTGGCGGTGGCCGTGCCGGTGGTATTGGTGGCCGTGCAGGTGTAAGTGCCCGCGTCAGCCGACGTCGCTCCAGAAATAAGGAGGATCGGATCGGTCGTGATGCCGGCGCCGGGAATCGTGGTGCTGCCGTTCAGCTTCCACTGCAGCGTCGGGGCCGGGGTTCCCGTGGCGATGGCGTTGAACACCGCGCTGCGGCCCGTCTTCACGGTCAATGACGTGGGCGAAAGCGTGAAGGAGGGCGAAACATCCGCCAGGACCGTGAGCACGCCGCCCGAGCTGCTCGTGACGTTGCCGAGTGAATTTGCCACCTTGACGGTGTAGGTCGCCGCATCGGACGGCTGGACGTTGGCGATGCTCAGCGTCGAGGACGTTGCGCCCGAAATCGGGTTTCCGTTCTTGTACCACTGGTAGGTCTGCGGCCCGAGGGCCGCGACCGCGAAGGAAAACGTGGCCGTGTTGCCCTGGTCGACGGTCTGCGTGGCCGGGGGAGTGATGATTTGGGGCTGACCGCCGTAGAGGTAGGTCCCACCTGCGACGTCATCGGCGGTCAGATCGTCGATCCCGCTGGCGACGCTGTTCATGACGGCGGCGACGCTCTGCGGCGGCGAGGCGAGATCGGGGTGGTTGAGGCCGAGGACATGGCCGAACTCGTGGAGGGCCACCCGCCTGAGGTCGGAGGTGGTGTTCTGGAGTGGACCCCGATAGGAGTCCCAGGCGACGTTTGAATTGAACAGGACGTCGGTCTCGACGACGCTTGTGGTGAAGTTAACGTTGTCGGACGTGGTGGTCTGCGTCCAGATGATCGTGATGCCAACGCATCCGCGCTGGCGGATCCCCACGACTGGCCGTAGACCGAGTTGCTCCAGAAAACGTCATTGTTGTTCGAGGCGCTCGAGGTCGTGGGCGGCGGGGTGGTGGAGACGACGTTGGAGAATTGAAGGAGCGAAAGGTACTGGTTCCAATCAGCGAGCGCCGCCTGGATCACCTGGTGCCACGACGTGGATCCGTCCTGCAGCGTCGTGATCGCCGGCGCAGGGAGCGGAGCATCCGCCTGGACCCTCATCAGCACGTGCGTCGGGGAGGAAACCGTGCCGGCCGGCCACTGCTGGATGTTTCCAACGTTATGAACATTGCTCGGTTGGATATATTCAAACGCATACGCATGAAGCCGCGTACCCGCCGTCGCGAGGATCAATCCCGCGAGCAACACCGCGCAAATGGGGCGAAGGCTACTGCGTCCGCGCATGGCCGAGTTCCTGGGTGATGGCCCCTTCAAATCCCGAACGCGTGATCGCGCCGTCCAACGAAAGCGCCCGGGTTGCCGGGGCCTCGATCGGCAGGCTGACGTCGCCCGCCGCCTTCAGCGGCGATCCATTCGCCCGGGCGATCCGCTCGGCCCCCGTCGCCGGGTCGCTCACGACCTGGTAACTGCCATGCTGGATCCCGACAAGGGGGCAGAAGGCGCTGCCGTTGCCCGCGACGAACAGAATATATGTCGAGCCGATCGCGAAGGTCGGCATGTCAGGGATCACCATCCCGTCATTCCCAACCTGGCCCCCGAGGAACCTCAGGGTGATACCGCCCTGGGCCGCGCCCTTGAGCGTGGCCAGCACCTGGAACTGGACATAGGTGAAGATCACCTGGCCGCCCTGGGAGGTCGTCTCCCAGCGGCTACTTGACGAGACTGCCTGGGCCCGGACGATCTGGTCGGCATTGTGGACCAGTTTCGAAAACGACGGCGGGATCACCGACATGGCCTCGCAGGGAGCCGCGCATACCCCCGCCAGGAGAAAAACCGTGGCTAGGATGAGGAAAGATCGTTTCATTATTAGGGACAGTGGACCACCGGATCATTATTTAGAATAGCTTCCTGTAAATTACAAACGTGTCCCCCGAGCCATTCTCATTCAATTCGAAGGCCCCCTCGCCCGCGCCCCTGACGGTGGACGGCTCCGAGCACTTTCTCGCCTTCACCCTTCCCTCCCGGGAGCACTCCAGCTACGCGGCGGTCCTCGAGCTGGCCAAGCGCCACGGCTTCGTCGCCGAGCCGTCCAACGGGAGGTGGTGGCTGCGGGACCGCCACAAGACGCTCAACTTCCTGGCGGCCCACGGCGCGCGGCTCCGCGGGGAGTTCGGGGCGCGCTTCACCCCCAACTTTGAGAAGAACACGGCCGCCCTCAAGCCGGCCGAGATCGCCTGCTCGGCCACCGAGGCCGGCAAGGGCTTCGACGTGACGCTCTCGCTGAAGGCCGGCCCGGCGGGCGAGGCCGAGGTCCGGGCCGCGCTGCTCGCCGGCCGCGGCTACATCGAGACGGCCGGGCAGATCATCCTGGTCAATCCCGAGCAAATCAACCGCCTGGGCGAGGCCCAGCGCGCGCTGGCGGGGGAGTCGACTGGCGGGGTCTCCGCCCGCCGCACCCAGCGGGTGAGCGCGGCGCGGGTCGCCGAGGTCGAGTCCCTGCTCGCCGACCTGGCCCCGGGATTCCAGCCCCCGGCAACCTGGCGGTCCCGGAGCGCGGCCCTGCGCAAGCTCTCCGGCCTGACGCCGGCCCCGATGCCGCCGGAACTCGACGCCCAGCTCCGCGCCTACCAGCGGCTGGGCGCCGCGTGGCTCTGGCACCTCTTCCAGGGAGAGCTCGGCGGCATCCTCGCGGACGAGATGGGGCTCGGAAAGACGCTGCAGGCGCTGGGCCTGCTGACGGCCATCCGCGCACGCACGCCCGCGGGGGCCCGGACCTCCCTGGTTGTCTGCCCCGCCTCGCTGCTTGAGAATTGGCGGCGCGAGGCGGCCCGCTTCGCCCCCGGCCTCCGCGTCGTGGTCCACCACGGCGGGCGAAGGCTCGGCGGGGACGATTTCAGCGCGTTCGACCTGGTGATCACCAGCTACGGCACCCTCGTGCGCGACGAGGCGCTCTTCTCCGGGCTCGAATTTGCCTGCGTGATCGCCGACGAGGCCCAGCACATCAAGAACCGTCGCTCGCAAAACGCGCTCGCCCTGCGCTCGCTGCGCTCCCGCGGGCGCTTCCTGCTGACCGGCACGCCCGTCGAGAACTCCCTCGATGACCTGCGCTCCCTCTTTGAATTCCTGCTGCCCGGCTACATCGCGCGGATTCCCGCCGGGGCGAAGCGCGAGGACCGCGCCTGGCATGACCAGCGTCTCCGGGCCCAGGCGGCCCCCTACATCCTCCGGCGCACCAAGGCCTCGGTCGCCCCGGAACTTCCCGCAAAGCTCGAGCAGACCCTTTGGTGCGAGATGGGGGCCGCCCAGTCCGCCCTCTACCGCGGCGTTCAGGAAAAGGGCGAGCGGGAGCTCTTCGACCTCGAGGCGGCCGGCGCCGGCGAGGCCCGGATGCGCCTGGCCGCGCTCACCCAGCTCCTGCGACTGCGCCAGATCTGCTGCGACCCGCGCCTGGTCGCCGGGCCGGAGCCCGCCCCGGCAGGGGCCGCGCCCCCCGAGTCGGCCAAGCTCGAGGTCTTCCGCGAGCTCCTGGAGGAGGCCCTCGACGATGGCCACCGGGTCCTCGTCTTTTCCCAGTTCACCTCCCTGCTCGCGCTCCTGCGGGAGGAACTCGACGCGCAGGGAATCGCCCACGCCGATCTCGACGGATCCATGACGGCACCCGTCCGGCAGGCCGCGGTGGACCGCTTCCAGGCGGCCGACGGCCCCCCCGTCTTCCTTCTCTCGCTGAAGGCCGGGGGCTCCGGGCTCAACCTGACCGGGGCCGATACGGTGGTCCACTTCGACCCGTGGTGGAATCCCGCCGCCGAGGCCCAGGCGACCGACCGGGCGCACCGGATCGGGCAGTCGCGCGTCGTCACCAGCTACAAGCTGATCGCCGCCGGGACGGTCGAGGAGAAGGTCCTGGGCCTTCAGGCCTCCAAGCGGGATCTGCTGGCCGGGGTCTTCGAGGCGAGCGCCGAGGCAGCGGCGAATCTCTCCCTGGCAGACCTGAAGTCGCTGCTTCGGTAAGCCGGGTGCGTCCGCCGAACGCCGGATTGAATGTAGCCGGCCTCCCAGAGGCCGGATTTCGGAGCGTAGGACCCCAAGCTCCGGGGTCTGGGACCCCGGCTACATTCGATCCAGACGTGACCAGAGGTCCTGCTCCACCAATTGGATGCGCTTTTGAAGAACTTTATCAATTGTCTAGAGGAGGCTTTCGGCATTGCTTTGAGATTCCACCCATGAAGCCCATCCCCGTCCTCCTCATCACCGGAGCCAACAACCACGACTGGAAACGCTCGGCGCCCCTGCTCAAGGGCGTGCTGGACCGCTCCGGCATGTTCGCCGTGACCCTCACGGAGAATCCCTCCGCAGTCCTGGAGGCGGGCGACCTGGGTCGCTTCTCGCTCTTCCTCCTGGACTACAACGGACCGGACTGGAGCGCCGCGGCGCAGAAAAACTTCCTGGCAGCGGTCTCGGGCGGGACCGGTGTCGTCGCCGTGCACGCGGCCAACAACTCCTTCCCGGAGTGGAAGGAGTACGAGAAGATGATCGGGCTCACCTGGCGCTCCGTGAGCGGCCACGGCCAGTTCCACGAATTCACCGTGAAGCGCACCGCCGAGCCCAACCCGGTGACGCGCGGGCTCTCCGACTTCCGGATCAAGGACGAGCTCTACCACAAGCTGGTGCGCACGCCGGGCGTCGACCTGAAGGTCCTGGCCACCGCCTGGTCCGACCCTGCGCTCGGCGGCACGGGCCTGGACGAGCCGATGTTCACGACCACGCAGTACGGCAAGGGCCGCGTGTTCTACCACGCCCTGGGCCACGTGTGGGCGGGGGACCCGGTCCCCGGCTCCGGCTGCTCGCTGGTCGCCCTGGAGAACCCCGGCTTTCAGGACACCCTCCTGCGGGCCTGCGAATGGGCGGCCACTGGAGACGTGACAGCCCCGGCCAAATGATCCATTAGACTCCGGAGCACCATGAGCACACTTGCCGCAGATCCCGCCCCCGCCGGAAAGCGTTCCGTCCTGGTCGACGTCGGCTCCCGGCAGAAGCCCCGGACGGTGGACCAGCTCAACGACTGGCAGTACATCGAGGCCTCGATCATGCGCCTGATCTGCGCCTGGGGCCGCGACGTGGCCGAGTGGAACGACAAGAGCGTGATCCACCGCCATGTGTGGGACCAGGCCGAATGCGTGCGGCGGCTTCGCGACCGGGTCGGGCAGTTTCCCGGCGGCAAGGCCGATTCCCCGGTCTCCGAGCGGCTGGAGCGGCTCGTCAACACCGTGCTGCTCGCCCCCTCGGCCAACGACGCGCTCGACGGAATCTACGAGATCCTGACCAAGGCGCTGGTCGGCGCCTACGCGGACTATTCCTCGCGCGTCCACCCGGTGCACGACGCGCCGACCATCGCCATCCTGCACGAGATCAACCAGATCAAGAGCCAGGAGTGGCTCTGGTACCGCGACTACCGCCGGCGCCACCCGCACGCGACCGATGCCGCCTACCGCGCGCGGGTCGAGGCCGCCCTGGCGGACTGCGGCCGGCTGGGCGCGCCGCTGCCCGTCGAGGAGGGAAAGGAGGCGGTGCCGGCGGGGGTTCGGACCGACTTTCGGTTGTCGAAGTTCAGCGCGCGCACCTTCTCCTCGAAGAGCTTCCGGCTGTCGGCCGGGGACAAGCGGCCGACGTATTCGTTTATGGACTACGTCCATACCGACTTTTCGACCAGCGTCGAGGCACGGCGCCTCTTCTGGGCCGTCGGCTACATGATGGAGAAGAACATACCGGACATCCAGCTCCAGTGGATCTACGACGGGCACTACATGCCCTGGCAGTGGCACCACGACGTGGCGCGCCATCTCTGGGACGAATCCCGGCACGGCGACTCGGGCTGCTCCAGGCTCCAGGACTTCGGGATTCAGCTCGAGGAGATCGGATTCCCCGGGTACGACCAGGGCGATCGCGACGAGCTGATCTACGCCTACGCGAAGGAGAAGGGCGTGTCGATCGAGGAGGCCTATTCAAGGCAGATGGACATCCTCGCCCCCTACCGGGCGGCCCCGATGAGCAAGGCCGACATCTACGAGGCGGTGTTCAATATCGGGATGATCGCGGAGACCGGCTACTTCACGGCCAAGCACGAGAGCTACGCCGACTTCCGGGACGGCCGGGACCTCGAGTCCGCCGAGATGATGCTCTTCGACATCATCGACGAGACCGCCCACGTCCAGTACGCGCACAATTGGCTGCCGCTGCTGGCCAAGCACGCGGGGATCGACGGCTCGAACTACCGCGAGAGGGCGGTGAAGGTGCGGGAGGACTACCAGGCAAAGGCCAACGAGCGCGTGGAGGAGTGCGCCCGGGCGCTGCGCCGGGTTCCGGGCGACCCGCTCTTCGACCAGTACCAGGGCTATCTCGAGCGATTCCGGAGCAAGCTTCCCCTGGAAAACGCGGCGACCTGTCCCCCCCGCTCGCCGCGGCCGATGTGATTGCCCGTACGTCCGGGCCCGGGGGCAAGCGACCATGAAAAACGTACCCGTAGCGCTGCAGCTTTATTCCGTCCGCCAGGACACCGGCGTCGATTTCGCCCGCACCGTCGCCGAGGTCGCCAAGATCGGCTACCGAGGGGTCGAGCTCGCCGGCACGGGCAACCTGGACGCCCCCAAGGCCAAGGCGGCGCTGGACTCTGTCGGCCTGGAGGTCGCCGGGATGCACGCGGGGATCGAGACCCTCCGCCAGAACTTCAACCAGGTGGTCGGAGACGCCCTCCTCTTCGGCACCCGGCACGTCATCTGCCCGTGGTGGCCGCCGGAGCATTACCTGTCCCCGGCCGCGGCGCAGCGGATCGGCGAGGAGCTGAACGGGATCGGCGCCGCCCTGCGGGCCTTCGGACTGCGCCTGAGTTTTCACAACCACGCCGGCGAATTCAAGCTGCTCGAGGGCAGGCCGGCCTTCAGCTGGATGCTGTCGGCCGCCGAGCCGCGCAACCTCAGCGCCGAGCTCGACGTCTACTGGGCGCACGTCGGGGGCTATTCCCCCGCACGGTTCCTGCGCGACCAGGGCGAGCGGGTGCGGCTGGTGCACCTGAAGGATGAAAAGGAACTCGGCCTGGGCCCGGTCAATTTCGCGGAGGTGTTCACCGCCCTGGAGTTGATTCGCTCGGTCGAATGGTACGTCGTCGAGCAGGAGCAGTACAACCACGCGCCGCTGGAGAGCGTGCGGCGCTGCTTCGATCAGTTGCGCGGGTGGGGAAAAGCGTGACCAATCTGCAGAAACCTGAGACCTGAGACCTGAAACCTGAGTCAGCTCTTCAGAAGGCTGAAACTTGGAAACCTGAAACCTGAGTCAATCCTTCGATCCAAAGGCAATCAGGGTTCATTCAGCGATCGTCGGATTGAATTTCAGGTCTCAGGTTTCAGGTCTCAGGTTTCTGCAAGTATACGTCCGCCCACTCTCCGAGCTTGCTTGAGGTGATTTTGGAACCGGGGGCGGCGGCGGAGAAGACCTCCCTCACCGAATCCAATTCCACGGCCAGGATTCCGCTCAGGACAAGGACTCCGCCGGGGGCGACGGCGCGGACGAGGAGGGCGGCGTTCCGCATGAGGATGTCGGCCTGGATGTTGGCGAGGACGATCTCCGCTTTTCGGCCCCGAAGGCCCTTCTCCAGGTCGGCGGTCAGGAAGCGCACGCGGCCGGCCATCCGGTTGAGGGCCGCGTTCTCGCGGCTCACGCGGACCGCCTCCGGGTCGATGTCGAACCCGGTGATCTCCCCGAAACCCAGGCGGGCGGCCGACAGGGCAAGGATTCCCGAGCCGCAGCCCGCATCGATGACCCGCAGCTTTCCGGGGCGCCGCGATAGCGCAACCAGGCGCCGGCAGCACAGCCGCGTCGTCTCATGATTCCCCGTCCCGAAGGCCATCCCCGGGTCGAGCCAGAGTACCGCATGGCCGGGCGGCCGGCGAAAGCGCCGTCTCTCCCAAACCGGGACCCAGTGCAGCCGGCCGCAGGCCCACGCCCTGAAATGCGCCTTGTAGCTGTCCTTCCAATCGCGGTTGGCCAGGGGTCGGGCGTCCGCTTCCCCGAGCGGGGCGATCCCCAGGATCGGCTTGAGCGCATTCCAGCGGGCGAGCGCCTCCGCTTTCTCGGGAAAGAGGCCCACGACCCAGGCGCGGCGGGCGATCGCGTCCTCCAGGAGGCTCCAGCGTCCGTCCCCCAGCTCGAGCAGGACGGCATCGGCCGCATCGGCCGCGCCATGGGGAATCTCCACCTTGATTTCGGTGAGGGGCATGCCGTCCGATCAGGTCCCCTCAGCGGCAAGCCGGGCGACCACCGAGGGCAGGAGTGCGTGCTCGGCGGAATGGACCTTCGCCTCCAGGGAGGCGAGGGTGTCCCCCGGCTCGATCCGCACCGCCGCCTGGTCGATGATCGGGCCGCCGTCCACGTCGGGGGTCACATGGTGAACCGTGCAGCCGGTGACCTTGACGCCGCGCCTCCAGGCCTGGCCGATCGCGTCCAGGCCGGGGAAGCTTGGAAGGAGGCTCGGGTGCAGGTTGACGATCCTGCCGGCAAACGCGGCGAGGAACCCCGGCTTGAGGACCCGCATGAAGCCGGCGAGGACCACCAGGTCCGGCCGCTCCGCGGCGAGGGCCGCGATGAAGCGCTCCTCACCGGCCCCCTCCAGCTTCGTCCGGAACGGGCCCGGATCGACGAAATGCGCGCCCACCCCGAAGCGCGGGCCCAGGGCGAGGATCCCCGCGTCCGCCCGGTCCGAGAAGAGGGCGGCGATCCGCGCGCCGCCGAGGCGGCCGGATCGTCCCGCCTCCAGGAGCGCTTCAGCGTTCGATCCGCGACCCGATCCGAGGATGACAACGCGCATGGGTACGGCGCCCGGTCAGAAAAACTTCTTGGCCTTCTCAAAAAACGACCGTGACGTCGGCTCGCTCGCGTCGCCGCTCACCCGGCCGAACTCCTCCAGGAGCTTCCGCTGCTCGGCGGTCAGCGAGGACGGGACCTCGACGTGCATCCGGACCAGCTGGTCGCCCGGCCGCGCCGTGCGGATGTTCGGCATGCCCTTGTCCCTGAGCCGGAAGGTCGTGCCGCTCTGCGTGCCGGCCGGGATCTTGAGCGAGGCCTTGCCGGAGAGCGTGGGAATCTCGATCGTGCCGCCGAGCGTGGCCAGGGTGAACTTGATCGGCATCTCGCAGAAGAGGTCGTCGCCCTGGCGCTCGAAAAGCTCGTGCTCCTTGACCGTGAGGACGATGTAAAGATCGCCCGCCTGGCCGCCGGCCCCGCCCGCCGCGCCGTTGCCCGAGGACCGGAGCCGGGAGCCGGTGTCCACGCCGGCCGGGATCCGGACATTAAGCTTGGTGTTGCTGTTCACGCGCCCCTCGCCGCGGCAGGCGGTGCACGGCTTCTCAACCTTCTTGCCGGCCCCGCCGCAGGTCGGGCAGGTCTGGGTGAAGACGATGATTCCCCCCGAGCGGCGGATCTGGCCGGCGCCGCGGCAGGTCGGGCAGGTCACGCGCTTGGAGCCAGGCTCGGCGCCCGAGCCGGCGCAGCGCTCACAGGTGGCCTGCCGGCGGAATGAGATTTCCTTTTCCACCCCGCGCGCCGCCTCCTCAAGCGTGAGCTCAAGGTCGTAGCGAAGGTCCTCGCCGTCGCGGCTGCCCTCCCGGCCGCCGCCGAACATCTCGTCGAAGATGCCGCCTCCGCCCCCGCGGGCGGCGCCCTGGCCGAAGACCTCGCGGAAGATGTCGAAGGGATCGTGGAATCCGCCCGCCCCGGACATTCCCCCGCCCCCCCGGCCGGCCGTGCCGCCGGGGCCCTGGAAGGCGGCGTGGCCGTAGCGATCATAGGCCGCGCGCTTGTCGGGATCCTTCAGGACCTCATAGGCCTCGGAGATCTTCTTGAACATCTCCTCGGACGCCTTGTCGCCCGGGTTCTTGTCCGGGTGGTGCAGGACGGCCTTCTTGCGGTAGGCCTTCTTCAGTTCCTCCTCAGTGGCTCCCTTGGCGACTCCGAGCAGCTCGTAATAATCCTCCTTGGCCATGTCAGTGGGCAGCCGGGCCGTTCGAGACGACGACCGATGCCGGCCGCAGGAGCCGGCCGTTCAGGGTGTAGCCGCTGCGCACGACGCTCACGACGTGCTCGGCGGGCACCTTGTCGCTGTCCTGGTGGGACATCGCGTCGTGCTGGTGGGGATCGAAGGGCAGCCCGACCGGGTTGATCTCCTTCAGGCCGTGGCCGGCGAGGGCGCCCTTGAGCTGCTGGGCGACCATGTCGACGCCGCCGATCAATGTCTTCAGGTCCGCATTGGGCTGCTTGGCCGCGGCGAGCCCGAGGGCGAGGTTGTCGAGGGCCGGGAGCAGGTCCTCCAGCACCCGCGAGGCCGCAAACAGCCTCAGCTCCTCCTTCTCGCGGACAGTGCGCTTCCGGAAGTTCTCGAGGTCGGCGACCGCGCGCAGATACCGGTCCTGCATCTCAGCCAGCTCCTTCTGCGGGGCGGCGCTCTCCGGACCGGCGCTGGTCGGCGTGGCGTCAGCCGGGGCCGGCTGCGCGGGATCGGCCTTGGAAGCTGATTGATCTCTGTGTTCGGGTCGGGTCATGGAAGGGCCGTGACCATAGTCAGAAGCCCCCCCGGGGCAAGAGCGCAGCTCAGGCAAAATCCTCGGTCACCAGGACGATCGAGGTGGTCTCCGCCGCAAAGGTGAAGGCGCGGGAGAAGGGAAGGAGCACGTTGGCGCCCCGCTCGAGCACCCGTTCGCAGGGGCCCTTGCCCTCGGCGACCTTGGCCAACCGCCCGCTGACCACGCTCAGGAGCCGCGGCTGCTCGCCGGACTCCACGTGGATCTTCTCCCCGGCGTCCAGGACCACCCGGCGGATGACGAATTCCTCGCTGTCGGCGATCACGCCGGCCGTCGGGGCGGCGCGGACCGGCACGGGCTCGAAGCTGTCCCAGAGGATGGAGCGCAGCGACTCGGAGATGTGCAGCGTGCGCGGCTTCCCGTCCAGCCCCACCCGGCCCCAGTCGTAGACACGGTAGGTCGTGTCGGAATTCTCCTGGATCTCGAGGATCAGGTTGCCCGCGTCGATCGCGTGCACCTGGCCGCTGCGCACGAGGATCGAGTCGCCGACGGCCACCGGAAAATGGTGGACGCACGCGTCCAGGGTGTTCGTCTCGATCGCCTTCTCGAAGGCCTCCCGGGTGACACCGCGCTTCAGGCCCACAATGAGCTGGGCCCCGTGGTCGGTGTGGGCGATGTACCAGTTCTCCGTCTTTGGCTCGCCCTTGAGCTCGGCGGCCACGGCCTTCGGCGGGTGAACCTGAAGGCTGAGGCGCTCCCGGCAATCCAGCCACTTGACCAGGAGGGGAAAGCGCCGCGTCGCCGGCCACGCCGGCCCCATCACCGCCGCGCCGTGGCGCTCAATCACCTCGCGGAGGGTCAGCTTGGCGAACGATCCGCCGGAAACGACCGACTGCGCCTCGGGGCGGTCGACGATCTCCCAGCTCTCCCCTATCGGCCGCCCCGCAGGCAGTTCGCGGCCGAAAGTTGTCTCCAATGAGCGGCCTCCCCAGACGCGTTCCTGATACAGGGGTTGAAAACGAAGGAATTCTGGCATCTGATCGGCTCACACAAATGGCCAAACCGGAGAGTTCAAACCCAAACGAGAGGCCGTCCTCCAAAACACCGGCCAGCCCGTCCAACTGGATCGCCGCGGCCGCCTGCCTGCTCTTTGGTATGCTCCTGTCAGTGGCCTTCTTGAGTTATAGCCCGGAGCAGAGCCATTTTGTCACGACGAACCCCACGGACAGGAACATTGTCGGGGACTTCGGCTCGGCGGCCTCGTTCATTTCCTTCTTCAGCCTCGGGCTGGCGGCCTGGCTGATCCCGTTTTTCCTGCTCTGGTTCTGCTACCTGGCGATCCGGAGCACGCGGCAGCTGGTCACCTCGCGGATCATCGCCACCCTCCTGTGCCTGCCGGCGGCCGCCGGCCTGGCTGCGATGGTCGACAGCTTCAAAAGCTCGAGCTATTTCCCGCACGGCCCCGGGGGGCTGATCGGCCACCTCATCTACAAGGGCGTCCTCGAGGACCTGCTCGGCGACTTCGGCGCCTTCTTCCTGCTGGGGATCGTGTATGTCTCCTGCCTGCTCTTCATCTTCACAAAGGACATCGGGAGCGAGATTGAGCGGATCATGGGACTGGTCTCCGCGTGGTGGGCGGGCCGGGCAAAGCGCAAGGCCGCGCCCGCGCCGGAGGCCCCGCGCCGGGCGCCCGCCGCCGCGGAGCGCGAGGAGCAGGCCCCCCTGGTCCTCGAGCCGATCGGGCCGGCGAACAAGAACGTGCTGGTCGCGCGGACCAGCGGCGCGTCGCTGCCTCGCGCCGAGGCGAAGGCGGCCAAGCCCGCCGTCCCCGCCGCCCTCAGCATCGTCAAGCCGACCGAGCCGAGGAAGGCGAAGTCCGCGCCGCAGGCGACCGAGGGCGACTACAAGTTCCCGCCGCTCTCCCTGCTCCGCGAGCAGGTCCGATCCCCCGGCACGAGCAGCGAGGACGAGCACCGCCAGAACGCCGAGAACCTCCTGCGGATCCTCGGCGAGTTCGGCGTCGAGGTCACCCTCGGGGAGATTCACGTCGGACCGGTGATCACCCGCTACGAGCTCGTGCCGGCCCCCGGGGTCCGGGTCGAGAAGATCTCCGGCCTGGACAAGAACATCGCGCTGGGGATGCGCGCGCAGTCCGTCCGGATCCTCGCCCCGATCCCGGGCAAGGCGGCGGTTGGCGTCGAGGTGCCCAACCAGCACCCCACCCCGGTCGGCCTGCGGGAAATCCTCGAGAGCGAGGATTGGGCGGCCGTGCGGACCGACCTTCCGATCGCCCTGGGCAAGGACGTGTCCGGGAAGCCGCTTGTCTCCGACCTGTGCAAGATGCCCCACCTGCTCATCGCCGGCGCGACCGGCTCGGGAAAATCCATCTGCATCAACTCGATCGTCTCCTCCATCCTCTACTCGAAGAGCCCGAACGACGTGCGGCTGATCATGGTGGACCCGAAGGTCGTCGAGCTGAAGATTTTCAACTCGCTTCCGCACATGCTGATCCCGGTCGTGACCGAGGCGAAGAAGGTTCCCGCGGCCCTCAAGTGGCTCCTGAGCGAGATGGAGCAGCGCTACCAGATTTTCGCGAAGGTGAACGTCCGCAACATCTCCGGGTTCAACCACCGCAAGAAGGGCGCCGCCGCCGAGCCGCCGCCCGGGGCGCAGCCGACCCTCGAGGGCCTCGACCCGCTCTCTGCGGACGACGGGATCGAGATCCCCGACCACCTGCCCTACATCGTCATCATCATCGACGAGCTCGCCGACCTCATGATGGTCGCCCCGGCGGAGATCGAGACAAACATCGCGCGGCTGGCCCAGCTCGCGCGCGCGGCCGGGATCCACGTCATCATCGCGACCCAGCGGCCGTCCGTTGACGTCATCACCGGGGTGATCAAGGCCAACCTGCCGGCCCGCATCGCCTTCCAGGTCGCCTCCCAGGTGGACTCGCGGACGATCCTGGACACCAAGGGGGCCGACATGCTCATCGGTCGCGGCGACATGCTCTTCACGCCGCCGGGCACCTCGCGCATCGTGCGGGCCCAGGGCGCCTTCGTCTCCGACGAGGAAATCCAGGCGATCGTCGAGTTCCTCAAGGTCAACGGGCCGCCGCGGTACAAGCAGGAGGTCCAGCAGCACATCGACCGCGCGGCCAGCGAGGATGACGACGGGGACGGCGAAGGCGACGGGGAGGAGATGGGCGACGACGGCGAGCTCTACCAGCAGGCCCTCGACGTCCTCAAGTCCACCCGCCGCGCGAGCACCTCGATGCTCCAGCGGCGGCTCCGGATCGGGTACAACCGGGCCGCCCGGATCATGGAGATCATGGAGGACAAGGGCATCGTGGGGCCCGAGAACGGCTCAAGCCCCCGAGAGATTTTGGTCGATTTGGACAGCCTAAGCCCCTAACTGATTTCCATGCAGACCATCGGCGAGCGCCTTGAGGAGGCGCGAAAGAAGAAGGGAACCTCAATCCGCGAGGCGGCCGAGGCCACCAAGGTGCGCGGCGAGTACCTCCAGAAGTTCGAGAGCAACCAGTTCGACATCGGGCTGAGCGACCTCTACGTGCGCGGCTTCCTGCGCAGCTACTCGGTTTTCCTCAAGTTGTCGCCCGACCGGATCCTCGCGGACTTCGCCGCGCTCGGCCACGGCACCGCCCGGCCCCGGCAACCCAGCCGCGAGGTCTACGGTCGGATGGACCTTTCGATTGGCTCCACGGGCGAGGGCGCCGAGGGCGCCGCCCCGGAACCCGCGGCCGCGGACCCGTCCGCCGCCGTGCCCGCCCAGCAGCCCGCCCAGGGGATGGAGCGCCAGATGCTTCCCCTGCGGCGCAATTCCGGCGGGATGCAGCTCCAGGCCGGGATCAACCAGGCGCTCATCTTCAAGTCGCTGATCGCGCTGGGCTGCGTGCTGGTGCTCCTTCTCATCCTCTGGGCGGTCAAGTCCATCATGGGCGGGGGTTCGGCGCCCTCCGAGCCGGTGCGCGCCGCGGCGGTCACCTCGGCGCCGGTCCAGCAGGAGCACGATGCCACCGTCACCATTTCCGCGCTGGACGCCATCCGCATCAAGGTCGTGCGCCAGTCCGACGGGGCCGAGCTCTACCAGGGCCCGCTGGCCCGCGGCGAGCAGCGCGACTTCGAGAACGTCCCCCTCTACCTCACGTCAACGGCGCTCGAGTCGGTCGTGATCGAGTACAAGGGCAAGCGCTACGGCACCGGCCACAAGGGGCACGACCGGGTGGCGTTCGATTTTTCGAATCGGTGATTGTTGTCGGGGCGTCCGATGTGGCGTGGCTCCCGGATCGATGTAGCCGGCCTCCCGGAGGCCGGTGGATTGGCGATCAGACATGGGACCCCAAGCATCCGGCCTCTGGGAGGCCGGCTACATCGATCCTCTGAGCCTCGAATCAGCGCCAGAGGCAGCCGTCCACGCTCAGGCCGCGGGGGGCGCCGAGGACTTCGCGCAGCACGATCGCACGGCGGGCGCGCTGCGGGTCGGCGAGCTCGGGGAAGCGGCTCTCGCCGGCTCCCGCCACGGGCGTGCCCCGCAGGAAAGCGGCGGTGGCTGCGGAACGGGCGGCCACGGCGGACGCCGCGGACGCCGACTCGAGCACCCTGATCTGCTCCCCGAGGGCATTCTGGCGCGCCACCGCGGCTTCGACGTCGTCCATCCTCGCGGACACCCGCTCGGGCGGGAACGCGGGAAGGTCCTCCTCCTCGGGCGCGGCCGCCGAGGGCCGCAGCCCGGCGCGCCGCTCGGCGATCTTCCGGGCGACCTCCTCGCGCACGCGGCGGGTGCGCTCGTCGTCAGTCCCGCCGGGCGCGACGACGGGCGGCGCCTTCTTCGCGCGCGACTTATTCCACGCCGCGAACACCCGCGTGGCCAGGGCGACAATCACCAGCAGGATTGCCGGATTGTGCATCATTTCTTGTCCCCGGGCTGGGCGATGTTCTGGCGCATCGAGGTGTCAGCCTGGATGTTCTCCATCCGGTAGTAGTCCATGACGCCGAGTTTCCCGCTGCGGAAGGCCTCCGCCATCGCGAGCGGAACCTGCGCCTGCGACTCGACGACCTTCGCCTGCATCTCCTGCACGCGGGCCTTCATCTCCTGCTCGAGCGCGACGGCGGCGGCGCGGCGGATTTCCGCCTGGGCCTGGGCCATGTTCTTGTTCGCCTCGGCCTGCGCCACCTGGAGCCGGGCGCCGATGTTCTCGCCGACGTCCACGTCGGCGATGTCGATGGAGAGGATCTCAAAGGCCGATCCCACGTCCAGCCCGCGGGCGAGGACCGTCTTAGAAATGCTGTCGGGGGATTCCAGCACGTGCTTGTAGCTGTCGGCGACGCCGATCGTCGTCACGATGCCCTCGCCGACGCGGGCGATGATGGTCTCCTCCTTGGCGCCGCCGACGAAGCGGTCCAGATGGGTGCGCACCGTAACGCGAGCCTTCACCTTCACCTGGATGCCGTCCTTGGCCACGCCGTCAATCGTCGTCCGCCCGCTCTCCGGGTTGGGGCAGTCGATGACCTTGGGGTCGACCGACGTGCGCACGGCCTCGACGACCGACTTGCCCGAGCCCTTGGTCGCCAGGTCGATCGCGCAGGCGCGGTCCCAGTCGAGCGCTATCCCGGCCTTCTGCGCGGCGATGAGCGCCTGGACGGTCGGAAGGACGTTGCCGCCGGCCAGGTAGTGGGCGGCGATCTTGTCGGTACTCACCTGGATTCCCGCCTTCACGGCCGTGATCCGGGCGGTGACGACCAGGCCGTAGGGCACGCCGCCCAGGCGCATGCCGACCAGGTTCATGATGCTTACCGGCGCCCCGTTCAGCCGGGCCTTGAGCCAGGTGCCGAAGTAGGAGACGAAAATCCCCGCGATGACGAGGACGATGATCCCGACGGGGATCAGGATGAGGAGGGGAAGGTCGAACATGGTGTTGTTGGGTTTTAGCTGGGATCGCTGGCGTTTGAAGTGACGATGAGGCGGAAATTGTCCAGGCCGACGACCCTCAGGTCGGTCCCCTTCGCGGCGTGCCCGGTGCGGCAGAAGGCCTCGTAGCGGCGGCCGTCCACCTGGACGTAGCCGCTGGGGGCGAGGGTGGTCATCGCGACGGCCGGCTTGCCGACCACGTCGGCGGTGGCCAGCGGGGGCTGGCTCGCATTCCCGGAGGTGGAGTGGACGACCAGCCCGCGGCCGAAGCGGGTCCGGGGAAGGACCACCAGCTCGCCGTAGATCGTCGCGCCGAGGAGGACCAGGGCCACGGCGACCGCGAGGGCCGCGCCGTCGAATCCATATTGTCGATACGCGATCCCGCAGCCGGTGAGCATCACCGCGCCCCCGAAGGCCGCCAGGATGAAGCTGGAGACGAAGACGTCGGCCGCCAGGAGCAGGATCCCGGCGAGGAAGAGGACGAGGATCAGGGTCATGAAGGGGGGTTCCCGCGGGGTCACGCCTCGGACTCGACCACCAGGCCGAAGTCCATCCGGCCGCGGACGACGATCCGCGCGCCCGCGTCGATCGCCGAGACGGCGACCTTGGCCTCGTAGCGGCGCCCGTCGATCTCCACCTGCCCCGCCGGGCGAAGGGCGGTGACGGCAAGGCCGCGGCGGCCGATCAGGGCGTCGAGGGATGCGCCGGTCCCCGGGGCGTCGCCGCCCGTCTGGGCCGTGCCGCCGATCGTCGCGCCGATCGCCATCCGGTCCCAGAGCAGCCCGTGCGGCAGGAAGCGGAGCAGCGCCGCGGCGAGGACAAAGGCGATCACCATGCCAAGGCCCATGTCGGCGAGCGGGCGGACAAAGGCGTCGGCCGACCAGGCGACCGAAATCGGCTCATTGGGCCAGAGGTCGGCCATCGCCCAGACGAGGGAGCCCCCCATCAGCGCGACGCCGATCACCCCGAGGAACCCCGCGCTGTGAAAAAAGGCCAGCTCGAGAAGAAGGAGCACCGCGCCCAGCCCGAAGAGCACGATCGGCTCGTGGCCCGAGAGCCCGGCGACGTAGCTGCTCAGGAAGACGATCGCCAGGAGCGACACCCCGGCGATCCCGAAGAAGCCGAAGCCGGGCGTCTTGAACTCGATGAAGAGGGCCACCATGCCCAGGCCGAGGAGGACCGGGGCGATCCCGTTGAGGAAGGCGGCAAAGTGCTCCGACCAGGTGATCCGCAGCTCGGTGACCTCCGAATTCCCCGCCCCGAATTTCTGCGCCAGCAGGTCGGTCGTGTCGGCCGCGATCCCGGAGCCCAGGAGCGGCTGCGGCGGCGTGCCGTAGCGCTTCATCGCCTCGGAGGCCGTGAGGGAGAGGAGTTCGCCCTTCTCCTTGAGCACCTGCCCGCCGATGGTCAGCGCGGTGTCCGCATCGATCATCGCCGACACCACCTGCCCCCGGTAGCCCTTCCCCTCGGACTCGGCGCGCATCCGGGCCTTCAGGTAGCTGACGATCTTCATCTTCATGGTCGCGTCCACGTCCTGGCCGGTCGAGGTGACCGGGGCGGCGGCGCCGATGATGCCGTCGGGCGCAAACCAGATCTCGTCGGTCGTCGCGGAAATGAAGGCCCCGGCGGACATCGCCTCGTTGTCGACAAAGGCGATCTTCCGGCCCGGGAACTTGCCGAGCGCCTCCATCATCGAAAAGGTGGCGTCGAGGGCCCCGCCCGGGGTCTTGATGTCAAGGACGACGACGTCCGCATGCGCGGCCATCGCCTCCTTCAGCCCCCTGCGCAGGACGTACAGCGCGGGCTTGGCGATCTCGTCGCGGATCGGGATGACAAACACCCGTTTCGGGGTCGCCCGCACGGGCGCGCCTGCGGAAACGGCAGCGGGGGCCGGCGCCAGGGCCGCGACAAGAAAACCGAGCCATATCCGTAACATTTCAGGGTTAGTTTGACCCCGCCGCGGACGCAGTGCAAGCATCCGGGGATGGAAAGAATCCCCTACCTGGGCCAGACGATCACGCGGTGGCGCGTGGGCGGCTCCACCTTCCTCGCGGTGCCCGAAAAGGGGGCCCGGCTCATGAACTGGAACCTCACCTTGGGCGACGGCTCGGTGCGGGACGTCATTTACTGGCCCGAGCTGGCCTCAATGGACGACTTTTGGAAGGTCCGGGGCGGAAACCCCATCCTCTTCCCCTTCAATGGCCGGACCTTCGATCGCGGCGACATCTACTTCTGGCGCGATGCCCATGGCGTCCGCCGGCCGATGCCCATGCACGGCCTGGCCCGCCAGGCCGCCTTCAAGGTCGTCAGCATGGACCCGACCGGGTTCGCCGCCCAGTGGATCCCCGGCCCGGAGTCCCCGGAAAGCTATCCCTACGACTGCGAGTTCACGGTCACCTACCGCTTCGAGCCGCTGGGGCTCACCTGCGAGTTCGCGCTGAAAAACCTCGGGACCGAGCCCCTTCCCTGGAGCGCCGGCCATCACTTCTACTTCACCCTGCCCTGGAACGAGGGCCAGAGCCGCGGCGACTACCTCATCCGTATCCCGGCCACCCGGCGCCTGCGGCATTCGCCGACGGGCGCCCTCGTCCCCGGGCCCGCGCTGCAGGAGGATGAGCGCTTCTCGAACCCGGACCTGGTCGACACCCTCCACACGGGACTGCGCGGCAACGCGGTCGTCTTCGGCGAGAAGGGCCGGCCCGGCGACGTGACCGTGAGGATCGGCACGGCCAAGGTGCCGCCGCCCGACGCGACCTTCGTCACCTGGACGGGGGACGACAAGGCGCCGTACTACTGCGTGGAGCCCTGGATGGGCCCGCCCAACTCGCCCGAGAACAAAGTCGGGCTGCACCTCGTCCCCCCGGGCAACACCGAGAAGTTCACGGTCAGCATCAAGGTCTCCTGAGGGATCGATTCAATTGACGCTTCGCCAATAGCGGACACCCTTCAGCCATGACACCGCCGGTTACCAGCCTGGCCTTCCTCGACATGTTCGGCGGACCCGAGATCATGCTGATCCTGGTGGCCGTGCTGATCTTCTTCGGCGGCGACAAAATGCCCGGTTTCGCGCGGGGCCTGGGCAAGGCGATCCGGGAGGTGAAGAAGGCGGCGGCAGAGGTCGAGAACGAGTTCAAGCGGGCGATCGACGAAAACGAGCGCGCCGACCAGGCCCGGCCGACACTACCGCCCGTCGTGCCCAACCCCGACGCCCAGGCCGCCCACACTGTGTCCCTGCCGCCCGCCCCGATGCATCCGCGAACGCAGCCGCCGGAAGGCCATTACGAAGACCCGATTGAATAGGGGTCCCTGGCCCCGGCCCGGCCACACTGAGGCCAGCCAGACCATTCCGAACGGACCGGGATTGGCGGCAGGCAGGTCCGGGGACGGCAGCGCACTTGCCTCGGAATTGGACCTCCGGGCCCGCTCCGAAACCGCATTCCATCCCTGAACCGCGAAACCTGCGCCTGACTCTAGGCCGATGATTTGCATGGGAGTATGATTTTTAACTATTAGCGGCCCAATAGGTTCCTGATCCGGGCGCCCCGCTTCCAGGTCCACCGGTATTCCAGGCCTCCGATCGCCAGAAGCATCACGACGGCCACGAGGCCGGCAAAGCGGTCGGGTCCGAGCGTCATGCCGAAGGAAATGATGATGGCCGCGACGGCCACCAGGGCCAGAAGGGTCACTTTCGATAATGTCTCTTGTTTCATGGGCCTAACATAGGCTCATTTTTCAATAGATAAAGTTGTAAGATCATATACTTATGATAGTCTTAGACTATGGAACTGAACCAACTCCGGTACGTCGTCGCCGTGGCCGACAGCGGGAATTTCACCCGGGCTGCGTCGCGCTGTAATGTAGCTCAACCGTCTTTAAGTCAGCAGATTATACAACTTGAGAAGGAGATCGGCCACAAGCTCTTCCACCGGCTTGGCCGAAAGGCCGTGCCGACCGAGGCGGGAGCCGCATTTTTGGGGAGGGCGCGCCGAATCCTTCAGGAGGTTGATGACGCCTCGAAGGAGCTGAGCGACAATCCCGCCCTGGAACGCCGGATCATGGTGGGCGCGATTCCGACCCTAGCTCCCTACCTTCTTCCCCACCTTATCGGCCTGTGCCAGAGCCGCTTCCCCAACCTCCAGGTCAATGTCCGCGAGGACTTCAAGACCGCCCTGATCGAGGCGGTCATCGAGGGGGATCTGGACCTTGCGATCATAGCCGCCCCGGTCAAGGACCCGCGGCTCCACTCCGAGCCCCTCCTCCAGGAACCCCTGCTGCTCGTGGTGGCGAAGGACCATCCCCTCGCCTCGCGAGCACGCGTGACGGTGGCCGATCTCGCCGGCGAGACCTTCGCCCTCCTCGGTTCGTCAAGCACCCTGGCCGCGCAGGTGAGGGCGTTTTGCGGCGACAACCACTTCGAGCCCCGGATCGCCTATCGCTGCGCCCAGGTCGCCACCGTGAAGGCCCTGGTCGCCTGCGGGGTCGGCATCTCGATCCTGCCGCGGATGGCGCAGTCGCCGGAGGACAGGGACGCGCTGGCCTACATCACGCTTGCAGACGGATCGCCGATGCGCGAACTGGTCGTCATCCGGCACCTCCAGCGCTACCAGACCCGCGGCGCCGGGCAGTTCCTCGGCCTCCTGCGCGAGTGCACGGACGAGCCAGTGGGGTGAACACCTTCCCGCTGCTGTTTGCGTTTGCGATGCCCCGCGGGCCGGTTATCCTCCGATCATCATGATCGACTTGATTAAAAAGTCATTGCTTGCAGGCGCGGGCGCCGCGGCAATCACCAAGGAAAAAGTCGAGCAGGCGCTCGACGAATTCGTCCGCCAGGGAAAGGTCACGGCCTCCGATGCCCGCATCATGGCCGACAAGATCGCAGAGCAGGGCCGCCGCGAGTTTGACGAGGTTTGCACCACGCTGGGCGCCCGGTTCCGCGACTTCACCGCAAAGTCCGACGAAAAGACCCAGTCCAGGCTCGCCGCCCTTGAGCAGCGGGTGCGCGCGCTCGAGGAAAAGTCCACCACCCCTCCCACGCGCGCCGGCGAGCCGTGAAGCCGCTGAATCTCTTCAGCCACGCTGTCCGGGCCAAGGAGATTTTCGGCGTCCTCGCGCGCCACGGTTTTGCCGACCTGGTCGACCTGCTCGACCTGCCCCTGGGCATCCGGCAGCGGCTGGTCTCCCGGCCCCAGCCCCAGAGCACGGCCTGGGAGCGGATCCGCCTCGTCCTTGAGGACCTGGGGCCCACCTTCGTAAAGTTCGGCCAGCTCATGAGCATGAGGCCGGACGCCCTGCCGGCCGGGCTCATCCTCGAGCTGCGCAAGCTCCAGGACGAGGTCCGGCCGATCGGCTTCGCGGAGATCCGCCCAGTCCTGGACGCGGAGCTGCCCGGCGACATCCACGAGATTTTCAGCGAATTCAACGAGACACCGGTCGCCTCGGGCTCGCTCGCCCAGGTGTACTTCGCCCGGCTGCGGCCCGCCGCGGACGCCCCGGCCGGGACCCCGGGCCGGCTGGTGGCCGTGAAGGTGCAGCGCCCCAACATCACGCGGATCGTCCAAACCGACCTGGATCTGGCGGGGTGGCTGATCAGCCAGCTCCACAGCCGGATGACCAGCCTTCAGCCCTACGACCTTCCGGCCGTTTTTGCGGAGGTGAGGGTCGGGATGCAGCGCGAGCTCGATTTTGCCAATGAGGCCCGCAACCAGGAGTATTTCAACGCCCTCAATCCCTACGGCGACCGCGTGTTCGCGCCCGCGGTCGTGGCGGGCTTCACGACCAGCCGGCTGATCGTGATGGAGAGGATCGACGGCACGCCGGTTGGAAGGGTCGCCCTGGACCCCGAGGTCTCGCGGGACCTGGCCAAGCTCGGAGCCCGGTCGCTCCTGCACCAGGTCCTGGTCGCCGGGTTTTTCCACGCCGATCCCCACGCGGGCAACGTGATGGTCACGACCGACGGGCGGCTCTGCTTCCTGGACTGGGGCCTGGCCGGGCACCTCACCCGGCGGCTGCGCTACGCGCTGGCGGACTTCTGGGTCGCCGCCGTCGAGCAGGACGCCGAGCAGGTCGTGCAGGTCGCCGCCAACCTCGCGCCCTCCGACGTGCTGCTCGACCTGAGGATGATGGAGAAGGAGGTGACGCTCGCCCTTCGCGAGGAGCTCAATTTCGCGATCGGGCACCAGGAGCTCGGGCGGGCGATGCTCAAGCTGCTCTTCATCTTCGGCCGCCACGGCATCCCCCTCTCCCGGGACTACTCGCTGATGGCCAAGGCGGTCCTGGCGATCGAGGAAGTCGGCCGGGCGCTCGATCCTGATTTTGACATCCGCAGCCAGGCCGGCCCGGTCCTCCGCGAGCTCCAGCGGGAGCGAATGGGCCCCAAAACGATCATTCGCCAGGCCCGGGATTTTTTCCGGGCCGGCGTCTCGGTTCTCCAGGATCTCCCCGGGGGCCTGCACCGGCTGATCCGCCGGGTCGAGCACGACAACCTGACGCTCAACCTGGAGCACCGGGGACTGGGCGGCCTCCAGGACGCCCTCGCCAAGTCCGCCAATCGGATCGCGCTGGGGGTTGTCATCGGGTCGCTGATCATCGGGTCCTCGCTCATCGTCACCGCCCGGATCCCGCCCCTGGTCCACGGCTATCCCGTCCTGGGCATCACCGGGTACCTGCTCTCCGCAGCCCTGGGCTTCTACGTCATCTGGGACATCATCCGGCACGGCCGGCACAAATGAACCCCGATGACTCGCCCCTCATGGCAAGGCGGGGCCGCTTTCGCGGCCCCGCCAGGTCCAGCTTCAACTTAAGCAACCCCCGCGGCTGCGCCGCGTGAATTGCGAAAATATTGACCCTAGCCTCGTATCAGGGTTCCCTATTTCCCCGCCATGCCTCCTCCCTCTGCACAGGAAGCGATCAGCGAACCCGCCAGACCGGCAGCGCCGGCCCGCAACACGGACCTTGAAATCAAGGATGCCCAGCTGATCTTTGGGGCCGTGTGGAGCGAGCTTGAGGCCGAGGTCGGCCGCGAGAAGCTGCGTTTTCCCAAGGAGATCATCCTGCTGGGCGGCGCGCCGGGATCCGGCAAGGGCACCAACACCGAGTTTATCGCCAAGGCGCGCGGGCTCACCTGCCAGCCCGTCGTGATCAGCGCCCTCCTGGACTCCCCCGATGCCCAGCGGCTCAAAAATGCGGGCAACATGGTCGGGGACCGCGAGGTGATCGGGCTGCTCCTCAGGGAGCTGCTGCGCCCGGAATACCGCGACGGCGTCATCCTCGACGGATTCCCCCGGACGGGAGTCCAGGTCGAGTGCCTCAAGTTGCTGGTGGAAAAGATGAACCACCTGCGGAAGGACTTTTTCCACACGCCCTTGGGGATCCACTTTCGCCAGCCGACCATCCACATCATGGTCCTGTTTGTCGACGAGAAGACGAGCATCGCCCGGCAGATGCAGCGCGGCGTCAAGGTGCGCGCCCACAACCAGGAAGTCCGGCGGACGGGGGTCGGGACCCTCCAGGAGGAGCGGATCACCGACTTCGACGAGGCGCTCGCGCAGCGGCGATACCAGGTCTTCAAGGAGCAGACCTGGGAGGCCCTCCAGCAGCTCAAGGAAATCTTCCACTACCATTTCATAAATGCGGAGGACAAGATCGCGGAGGTTGAGCAGCACATCCTCAAGGAACTCGAGTACCAGAGCACGCTTGAGCTCGACCCGCTCACCGTCGACCGCCTCCGCAAGATACCGGTGGCCAAGGAGACCATCGTCCACGCCCGCCAGGAAATGGTGAAACGGCTGGACATTTACGAACTGGAGCATCCTGAACTTTTCCAGAAAGTCGTGACCTTCATCGAGAAGAAGATGCTGCCGATTGTCCTGCGGCACGCGATCTCCGGCTCGGCGCTGGTGAACACGGAGGACACGCTGCTGGAGGACCCCCTGGCGCTGGCGATGCTGATCGACGTCTTCTCCGAGCGCGGCTACCACGCGGTCGTGGACATCCATCGGATCGAGGTCCCTGAGCGGGTCGACCTGACCACCGGGGCGATCACCTGCCGGGTGAAGAAAGTGTACCGGATCCAGATACACTTCCAGGGGTCGGAGATCCGAAGATCATTGGGCTGAAATTGGCAACCGGAGATAAGGCGCGGCTAAGAAGGGATCCTATTCGTAGCGCAGTGCATCGATCGGATCCATCTTCGCCGCGCGGAGGGCGGGGTAGAAGCCGAAGCCCACGCCGATCCCGGTGCACACGAGGAGCCCGGCAAGGGCCCAGCCCCACGGGAACACGATGCCCGCATTGAGCTTCGAGGCCGCGATGTCGCCGGCGACGACCCCCAGGAGGATGCCGGCGAGCCCGCCGGCCACGGAGAGCACCACGGCCTCGACAAGGAACTGGGCGAGAATGTTCACCCGCCGGGCGCCGATCGACTTGCGCACCCCGATCTCCTTCGTGCGCTCCGTCACGCTCACGAGCATGATGTTCATGATCCCCACGCCCGAGGCCAGGAGCGCGATCGCGCTGACGACGAAGGCGCCCTCGCTCACCGAATCGGCCACCTGCGCAAAGGCGGCGACCAGCGAGTCGTTTGAATAGACGTCAAAGTCGTTCTCGGCCTCCGGCGGGAGCTTCCGGGCCAGGCGCATGGCGATGATCCCCTGCGCCAGGGTGTCCCCGTAGGCCGCCTGGGACTCGGCCTGGGTCGCGATGTTGATGCTGGAGTGCTTGATCCCGTTGTCCTCCAGGAAGCGGGAAATGGGGACCATGACTATCTCGTCCTGGTCCCAGCCGAAGGACGTGCCCTTCTTTGCAAAGGTCCCGATCACCGTGTAGATGTGCTTGTTCACCTTGATCGACCGGCCGAGCGGGGACTCGGACGGGAAGAGCGCGGCGAGGACTGTCTGGCCGACGATCGCGACCGGGCGGCGCAGCTCGACGTCGGCCGCCGTGAAGTTGCGTCCCGCGTCGATGCTCTCCTGATTCGCGGCAAGGAAGTTCTCGTCGGTGCCGCCGTAGTCCAGGTTGGGGCTGCTCTGCCGCCCGGCGTAGAACGCCTGGCCGTCGCCCCAGCTGACGAGGCGCACGACGTCCGTCGTGCCGGCCATCAGGGCGCGGTAGCGCTGCGCCTCCGCGTAGGTGATCGGCCGGCGCTTCCGGTACTTCTCCCGGTTGAATCCGCCGACCTGGATGCCGGTCGGCCACTTGGATATCTGGAAGACATTTGATCCGAGGAAGCTCAGGCCCGTCTCAACCGAGGTGCGCAGGGCGGAGACCGCGGTCATGACGCCGATCACCGAGAAGACGCCGATCGTGATCCCGCCCATGGTCAGGATCGACCGGAGCTTGTGGACGCCGAGCGAGGCGAGCGCCATGCGGATGACTTCGGAGGGGTTCATTCGTAGCGGAGGGCGTCCACCGGGTCCAGGCGCGAGGCGCCCAGCGCCGGGGCGAACCCCGCGAGGACCCCGGTGACGACCGAGACAAGCATGCTGATCGCGATCAGGGTGAAGGAGAGGTCCACGGGGAGGTTCGGCAGGGACTTTGCGATGAAGAGCGATAGGCCGAAGGTGACGGCGACCCCGGCCAGCCCGCCGGCGACGCAGATCGACACCGCCTCGATGAGGAACTGCAGGAGGATCGTCCGGCGCCGCGCGCCCAGGGCCTTGCGGGTGCCGATCTCCCGGGTTCGCTCCTTCACGCTCACGAAGGTGATATTCATGATGCCGATCGCGCCCACGGAAAGGGCCAACCCGGTGATGAAGAGCCCCACCAGCGCGATCACGCGCTTGACCGGGTCGAGCTGGCTCTTGAAGGCCTGCTGCTGGTTGATTGTGAAATTGTCCCGCTCTCCCGGCAGCTGCCCGCGCACGCGCCGCATCGCCCCGATCAGCTCGTCGACGGCATCGTCCATCCGCGCCGGGTCCCGCACCTTGACGCGGACCTCGGTTCCCCCGTTGCGCGGCGTCCCGAAGTACTTCCGCGCGGAGGCGATCGTGACGAAGATCTGGTTGTCGTAGCTGAAGCGCCCGAGGAAGGGACCCTGCCGCGAGAGCACGCCGACGACGCGGTAGGGCTGGCCGCCAAGCATCATCGACTGGCCGACCGCGGGCTGGCCCGGGAACAGCGTGTCGGCTACGTCGGCGCCGATCACCCCGACCTGCCGGCCGCCGTCGGACTCCTCCGGGGTGAAGAAGCGGCCCTCGACCACGTCGGCCGTGAGGAGCCGCGCGTAGGCGTAGGTCGTGCCGTCGAGGAAGACGCCGCTGGCCTGGTGGGTGCCGGTCTTCACCGAGACCCCGTAGACGCAGACCGGGACGCTGACCTCCAGGAGCGAATGCGGCGTCGCCGCGATGATCTTGTTCAGCCGGGCCGCATTCTCGGGGAGAATGGGGGGCCGGTTCACAAAGTTCCACCAGTCCACCATGTTGGTCCATGGCCACTTGTTCACGTAGAGGACATCGTTGCCGAGCAGGTCGAGGCTGCGCTCGAAGCTCACGTCCATCCCGTGGATCGCCGCCCCCATAAGCGTGACCGCGGTGATCCCGATGATCACGCCCAGCGCGGTGAGCGCCGAGCGCATCTTGTGGGCGCCGATCTGCGCCAGGGCGATCCGGAAGGCCTCGGTCAGCTCGTACATGGCGTTCAGGCCGGCTCGTCGCTGGCGATCAGCCCGTCGCGCAGGCGCACGATCCGGCGGGCGTGCCGGGCGACGTCCTCCTCGTGGGTGACCACGATGAGCGTGTTGCCGCGCTCATACAGCTCCTCGAAGAGGGCCATGATCTCCACGCCGGTCTGGGAGTCCAGGTTGCCGGTCGGCTCGTCGGCGAGCAGGATGGACGGGCGGTTCACGAGGGCCCGCGCGATCGCCACGCGCTGGCGTTGGCCGCCGGAGAGTTCGGCGGGCTTGTGGTCGAGCCGGTTGCCCAGGCCGACGTCGGCCAGCGCCTGCCGGGCGCGCTCCCGCCGCTCCTCAGGGGGCAACCCGGCGTAGATGAGCGGCAGCTCGACGTTGCGGAGGGCGTTCGAGCGGGGTAGCAGGTTGAAGGTCTGGAAGACGAAGCCGATCTCGCGATTGCGGATGGCGGCCAGCTCGTCGTCGTCCATTGCCGCCACGTTCCTTCCGTTGAACTCGTACCGCCCGGAGGTCGGCGTGTCCAGGCAGCCGAGCATGTTCATCAGGGTGGACTTGCCCGATCCGGACGGGCCCATGATCGCCAGGTACTCGTTGCGGTGGATCCGCAGCGAGACGCTGCGCAGCGCGTGGATCGTCTCCTCGCCCATCACGTAGAGTTTCGCGACGTCGTCGATCGCGATGACCAGCGGTCCCGGCGGGCGGATGGGCCGCGGCCGGGGCAGGGCCGCCGGGGGGGGCGAGGCTTCCGGGGGGGGATTCATGGGATAGGCCGGGCCGGCGAACGCGCGGGCCCCGGGGCGGGTTCAGTTCGCGGCGGGCGGCTTCGGGGCCTCGACCCGCACCTCGCTGCCGTTCTTAAGCGTGCGGCTTATCGCCGCGTAGCTGCCGGAGACGATCTCGTCCCCCACCTTCACGCCCCGCTTGATCTCAATGTAGGAGTCGTTGGCAATGCCGGTGTCGACGGTCTGCAGCCGCACCTTTCCGCCCTCCCGGACGAAGACCACCCGCTGGAGCTGGCCGAGGATCAGCCGGGCCTGCTGCCGCGCCGAGACCGAGCCGGGGGCTGCGGGCTTGCCCTGGGCCTCGGCGGCCTGGCGCTGCTCCACCTCCTCGGAATTCTTCCCGTCGGCCGCCCGCACCGTGACGCTCTGGATCGGCACGGAGACGACCCCGGTCACGGTCTGGGTCTGGATGTCCGCGGTCGCGCTCATCCCGGGGCGGAGGTGGACGTCGCGGTCGGTGACGCGGATCTTGACCATGAAATTGGTGACCTCGTTGCTCGAGCTCGTGGTGTTGGCCTGCCCGGCCGTCCCGCTCGATGTCGCGCCGGTGTTCTCCGAGGAGCTGGCGATCTCCTTGACCACGCCGGCAAACTTCCGGTCCGGGTAGGCGTCGATCGAGAGGACGACCGGGTCGCCCGCCTTGACGTTGGGGATGTCGTTCTCGTTCACGTCCACCTGGACCTCCATGTTCGTCAGGTCGGCGACGTCCATGATTTCCGTGCCGGTGAAGGAGGACTGGGCGACGACGCGCTCGCCAACCTCCGAGAAGCGCGCGCTGACCACCCCGTCGACGGGGGCGTAGATGACGGTCTTGGAGAGCGTGTCGCGGGCCTGGTTGAGCAGGCCCTCGGCGGCCTGGACGTTGGCAAGCGCGGAAATGTAGTCGGCCCGCGCCACATCGTAGGCGGTCTTGTAGGTGACATAGTCGGAGTCGGACACGAGCTTGCGGCGGTGGAGGTCCTCGTACTGGACGAGGTCGGCCCGCGCCTTCTCGACCTTCGCCGCGCTGTCGATTGACGCCCCCCGGGTCGAGGCGACCGCCGCGGTCTGCTGGTCGACCGACGCCTGGTAGAGGTCCGGCTTGATCCGGACAATGAGCTGGCCCTTCGTCACCCGGTCGCCGTCGCGAAAGGGAAGCTCGACGATCTCGCCGTAGACCTCCGAGGAGATCTTGACCATCTTCTCCGGCTGGATCTTCCCGGTTGCGGTCACGACCTGCGTGATCGTGCGGATCGCCGCCGGCTCCGTGGTGATGGGAATTCCCTTCAGCGCCCGCTTGTGCGAGACGGCGAGCCCGATGGCACAGGCGGCCGCGGCAAGAACCGCGCCGAGGATCAGGTACCTCAGCTTTCGCTTCGATTTTTGCGGGGCCATTTTCCTAATACAGGCAAAGATACGGAAAGTTGCACGAAAGTTATTTCCGCCGCGCCGGGCGGGGCCCCGGGGCCGCCCCGGCCGCCGCAAGGGCCGCCCCGACGATCCCGGCCTCGTTGAGAAAGGCGGCCGGAACCATCCGGGCGCGGGTCTTCACGAAGGGGAAGAACTTCCGGTGCTTCGCGCTCACCCCGCCGCCGATGATGATCAATTCGGGCCAGACCATGAGCTCGAGGATCGCCAGGTATTCGGTGAGCCGCCGCCCCCAGTCCTTCCAGGTAAGGTTGCGCGCCTTGCGGACGGAAGCGGCCACGCGCTTTTCGGCCGACCGGCCCCGCAGGGGGAGGTGCCCAAACTCGCACGGGACGACCACCCCGTGGTATCCGATCGCCGAGCCCACCCCGGTGCCGAGCGTCAGGAGGAGGGTCTTGCCCGTGAACCCCGCCCCCGCCCCGAAGCGCATCTCGGCGGTGGCCGCCGCGGCCGCGTCGTTGATCAGGGTGACGGGGCATTTGGCGGCCTTCGCGAAGAGGCTCGCCCCGTCGATCCCCGAAAATCCCGGATGGAGGTTCGCGGCCGTCAGGATCTTCTTCCCGTAGATGACCCCGGGGAAGCCGACCCCGATCGGGCCGCTCCACTTGAACTGCCGCGCGATGTCGGCGATCGCCGCGGCCATCTTCGCCGGCGAGAGGGAAACCGGGGTCGCGGTGCGGATCCGCTCGGCGACGAGCCGGCCGGTTTCCAGGTCGACGAGGGCTCCCTTGACCGCGGAGCCGCCGATGTCGATGCCGAGAGCCTTCATCCGGAAAGTGACAGCGCACGCGGGGCGGGTGACAAGTATTTTCGGCCGCGTATGAAGGTGGAGCGGGACCTCCGGGCGCGCTGGTTTGGAACTATCGTCGCACAGCGCGCTCGGAGTTCGCGCTCCACCTCCGGAAGGGAAATGCCCGTTGGACAACACGCGCAGTAGTGGAAACAATGAAGCCATCATCGGAAACCCGTGAAAATCCCGCCCTTCATCGGCCGCGCCGTCCTCCTGGCGGCAATCCTCGTCGGGTCCGGCTGCGCCCGCCGCGAGACCCCCGCCGAGGAGGGTGTCCGGACCGGGACACTGCTCCTGGGCAACGGCTCGGAACCGCAGGACCTCGATCCGCACACGTCGATCGCGTACAGCGACTTCAATGTCATGATCGCCCTCTACGAGGGCCTCACGTGCATCGACGAAGCGACGTCGCAGCCGGTGCCCGGGATTGCCGAGAGCTGGGAGGTGTCGCCCGACGGGCTCGTCGCGACCTTCCACCTGCGCGAGGCCGCGTGGTCCAACGGAGACCCGGTGACCGCCGACGACTTTGCCTATTCCTTTCACCGGGCGCTCACTCCCGCCCTTGCGAGCGAGTACTCGTACCTGCTTTATCCGATCCGGAACGCGCGGGCGTTCAACGAGGGGCGGATCACCGACTTCAGCCAGGTCGGCGTCCGGGCGACCGGCCCGCGCACGCTGCAGCTCACCCTCGACCACCCCTGCGCCTACCTGCTCGCGCTCGCGGCGCACCAGGAGTGGTTCCCCGTGCACCGGCCCACGATCGAGAAGTTCGGGGGATTCGCCCGGCGCGGAACCGCCTGGACCCGGCCGGGAAACCTCGTGGGCAACGGCGCCTTTGTCCTGAAGGAGTGGAGCCCCAATTCCCGGATCATCGTCGTGAAGAACCCCCGCTACTGGGACGCGGCCCGCAATCGGCTGAACGCCGTCGTCTTCTACCCGAATGACAACGTCACGGCCGACGAGAACGCCTTCCGCGCGGGCCAGCTCCACGTCACCTGGGACGTCCTGCCCGACCGGATCGCGCGTTTCCAGGCGATGTCCCCTCCCCTCGCGCGCGTGGATCCCCTGAGCGAATCGTTCTTCCTGCGGTTCAATGTGCGGAAGCGGCCGCTGGACGACCCGCGCGTTCGCCAGGCGCTCGCCCGGGCGATCGACCGGGCGGCCATCGCGCGCGACGTTCTCCACGGCACCCGGCAGCCGACCGGATCGCTGACCCCCCCGGATACCGCCGGCTACACGCCCGGCCCGGGGATCCCGACGGACTTTGCCGGGGCGCGCCGGCTCCTCGCGGAGGCCGGCTATCCCGGAGGCCGGAACTTTCCCCGGCTGGAGATCCAGATGAACACCGACGTGGTCAACGAGAAGATCCTCGAGGCCGTCCAGGACATGTGGCGCCGGGAGCTGGGCATCAGCGTGACGCTGGCCAACGAGGAGTTTCGCGTGTGGCTCTCCAACCAGCAGTCCGGCGACTACCAGGTTTCGCGGTCGCGCTGGGTCGGCGACTATGACGATCCGAGCACCTACCTGGACCTGTTCACCAGCGGCAGCCCGAACAACATGACCGGTTGGGCCGACCCGGAGTACGACCGGTTAAACGGGGCGGCCGGACTGACGAGGGACCCGGGCCGCCGCTTCGCGCTCCTCCGGCGCGCCGAGGCCATCCTGACCGAAGCAGCTCCGATCGCACCCCTCTTCCACGGCACGCGGACCTACCTCATCCGGCCCAGCGTCCGCGGCTGGGTGCCGTCGCTCCTGGGGATCCACCGCTACCAATACGTATGGCTCGACGGAAATCCTGAAAAATGACACACCCCAATCCACCGATGCGCCGCCTCGTCCTCGTCCTCCTGCTCGCCGCCACCGCCCTTTCGGCCCGCGCCGCCGACGCGGAATTCGTGCGCGTGTGGTCGCAGTGGCACCCGGCCCTGGATTTCAAGCGGATATCGGAGTACTTCACCGACCACGAGAATTTCAGCCACAAGATCATCGTCCGCTCCCAGCCGGCGAGCCGCGCCGGCTACTACTTCCTGGCCCGGGTCCGGCATCCCGCCTTCGACCTGGCGGGCGGAAAGTTCGTGCTGCACGTCATCACGCCGGCCGGCCCGGTGGCGCGGGAGTTCACCTTTCCCGTGCCGGCGGAATGCCCGCCCGGGGTCCACGTCTTCCAACTCGGCCTGACGGGGAGCGACTGGCCGATGAAGGGAACGCACCCGGTCGCCTGGAGACTGGAACTCCTGTCGGCTGACGGCCGGATCCTCGTCGCGCAGCAGAGCTACCTCTGGTCCAAGCCCGATAAATGACCTCTCGCGGAACCGCGGCGTGGTCGGAATGGCGCAGTGTGCAGTGGAATGAAATCCTGTCCCCCCCCGTGCTCGCGGAGCTGCTCGACGGCGGCCAGGCCTTCCGCTGGGGGCCCGATGCCGACGGGGCCTGGATCGGCCGATGGGCCGGCCACACCGCCCGCCTGAAGCGGGACGACGCGGGGCGCCTCCTGTGGTCGGCGCCCGAGCCGGGGGCCGCGGCGGTCGGACGCGCACTTGGGGTCTACCTCGACACGGGCCGCGACGGGGCCGCCCTGACCGACATCCTGCCCTGGCGCGGCGATCCCCACCTCCTGCGCTGCCTCCGGGCCTTTCCCGGTCTGCGCGTCCTGCGCCAGCCCTTCGGCGAGACCCTCCTTTGCTTCCTGTGCAGCTCCGCCAAGCAGATCGTCCAGATCAAGCAGGCGGTCTCCCTGTTGGGCTCCCGGCACGGCGAGTCCGGAGCGCTGCCCGGCTGGGAGGCGATCGCGCGGCTGCCCGAGTCCGCGCTGCGCGCCTGCCTGCTCGGGTTCCGGGCCCGCCATATCCACGGGGTCGCCGCCTTCCTCGCAGCCCATCCGGGATGGCTGGAGGAGACGGAGGCGCTGCCCTATCCGGAGGCCCGGGAGCGCCTCTGCGGGCTTCCCGGGGTCGGGGAAAAGATCGCCGACTGCACGCTTCTCTTTGGCGCCGGGCGCCTCGAGGCATTTCCCGTCGACGTCTGGATCCTCCGGGCGATGGCCCGCCGCTACGGACTGGAGGGATGGAAGCCGGCGCAGGTCGCCCAGTTCGGCCGGCTGCACTTCGGCCCGCACGCGGGACTTGCGCAGCAGTATATCTTTGCGTGGGAGCGCGCGTATGGGGCGGAGAACCCCTGACGGGGTGTTGGCGACCGTTTGTTCCGAGGTGGAGCGCGATCTCCGAGCGCGCTAGATCGACTCAGTTGCCGGACAAGCGCGCTCGGAGATCGCGC
>CAITEC010000023.1 GCA_903891325.1 uncultured Opitutaceae bacterium
ATTCCAAGGGGATGACTCGCAAACTCCTCCTTCTGAGCTTGGGGATACTTTTCTAGTAGTTCGGTAAGAAGAAACTGGAGGCTCATTTTCCTGTGGGTTCGAGAAATGAAATTGACGGTGTAAAATGTTAGATTTTTGGTTTCAGTATTACGATGAGATTTCGATGTGTCACCTAACTGAAGCGAGCGAAGAGGTTGGAGCTGGGCGGGTTGAGGTTTACGAATTACCTTAACCTAGCTTTTATTCTTGGTAGCGCCCGCCTCAATCAAAGCCCGTTTCACCACGGGCTTTTTCATTTTAATGGATTGGATGTCGGAAATCTTACTTTGGGTCGGCTGCCACGGGGACAATGATCAGGCTCACGTCGGCGCCGCCTTTTAGCAGGGTTTTAAGCGAATGTTGGATTTTATGTAGGTTATCCAGCGCCACTGGCTCTAGCACGTTTAATGACGTTTGTTCGGCGAAGCGCTCTGGATGCTTGGGTCTCGTGAATCAAAAGACTGCTTACTCTTCGTCGAGTACCTCGAACTCGAATTGTTCGCCTTTTGAATTCAGCAGGTAGCAAGAGTCGACGTCGGTACCTGCGTTCTCCTTCAGTTCGAATGGAATACCGTCGTACGTTAGCTCGAATGTCTCGACGACATGGGAGTCGAGTCCGAGACACTTATCAAAGCTTACGGTCATGCTCAGTTTCTTGGGGTCAAAGCGTTCGTGGATTCTTACAAAACGCCAAGAGTCATTGGATAGCTTATCCATGATTGCTGCATATTGATCCGGCGGTGGCGTTGATTGTCGGTCTCGTTTTAGCGCCTCCGCCTTGGCTTTCTTATAAAGCTTGAGCAGCAAAGCATCGGAGCCAGGGACCGTCTTTTCGTCGATTTCAAGTTGAAGGGGTCCATCGCTTGTTGGTCCGCTTACTTCGGCTGAGCCGTCCAATTCCTCGTATTTCTCGTAGGACATACCGTTTTTGGCGCACTCTTTGAATTCGGCTTTCGTGAGCCTCAAGATGCAGACCTCTGTCTCGGAGCTAAAAAGGGTGAGCTCGAACTCGTTGGCTTGTGATTTAGTTTTGGGTTTCATTTTGTTAAGATTCAGTACTCGAGAAGCTGATCACCAGCTCGATTTAAATTCAAACATGGCGACCAATCCCGAATCTTAGTCGTCCTTTGCAGTCGGGATCACGATCAAGGACACGCTTCTACCGCCGTTTAGCAGGGATCTAAGCGAATGCGGGAGTTTGGATAGGTTATCCAGCGCCACTGGTTCAATTACGTTTAAAGACGATTGCTCGGCGTCCTTCACGCGTTGGAGGACATTTTGCTTTGTAATTTTATTGATTTTCATGGGTATTTTGGTCGGTTTGGTTTAAATAAGTCCTAATTAAGTCATTTAAGACATTGGTCATAAACATCTTGCGGGACTTGCATTGATGCTGGAATCGGTGTTTTAAAGAGGAAGGTAATTTGAAGTTCATCAGGATTAAGTCGGGGTTGGATTGGGTCATACGAGGAGTGGGGTAATGGTTTTCTGTCGGTTTCAGTGAGTCTCTTGCGTAGGGGAATCTGCATTACACAGTTGGAAGTTAAGTTGTGCTGGAATGAACAGAATGGGTATGCACTGGAGTTTAACAGAGTAACATAAGTGCAACACTTGGAACAATTTAGACATAGTTAAGCATTAAAGGCATCTCCGTTTGAGATGTCTTTTTGACTGAGAGATGGATCCGGGGTTTATACCCGTCAGATCCAGGTGCTGTTCTCCCACTCGATGCCGTCGCCGGTATCTGCGGTCTTCGAAATATAGTCTGTCCAGCCGTGGTCGATACGGTCGTGGATATGAATCTCTGCGTAGCCGAAATCGGTTCTTTTCCAGCAGTTCTCGATCAAGGTGAGGAACGCTTTGTCGGCTTCTTGAGCCATTTCGGGGTGCCTCGACTGCGGCTTCTGAAGCACGAGGTGGTAATGAAGTCTGCCTGAGGAAGAGTGCTCCAACGCTGGGATCACGTTGAGCCTTTTGCCGAACCGTTTGAACCGTTTGCCGTACACCTCGGTGTTGAGGAAATTCAGGAAGTGGCGCAGGTTTTTGGAGGCTCGGATTTCATCCAATTTCACGCCTAATGCAAACTGTTTGAGAGTGAGCGAAACGCCGAGGCAACCATCAAGGTCGTATTGACGGAAATAGCGCTGGATTTCGGTTCGTTGAGGGTTGGAAGGGCGCGTGGTCTGCACCCTAGTATTTATCTAAAAACCCCCTCGAAAATTTACCTCTCTAACAAATATTTACAAAATGTTGTTGGTCAATAATTTAAGGCATAAAAAAGTCGGCTAAAAAACGATCAAAAACGGTGCTTTTTACTTGTTATAGGAAACACGGACTGTCCCGATAACATAGGTTCCCACCTCGTCCCAGTTTGTCACCCGGTTCCGGGCCTGGAAGCGCATCGGGCCCCGGGAGCCGAAGGACCAGGGACTGAATGGATGCCGGGGCGGCACCGGGGCGACGGTGGGCGCGATGGTCCCCCACTGGAAATCGAGCACGATTGAGGCACCCGCCGCATCGGGGGCGAGCGCGTAGCCCTGATCCGCG
Source organism: uncultured Opitutaceae bacterium (assembly GCA_903891325.1). Classification (GTDB taxonomy): domain Bacteria; phylum Verrucomicrobiota; class Verrucomicrobiia; order Opitutales; family Opitutaceae; genus Palsa-1447. The sequence continues at coordinate 2,587 of CAITEC010000023.1, forward strand.
AGCGCCGAGGCGAACTGCCCCACTACCTCGACGGTCGGAGGCAGCATCCGCTGGTAGTAGTGGAGAATGCCGCCCCGCTCCCGGTACCCTGAGAGAACAGGCGCATAGAGAACCGGCCGGTTGGCCGCGGGAGCGGCGGCCGCCCGGCCCTCGGCGGTGACGTCGACGGATACCGCAACCCTGACGTCGTTCCCGTCCGCGAGCGCGGCCGTGGCCGGGCAGAGGGCGGCGACGCCCAGGACAAGGCGGATCATAGCGTTCATAATGCCTCCTTAGACGGCTCCACAGCCTTGATCCATCATACCAAACTTGGCTGAAAACGCAAAATCGCCCGGCGCGCGGGCTAGCGCTCCGGCGGGGCTCCCGGCTTCATTACGGGCGTTCCGGCAAGGACCCGGCCCATGGGAACGATCGGGGAGACCAGCCATTCGGGACCATCGGTCGGCCGACCGGCCATCGGCACCCCTTCGGCGATGAGCGTCGGCAGGACCTCGGCAAGCGAGTGTCCCTCGCGCGCCGTGCTGATCCGCGCCGTCCAGAGGACCACCGTTTCCTTTCGCATCGCCGCCTCGAAATCCAAGGCCGAGATCATCACGTAGTACCTCGGGACCCGGGAGGCGTTGACGAGCCTCTCCAGCCGCAGCGACGGGAGATTCCGGTAGGTCTCCCGCTCGTAGTCGCTTCCGAGGACCAGCTCCTCCATCTCGGTCTTGTTGATGACCGCGCTTGTGAGCATGTTGCCGGTCCGGAATGCCGTGTTGATCGGATCGCTGTAAAACGGTGTCGCCCCCCCCTTATTGAAGTCGGCGGCTCCGTTGATGCTCGGGGTGTTCACATAGTCGTTGTTGTCAATGATGACGGGAGCCTTGTAGCCCCACCAGAGCATCAGGAGCACGGAGGGACGGTGGGCCCTGCCGCAGTAAATGTAGCCCTCCTGATGGAGCGCCATCGCAACCATGTGCTGGACCTGCCAGGTCGCCGGGGGCAGCGCCTCGCCCGCGAGGAATTCCCCTCCCTCGGTGAAGCCGCGGGTGACGGGAAAGTAAAACGCCGGATGGCTCGCATCCGGCCGCGCGACCGCATTCCCCGCAGCGGTCATGTTGACGACGACATCGACGGGGATTTCACCATCCGCGCGAAGGCCCAGTGGGAGCGCAATCGCCGCCAGGCCGGAAAGAAGCAGGAAACGATTAATTGCGTGCATGGCGAATACTCAGACGTCCCCCGGGGACCATTCCATCAACGGAACATCGCCCATCCAGCCGCCGGAGTCAAATGCCGAGGCCCAAGCCGCGCTGCAACGGAATGGATCAGTTCCTGCGGCCGCGTTTACGGCCAAAAGAACGGCAGCCGAGGCCAGCTTTTCAGACCACCTCGACCAACCTGCTGCCCTGGCTGACAAGCTGCACGATCCCGGCAAGCCGCGGTTCCAGCCAGGCCCGCAAGGCCCGGTTGGAGGTGTTTCCCACGCGCAGCCACACGATCACCGGCCCGGCGGCCGCGCGCTGAGAGCGCACGGCAAAGTCCTCGTCTTTGGTGATGATCGCCGCGTCCATTTGCAGTGCGCGGTCCCAGATCAAGCCGTCGTCGGCTTCACGCAAGCCCACCTCGCGCACGGCCTGGGCCTCGTGGCCCTGCTCCCGCAACCACACCGCCAGGGCGGGCGGCAACGGCGCATCGACCAAAAACTTCACTTGGCCAGGGACAGGACGGCGTGATCAACCTGGGTCGCGGCGTATTCCAGGCAGGCCCGGATGTCGTCGGCTTCCAGGTCCGGGTAATCCTCCAGGATTGTCCGCTCGGATTCCCCGGCCGCCAGCATGTCCAAAACATCCTTCACGCGGATGCGCATGCCCCGGATGCAGGGACGCCCGCCGCACTGGTTCGGGTTGAAGGTGATGCGCTTCATCTGGCTCATGCCTCCACCTTACCCGCTGCCTCTTCCGCTGCAAGCTCGGCTTCCTCGTCTGCCAACTCGGCCGTCAGCTCGTCGTTCGCCTCGGCCGTCAGCCGCGCCGAGAGGGTCAGGCTGAAAAAGTTGACCTAGGGCGGGTTTTCGTCGCAGCAGCGAAAACCTGTCAGCCGGGGAAGCCCCTGAGCAGTTGCTATAATCTGCTGTATGGCCAGAAAACTTCGCCTCGAATTCCCTGGTGCGCGTTACCACGTGATCAACCGGGGAAATTACCAAGCCGACATCTTCCAGTCCGACCGGACCAAGGCGGCATTTGAGGCCTGCCTGATCGAAGCTTCAGAAAAATGGTCTTGGTTCCTCCATGCCTTCATCGTCATGCGCAATCACTTCCATTTGGCATTGGAAACCCCGCTAGGCAACCTCGTTCGAGGTATGCAATGGCTCGAGGCTACCTTCGCCAACCGATTCAACCGACACCGCCACGAGCACGGCCACCTCTTCCAAGGCCGGTACCAGGCTTTGCTCATTGGCGACGAGTACTACCTCGGTCAGGTCTGCGACTACATCCACCTCAATCCGGTTCGCGCCGGAATCCAGCCTCTGCTCGGCCTGGCCGACTACCGCCACTCCAGCTACTGGCATTTGCATCGGCCAAAAGAGCGCCCCAGGACCCTGCTTTCCCAGACAGCCCTGACTGCAGCCGGGGGACTTGAGGATACGGCAAAGGGTTGGCGCCAATACGCCGACCACCTGGCCAGGGAACTGGCTGAATCTGTCGGCAACAAGCGGCGCTATGCCAGCTTTTCGACCGGACGGGCCATTGGATCGGACGCATTCAACGCCGAGATCATTTCCAAGCACGCTCCGGTAGGATCGACCCGCGCTTGGACACTTCCCGGCGCAGAACAAATGCGCGAAGCCCAATGGCAGTCTCAACTTCAAAACGCGTTGGCGACAGTCGGACATTCACTCTCCGAAGCTCGGGCGGCCCCGAAGTCCGAAATCTGGAAACTGGCGGTCGCAACTTGGATGCGAGACGCCGCACGCGCCAGAAACGGCTGGCTGAGCATGCAGCTCTTCCTTGGCACCCCAACCGTCCTCAGCCGCAACCTCACTCGCTACCGCTGCACTCACCAGCGCTCCGATCCGAACTGGTCCCTGCTCACATCAACTTTTTCAGCCTGACCCTCTCGGATTGCGGACCCTCTCGGATTGCGCGAATTCTCGGGGTGTAGCGCGATCTCCGAGCGCGCTCCACCCCAAACAAACCAAAAACCGGGCGACTTTGAACGCTACTGGACCTCGTAAATCTCGACGACGGCGATGCCGGTTGTCCCGTTCAGGCCGGTGACCTGGGCGGTGTAGCCGGCGGGGTGCAGGGTCACGAGGAGGAGCGAGTCCGTCGAGGTCGGCACCAGGGCGTAGGCGCCGACGATCGACTGGGCGGCGGTCAGGACCGGATCCGCACCCCAGACCGTGTTCGAGTAGATTGCCGTGGAGCCCTTGTAGAGGGTCAGGACCGGCTGGGCCAGGATGCCGGTGAGCCCGAACTGTGAATTGAGCCCCGGGCCGATCGCACGGATTAACACTGTCTCGTCCGTGACCCCGGCTATATTAAATCCGCCGATCAGGATATTCTGGCCGGTCTCGACCAGGTCGCGGGCCGAGAGGTTGTTCAGCCGTGTTGCCGGCGCGCCGGAATCGGCGTCGTAGATCTCGACCACGCCGGTTCCCGTCGCGCCGCCGACCCCGGAGACCTGCACCGTGTAGCCGCCGCTGTTCGGCAGGGTGAAGAGCAGGACCGCGTCCTTGGACTGGGATGGCAGGGAATAGGCCCCAAGGGTCGCCATTGCGGTGGAGACCGCCGCCTGCAGCGGCGCGCCCGGGTAGTCGGGAGTGCCCCAGTCGTCGTTTTGCACCGGGCTGCCCCCCATCATGACCGGGCTGTTGCCCGAGAAGAGCTCCGCGTAGGGATCAAGCACGTACCCGTTGAGCTGGAACATCGTATTGAGCCCCGGGCCGATCCCGCGCACCAGGATCTCCTTGCCTCCCGAGCCCACGATATTGAAGCCGCCGATCAGGATCCCCGCCCCCGTGCCCACATAGCCGAGCGCGGACACGTTGTTGAGGTATCCGGGATTGGACGAGGTGACGACGCTGAGCGTTGCCGAGGTTGTGACCGAGCCGGCAACATTCGTGGCGGTGCACGTGTAGGTTCCCGCGCTGCCGGAGGTCGCGCCGGTCACCATCAGGATGGGATCGATCGTGACGGAGGCGCCGGGAATCGTCGGGCTGCCGTTTAGCGTCCATTGATAGGTCGGCGCCGGGCTTCCGGTCGCGATGGCATTGAAGACCGCCGTCCGGCCGCTCGCCACCGTTGCGGTCGCGGGGCTCGCGAGGAGGGTGAAGACCGGCGCAATCGCAAGGAAACCGGAGCGGATCGTGTCGTTGTTCGTGTCGGCGACATAGACCGTGCCCGAGCCGCCCACCGCGATGCCATAGGGGGTCCTGAACCGCGCGCCGTACCCGATCCCGTCCGAGCTTCCCGCGCCGAATCCCGCCAGCGTGTGGGTGACCCCGCCCGGGGACACACTCCTGATTCCGCTGTTGTTGGTGTCGGCGACGTAGACCGTGCCGGTCGAATCCACGGCCACTCCGCGGGGGCTGCTGAACTGGGCCGCCGTCCCCGTGCCATCGCCATACCCGCTCACCAGCGCCGTGCCCGCCAGGGTCGAGACCTGCCCGGCCGGCGTGATCGCACGGATCAGGTTGTTCCCGCTGTCCGCCACATAGAGGTTTCCAACCGAGTCGGCGGCGATCCCGTAGGGCTGATTGAAAGATGCCGAGGCGCCTGGCCCGTCAGCGTGCCCGGCCACCCCCTGCGTCCCCGCCACCGTCGAGACCTGCCCGGCCGGCGTGATCGCGCGGATGGCCTGGTTGGTCAGGTCGCAGGTGTAGAGGTTGCCCGCCGCGTCGATCGCAAGCCCGGAGATCTGGCCAAACTTGGCAACGCCACCGGCGCCGTTCACGTACCCGCCCGGGTACGAGCCGGCAAGGGTTGTGACAACGTAGGAAGTGACCCCCCCCACGACCGTTGGGGTGATCTTCCGGATATCGTAATTGCCCGAATCGGCGACATAGACATTGCCGGCGGTATCGACCGCAATTCCGCTGAGCGCACTGAAGGTCGCCCCCGTCCCGGTGCCGTTTGCCCCGCCGATGGTTCCGGCGGTGCCGGCCAGGGTCGTGACCGCATTGCCCGGCCCGATCTCCCTGACGGTCTGGTTCTGGGTGTCCGCGACGTAGATGTTTCCGGCGGTGTCAACCGCCACGGCCCGCGGAAGGTTGAAGAGCGCCGAGGCCCCCGTTCCGTTCGAGGAGCCCGCCGTCTGCGCCGTCCCCGCGATTGTCGTGAAATCGTAGGGAAGGAGGTTGATGGTCTGCGCCCCCGCCCGGGGGCCGAGGCACAGGGCCAGAACCGGCCCCAGGAGGGCCGCGGCGCGCAGCCTGGATCCGATCGACGGCGGCATGGAGAACCCGGATTACCGATATCCGGGCAGAAACTCCTTCTCGGCCTGGAAGAGCTCCAGGGCCATCGCCTTGATCTGGGCGGGTGTGCAGATTGCCGCGGTCATCGGGTCGAGCATGAGGGCATAGACAGCCTTTTCGACACTTCGTTCAATCGCAGCCTGCGCTCCGAGGTCGAACATGGCCATATTGGACTGGCAGATGGCCGCCATGTGGGGCGGGAGGGCGCCGTACCGGGTCGGGTTGAACCCGTTCCGATCGACCATGCACGCCACCTCGACGCAGCCGTCCGCCGGAAGGTTCGAGATGAGGTGGCCCGCGCCGTCCTTGCGGTTCATGAAGTTGCCATGGATCCGGAACGGGGTGTCCTTCTCCCGGGCCTCGATGATCCAGCTCGCATACTCCCAGCTTCGCTCCCAGGAAATTTCCTTCCTGCCGGCGAGCATCGCCTTGCGGTCGTTGTCGGCCAGCTTCCGCCATCCGGGCCAGTAGGTGGCATAGAATCGGGATTCCCCGTCGTAGACGGGCCCGAGCAGGGCCCGGCCGGCCGCGCTCTTGCGATAGTAGGGCAGGTACTCGGAGAGGTGCCCGGAGCTCTCGGTGATGAAGGCCCCGAAGTGCAGGCACATGTCCTTGCGCACCAGGTCCTCCGGACCGGGCGGGAACGCGTTCCAGACCTTGCGGTGGGATGCCTGTCCCCGGCCGCGGGGATATTTCGCTGTCGCCTCGGCGATCTCGCGGGCAAATTTCCGCTGAAGCCGCGGGTAGAGGTCGCGGCCCCGGTGCTCGAGCTTCGTGAACCACGACAGGTGGTTGATGCCCGCGCACTCCCAGGCCATCTCCTCGTAGGGGACGCCGGCGTAGCCGGCCAGCCGCTGGCTGGTCCCCTGGACGGAGTGGCAGAGACCGACCACCGACATCGACGAGGAGCGCCCGGCGGCCAGGCACATCATCGCCATCGGGTTGGTGTAGTTGAGGACGAGCGCCCGCGGGCAGAGCTCCTCGCAGTCGCGCAGGACCGCCAGCCAAACCGGGATCGTCCTGAGGGCCTTGAACAGGCCTCCCGGCCCAATCGTGTCGCCGATGCACTGGTCCACCCCGTACTTCAGGGGAATGTCGTTGTCGTAGCGCACGCAGGCCAGGCCGCTGACCTCGATGCAATTGATGACGTAATCGGACCCCGGCAGCATCTTCCGCCGGTCCGCCGAGCTCTCCACCGTCCACGACTTGCCCAGGTGCGCGACGAGCTTTTCGATCAGGGCGTGCATCATCGTGAGCCGTTGCCGATCGATGTCCACCAGGGCGATCACGCCCCCCTGCTCGCCGGGAATCCTCAGGACATCGTTGACGAGCCGGGGCGTGAACGCGCTCCCCGCCCCCATCATCGTGATCCGGATCGGTCGCCTGACCGTCCCGGGAAGTCCGTTTTGCGCGGCATCCTTCGTGTGGGAGGCCGTTCCATGAGCCTTGGTCTTGGTCTTCATTCGGAAACTATTAGATAACCACCCCGCGCCCATTGGCCAGCGCATAGTCACCCCACCCCACCCTTCATTGGGGGTAACGGCCCAAATTATTTCCGATAGGCTGCCGCCGGCCGCGAAAGGGGCCTATCGGAAATAATTTGGGCCGTTACCACTAGCCATTGAATCTTGATATCCCGCCCCTCACCCATTACGCCAAAACACTCCCATGCGCGCCCTTTTCTACCCGGAGTTCGACAGGCTTGAAATTCGCGACGTCCCCCCGTCGCCCCTGTTGCCCGACGAGGTGAGGGTCCGGGTGAGCGCCTGTGGGATCTGCGGCAGCGAGCTGGAATCCTTCAAGAACCACAGCCCCCGCCGCCCCCCGCCCCTGGTGATGGGGCACGAGTACTGCGGGACGATCGCGGAAACGGGAAGCGCCGTTTCCGGTTGGGCGATCGGCGCAGCCGTCGTCGGAAACTCCCTGGTGCCCTGCGGGCGCTGCCCGCGCTGCGAGCGCGGCGACACCCACCTCTGTGCCAAGCGGCAGATCTTCGGGATGCACCGACCCGGCGCCTTCGCCGAATACGTGAACGTGCCCGCCCGCTGCCTGCTGAAATGGCCCGAGACCCTCCCCGCGGAGTCCGCCTGCCTCGCCGAGCCGCTTGGGAACGGGATCCATGTCGCCAATCTCACCCGCCATCTTCCGGCCCAGACGGCACTGGTGATCGGCGCCGGGCCCATTGGACTCTTTTGCCAGCAGGCCCTGCAGGTCCTGCGCGGCACCCGCGTGTGGGTGGCCGACCTCAGCCCGGAGCGCCTCGCGGTCGCCCGCCAGCTCGGGGCCGTCCAGACGGTCAATCCCCGGGCCGAGGACCTCACCAAGACCATCATGGCGGTAACCGAGGGCGAGGGCGTCGACATCGTCGTCGACGCGGTCGGGGCCGCCGTCACGAAGAAGGCCTCGCTCGAGGCGCTGCGCCCCGGCGGGGCCGCAGTCTGGATCGGGCTCCACGAGAACGAGATGAAGCTGGAGTCCTACGGGATCACCCTCCCGGAGAAGCAGGTCTTCGGGACCTATGCGGCGAAAATCGAGGAACTGCAGACAGCCCTCGACCTCATGGGCGACGGGCGGATCAACCCGACCGGGTGGGTGCAACGCTTTCCCCTGGAAGACGGCGTGAACGCGTTTCAGCGGATGCTGGCGGCGAAGGGAACAGACATCAAAGCGGTCGTTTGCCCTTAGGCAAACGACCGCTTTGGCAGAAACCTGAAACTTGAAACCTGAAACCTGATCTTTGCAGAAGGCTGAAGGCTGAGACCTGAAACCTGATCTTTGCAGAAACTTGAAATTTGAAACCTGAAACCTGAAATTTTTCTGATAAAGGCTTAGATACCCCACCCCACTATGAATGCTGACCCCAAACGGATTGCCGTCGCCGGACGGTTTAAGGGCAAGGTGGCTATCGTGACCGGCGGCACGAGCGGGATCGGGCGGGCGATTGCGCTGGAGCTGCTCCGCGAGGGGTGCACGGTCGTTGTGTCCGGGTTGCCGGCGGATGCGGAGGACGGTCGGAAGGCGTTTGCCGAAGCCGGGTTCAGCCCGGATGTCGTCTCCGGCGACCTCGGCACGGAGGCGTTTTGCCGGGACCTCGTGGGGCAGGCGCTCGCCCGGCACGGGCGGATCGATTTCCTGGTCAACAACGCGTTCTCCTTCCTGGCGAAGGCGCTCGATGCCACCCGGGCCGACTGGCACCGCTCCTTCGATGTCGGACCCTTCTGCTTCGCGCTGCTCACCCAGCTCGTGTCCGAGCCGATGAAGCGGCAGGGGGGCGGGGCGATCGTCAATGTATCGAGCATTTCCGCCCGGATCGCCCAGCCGCTGCGCTGGACCTACAACGCCGCCAAGGGCGCGGTCGCCCAGCTCACGCGCTGCGCCGCCCTCGACCTTGCGCCCTTCGGCATCCGGGTGAACAGCGTCAGCCCGGGCTGGATCTGGACGCGGGAGACGGACAAGGCCGCCGGGTTTGACCGCGCGAAATACGACCCGATCTGGGGCGAGTTCCACATGCTGCGCCGTCTCGGGCACCCGGTCGAGGTCGCCGCGCCCGTGCTCTTCCTCCTGAGCGACGACGCGTCCTTCATCACCGGCACCGACCTGCCGGTGGACGGCGGCTACAACGGCCTGGGTCCGGAGGGACTCGGTCAAAACACCAAAATCGCCGGCACTGCCTGAATTCAATCCCAATACCCATGTCACGCCCACGCGTTCTCGTCACCGATCACGGCTTTCCCAATCTCCGCCACGAGGAGGCAGTCCTCGCCGCGGCCGGCGCCGACCTCGCCGTGGCAAAATGCAAGACCGCCGCCGACGTGATCGCCGCCGCGCAAGGCGCCGACGCCCTCCTCGTGCAATGGGCGCCCGTGGACGCCTCGGTGATCGCATCGCTCGACCGTTGCCGCGTGATCGTCCGCTACGGAATCGGCGTGGACAACGTCGACCTGGCGGCCGCGAAGGCGCGCGGGATCGCCGTCTGCAACGTGCCCGATTACGGCGTGCACGAGGTCGCCGAGCACACGGTCGCCCTCGCCCTGGCCCTGATCCGGCAGCTTCCCATGATCGACCGGCGGCTGCGGGGCGGGACGTGGAAGATTGTCCCGGACAAGCCCATGCCCTCGCTCAAGGGAGCCGTCTACGCAACCGCCGGGTTCGGCCGGATTGCGCGGGCCGCCCATGCGATGATGGCCGGCTTCGGTGTGACCTCGATCGCCTACGACCCCTTCGTCCCCGCCGACGTCATGGCGGCTGCCCGGGTCGAGAAGGTCGGGCTCGAGGCGCTTTTCCCGCGCGCCGACGTCCTCTCGCTCCACCTTCCCCTCACCCCGGAGACCCGGCACTTCGTGGGCGCCGCAAGCATGGCCTCGATGAAGCCGCACGCGGTCCTCGTCAACACGGCCCGGGGCGGGCTGGTCGACACCCGCGCCCTCGCGGTCGCCCTTCGCGATGGCGTTGTCGCCGGGGCCGGGCTCGATGTGTTCGAGACCGAGCCGATCGAGAAGGACCATCCCCTGTTCTCCTGCCCGAACGCCCTGCTCACCTCTCACGTCGCCTGGTACAGCGAGAGCAGCATACCGCGCCTCCAGCAGCTTGCAGCCGAGGAGGTCGCCCGCGGGCTGCGCGGCGAACCGCTCCGCAATCAGGTCAACCGCTGAAAACCCCCGCCCCATGCCCTCGTTCCCCATCGTCGATACCCATCTTCACATCTGGGACCTCGGCCGCCTCCGCTATCCCTGGCTCCCCAACGTCCCGAAGATCAACCGCAGCCACCTGATCGACGAGTACCGCCGCGCCTGCGGCCCGGTCGCCGTCGCAAAGATGGTCTTCCTGCAGTGCGAATGCGACCCGGTGCAGTTCCAGGAGGAGGCCGACTGGGTGACGGAGGTCGCGCGGGTGGATCCCCGAATCCGGGGCATCGTTCCCTGGGCGCCCCTGGAAAAGGGCGACGCGGCCGAGGCCGAGCTTGCACGGCTGGCCTCCAATCCGCTCGTGAAGGGCATCCGCCGGATCATCCAGTTCGAGGCCGACCCGGAATTCTGCCTGAAGCCCGGCTTCGTCCGCGGCGTCCAGCTCCTGCCCCGGCACGGGCTGTCCTTCGACATCTGCATCAACCACCTCCAGCTCGCCAACACGCTCAAGCTCGTCCGCCAGTGCCCCAACGTGAGCTTCATCCTCGACCACATTGGCAAGCCGGACATCAAGGGGCGCGTCCTGGACCCGTGGCGGGCGGAACTTCGCGAGCTGGCCTCGCACCCCAACGTGTCGTGCAAGCTGTCCGGCCTGGCCAACGAGGCGGACATGGAAAAGTGGGCGCCCGCCGACCTCCGGCCCTACATCGACCAGGTCATCGACTGCTTCGGCTTTGACCGGACGATCTTTGGCGGCGACTGGCCCGTGGCGACGCTGGCAACCGACTATCCCCGCTGGATCCGGACCGTGGACGATGCGCTGGCCGGCTGCTCCGCGGACGAAATGCACCGGCTCTACGTGCGCAACGCAGAGGCGTTCTACCGCGTTTGAACCGGATCGCCGCAGCGGCCGAGCCCGGGAGCGGCGCCCCGCCGCGGGCGGCGGCACCCGCCATCCTCCGGGCGGCGCTCATCGTCCTGGCAACGGGCCTGGTCTACGCGCCCTGCGTTCACGGCGGCTGGCTCTGGGACGACCTAGGGGAGGTCGCCGGCAACCCCGACCTCCGCAGCGCGGCCGGCCTGCGGGCCATCTGGTTCCACCCGGCCTCGCTCGACTACTACCCGCTCAAGTCGACCGTCCAGTGGGTCCAGTACCAGCTCTGGCGGGGCGACGTCGCCGGCTACCACCTGACGAATATCGCCCTCCACGCGGCGGCCGCGCTCCTGCTCTGGAACGTCCTGCGCAAGCTCGGGGCGAGCGCCGCGTGGGTCGGCGGGCTGCTCTTCGCCGTCCATCCGCTGGCGGTCGCCTCGGTTGCGTGGATCTCGGAACTGAAGAACACCCTGTCCCTCCCCCTGCTCCTGCTCGCCTTCGGGGCGTGGATCGACTGGGACGGAGCCCGGGAAGGGCATGCCCCGCGGCGCCGCGCGGCGACCTATCTGCGGTCGCTTGGCTGCTTCCTTGCGGCAATGCTCTGCAAGACAAGCGGGGCCCTGTTTCCGGCCATCCTGCTGCTCCACGCCTGGTGGAAGCGCGGGCGGGTCGGGCGTTCCGACCTTGTCGCCAGCCTCCCGTTCCTTGCCGTGTCGCTTGTGCTCGGGCTGGTGACGCTCCATTTCCAGCTCACCCGCGCAATCGGGGAGGGAAACCTCGTCCCCGTGGGGCTGGCGTCGCGGGTCGCCGCCGCGGGCCTCGCCGCCGCGTTCTACTTTTCCAAGTGCGTCCTCCCCGTTGGGCTCGCGCCTGTCTATCCGCGCTGGAGCGTCGAGCCGCCGGCCATCGCCGATTTCCTGCCCTGGGCGGCGTTCGCGGCCATCGCCGCCTGGCTGTGGCTTCGCAGCCGGCGCGCTCCCTCAGCGGGCGAAAAACCGATTGTCTGGGAACGCACCACCCTCTTCGGCCTCGGCTTATTCCTCCTCGGCCTCCTGCCGGCGCTCGGCCTGGTCCCCATGGCCTACCAGCGGCTGTCCTGGGTCGCCGACCACCTCGCCTATGTCTCCCTGGCCGGCGTCGTCGGGCTGGCCGCCGCGGGCATCGGCGCGGGCTTTCTCGACCATCCCCGCCCATTTCGCTGGCCGTGGCTCGTCCTTGCCGGGATCGCCGGCCTGCTGGGGGCCGAGGCCCGCGAAATCGCCAAATCCTATCGCGGCGAGCTGCCCTTCTGGACCCGCGCCGTAGCCGCCAACCCCCGGTCGTGGCTCGCGCTCAACAACCGGGGTGTCGCGCTGCGCAACGCCGGAAGCCCCGCCGCGGCCGCCGACAGCTACGGCCGGGCCCTGGCCATCCGCCCGGAATATCCGGAGGCCGAGGAAAACCTGGGTGCGGCCCTCTCCGACCTGGGACGGATCGACGATGCGATGGGCCACTTTGAGAGGGCGCTCGCCCCCGGGGGCGGGACGCGGGACCCCGCCGAGGTCGCGCGGGTCCGCGACGAGATGGGCAACGCCCTCGCGCGGAACGGGCGGGCGGACGAGGCTCCCGCTCAGTACCGGGAGGCGCTGAGGATCGACCCGGGCCTGCCGGAGGCCCACTACGACCTCGGCCTGGCGCTCGCCCAGGCCGGAAACCTCGCGGATGCGATTCCCAGCCTGCAGGAGGCGGTGCGCCTCAATCCGGACTACGTCGCGGCCCTCATCAACCTTGCAAATGCGCTCAGCCAGTCCGGCCGGCTGGCCGAGGCGGTGCCCCTCTTTGAGCGGGCGCTCCGGCTGGATCCCGGCAACGCGACCGCCCACTACAATTTTGGCCTGGCGCTGCGCTCCCTGGGCCGGGCCGACGAGGCGCGGGTGCAGTGGGACCAGGCCGGCAGCCTCGCAAAGGCGCGGCAACCCTGAGTCGGAAATCGGAATTGAACAGGAAGGACGGGAAGATCGGAAAGATCGCTCGTGGGACTGTTTGAATGGGGAGCCACACCTTCCCGTTGTAGCCGGGGTCCCAGACGCCGGAGATCGGGCGGTACGCTCCGAACACCGGCCTCTGGGATGCCGGCTACATTCGATCCAGGGCGCTCAAATGGTGCTGGCGCCGGTAGGCGAGCGGGCGGATGCCCCGCGAATGGCGCGCGAAGGCCGCATAGAAGGGCGCCAGCGACGAGAAGCCGCTCTCCATCGCCACATCCACAACCTTCGCATCGCCGGTGATCAGCAGGCGCTGCGCGTGGGATACCCGCAGCCGGGTCACATACTCCCACACCCCCACCCCGCACTGGCGCTTGAAGACCCGCATGAGGTACTTGGGATGGAGCCCGACCGCAGCGGCAATGTCGCGGACGGCGATGGGCTCGCGGTAGTGCTGCGCAATATGGCGGGTGATCCCGGCCATCTGCGCGGACCCCCCGGGACTCGCCGGTGCCTCCGCCCGCCGGCGGGGCAGATCGAGCGCCAGGCGATGGATCCGCGCCTCCATCTCGAGCTGCAGCACCCGCCGGCGGCGCGGATCCCCGCTCTCCGCGTCGTCCAGCCATCGCTCGAGCAGCGCGCGGTCGGCGGCGGCCGGCGGGGCGGAGATGATGTCGCCGGCCAGGAGCCGGTCGTGCAGGCCGTTTGGCAGCCTCCATTCCAGGAACCAGGCGAGGGGCAGCGTGATCCAGACCCCCTCGTCGATCAGGCCTGGCGGGAGGACCTGGTGGGGCACCCCGCCCCAAAGGATGGTGAACCGGCCTGCCTCGACCCGGGTCGCCGCACCCCCGTGCAGGTACGAGAACCCGCCCCGGAAGAGGTAGTTGATCTCGATGTCCGGGTGGGTGTGCGCGACGTCCATCGGGCCCGCGCCCCTCATCCGCCACACCCGGAACCCGAGCGCGGGCTCATGGCGGTCGATTGCGGAAGGCTGGGAATGACGCGCCACAGGTTACCATATGAGAATATTTTCCGACTAAACGGAAGGAAATTTTGGAAAAATCGTCTATAGTGCCCCCATGGAACAACGCTTTCGCGACCTCAGCCTCCCCAGCCCCGTCATCGCAGTCCCCACCGGCCGGATCCCCACCGAGCTCGAGGAGTACCTATTCGACCTTCAGGGCTTTGTCGTCATCCGCGGGGCCCTCAGCACCGAGGAGGTCGCCGCGGGCAACGCGGCCATCGACCGGATTCCCCGCTCGCTTCCCCGGAGCGGCTGGCACGGCTGGGTGCAGCGCGAGGACCACCCCGAGCACCGCGGGATCAGCTACCAGCAGGTGTACGAGCTCGACCCGGCCTTTGAGCGGATGATCGACCACCCCAATCACATCAACTTCGTCATGCGGTTCATCGACGGCCAGGGAACCTTCGACTACCACCACGGCCCGCTCTTCATCGACGAGAATTTCTTCACGATCCGGGGTCCCGGCGAGGCGATCGCCCTGCACGCCGGCGGGCACGATGCCGCCAAGCGGATGGCCTTCAAGTTCCAGAACAACCGCTTCGGGTGCGCCCAGGTGAACGTCCTCACCGCCTTCACCGACATCGGTCCCGGGGACGGGGCGACGATGGTCATCCCCGGCTCCCACAAGTCCAACATCGCCCACCCCGACTTCAAGCGGCAGGACCGCCACCTCGAGTGGACGGACGGCACAAGCGGCGGCTCGGTCGACGGGATTGCCGGCGCGGTCGAGGTGCACATGAAGGCCGGTGACGCCATCGTCTTCGCGGACGCCACCTGCCACGGCTCGGCCAAGCGCGTGAACCCCGGCGAGCGCCGGATCACGGTCTACCGCTACGGCTCCTCGTGGAACCGGACCCGCTGGGGCTACCACGCCTCCCCGGAGCTCCTGGCGCGGCTCAACCCCCTCGCCCGCGGGATCGTCCACCCGCAGGAGTACGTCCGCCCCCCGGGCACCCCCGCCCGCTGGTAGCGCGCGTCGGATCGAATGTAGCCGGCCTCCCAGAGGCCGGTCCGGGGCTCCGTCTCCACTGCGCCCCGCCGAACAAGCCCAGACCCTGGCTCCATTGTTCACCCTTTGCATTAGTGGCTGACAAGCCCCCGCCCGGCTTCCAAGAATCCGGCATGGGAAAACTCAAGAGGATCCGTTTCGCCCTTTCCGACCGGCTGGCCTCCCTGCTCGGGCGCGCGGACGACCTGGTCCCGCCCCGGAAGCTGAGCGCGCTGGTGGGCGGCGGGGACTTCAAGGGGCTGGGCGAGGAGTTCTTCGGGTACTTCACGGGCATCGGCGGGCTGAAACCCGACGACCGCGTCCTGGACGTGGGCTGCGGCTGCGGCCGGATGGCCGTCCCCCTGATGCGCTATCTTTCCCCCAGGGGCTCCTACGAGGGATTCGACGTGATGCAGGTCGGGATCGACTGGTGCCTGCGCCGCATCACGCCCCGGGACCCGCGCTTCCGGTTCCGGCACGCCAACATCTTCAACCAGTACTACAATCCGGGCGGAAAGTGCCAGCCCACCGAGTACCGCTTCCCCTACCCCGACGGGCACTTCGACTTCGTCTTCCTCACCTCCGTCTTCACCCACATGCTCGCCGACGACATGCGGCACTACCTCGCGGAGATCGCGCGGGTCATGGCGCCGGGCGGGCGCTGCCTGATCAGCTACTTCATCCTCAACCCGCAGTCCGAGGCGCTGATGGACGCGGGCAAAAGCGCGTTCGCGCCGCGAATTCCGCGTCCCGACTGCGTCATCCTGCGGGAGGACAAGCCCGAGGAGACAGTCGCCTACCAGGAGAGCCTGATCCGGGGCTGCTTCACCGGGAACGGGCTGGCGATCGCCGAGCCCATTCGCTACGGTTCATGGTCCGGGCGCCCGGACTTCCTCACTTTCCAGGACCTGGTCGTTGCCAAAAAGTCCGGCGGCGCCTAGCCCCGCGTCAATCCGCCCGGTAGATCACCGGGGTCAGCTTGCCGTCGATGACCGCGCCGACTTCGACGTCGGACATGAACGCGTTGCGGTCCTGCTCATGGTTCAGGCGGGCCGGCGGGGCCAGCCGCATGCCGTCCTCCATGTAGATGATCGTCATGACGCGGCGGGCCCGGTCCGACACGTTCGGGTCCGCCCGGTGGAAGGTCCAGCCGTAGTGGTAGCTCACCTCGCCCAGGTCGAAGGGCGTGTTGACGACCTTGAAGTTCTGCTCGCGCATCGAGCGGCCGATCCGCGCCTCGCTCTCGTCGCTGATCGTGATGTCCCGGCCCACCTTCGAGCGGTGGCTGCCCACGCCGAACGCGAGCGGCCCCAGCTCCGCCGGCGTCTCCTGGAGGGGAATCCACACGGTCACGCAGTTGTCGCCCGCAAAGGGCCAGTAGAACTGGTCGGCATGCCAGGGCGTGATCCCGCCGCCGGCCTCCTTGTAGAGCGCCTGGTCGTGGTACATCCTGACGCCCTTGACCCCCATCAGCTCGGCGGCGATCCGCGCGAGGCGCCTGCTCATGCAGAATTCCTTCACCGTCTCATTGTGGGTCCAGATATTGCCCACCTGGAGAAACGCCTTGTTGTAGGTGTCGCGCTTCTCGATCGGCAGGTGCATCGTGTTGAGCCGCTTCACCTCGGCGGTGATGATGTCGCCATAGTGGGCGAGCACCTCGGCGGACAGGACATGCTTGAGCTTGACGAACCCGTCGCGGCGGAACGCGGCGATCTGGTCCGCGGTCAGCGGATAATGGGAATCGATGCCCGGCTGGGCCTGGAGGGTCGCTGTGGAACTCATGGCAGGGATGAATGGGGCGGCTCGTTGCGGTAGAACGTCGCGTAGGTCTTGTTGCCCGCCGCGAGCTTCAGGAAGGTGTCGAGGGGAACCACCTCCGGGCTCTCGTCGAGCCGGGCGATGATGGATTTCACGCGCTTGATGCTGTTGGACTCGCGGACGTGGATGAAGAGGTAATAGGGCCGCTTCGGGTTCAGGCGCATGAGCTCGTTCAGGTCGGCGACGACGTCGTCCACCGCGCGGTTCTGGTCGAGGTAGTAGTCGTACGAGAGGAAGGCCTGGCCATTGCGCAGGTCGTAGGTGTGGGCGGCCGCGTACCCGTTCACGAAGCCGATCGCACCGGGAGCATAGGCATAGAACTCGTCGACCGTTCGCTTGGGCAGGTCCCAGTAGCCGACGGGCACGGGCGCCCCCCGCTGCGTGTGGTCGAGGACGCCCACGACATGCTCGTCGCACAGCGCCATCCCGCGGTTCATCTCATCCATCAGCCCGGGGAAGCGGTCCGCCGGGACGGCGACCGGGTACATGTAGCCGGACTGGCCCCCGACAAAGTAGTCGTTGGGCTTCTGGTCCCGGGAGAACATCTCGATGATCCCCGGGTACCAGCGGATGCCGTCGATTCCCACGTCCCAGGCGTAGGGGATCTGGCCGCGCTCCGGCTCAATCCAGGCGCCGATGCCCATGGCGTCGGACTGCTCGAGGGCGATGTAGACCTTCTTCTCCGGGACGAGCGTCGAATTGCGGGTGACGTGGTTGTTGTTGTGAAAGTGAAAGCCCGGGGAGAACCCGATCTGGCTGAGGAAGGTGCCGTTGGGAAATGTGTTCAGGCCGATCACCTTCAGCCCGTAGCCGGAGGTCAGCGTGATCCACTGCCCCTCGGTGTCCTTCAGGTAGGGGTGCCACCCGAAGATGAAGGATCCGGGCTTCATCTGCGCAAGGATCCGCTTGTGAAACGCAAGCTCGTCGGGAAGCCTGGGATCCGCCGACAGGTCGGCCACGAAGGCGTGGAAGGCGATCGCGAGGTCGGCCACCCCCGGCTCCATGACATTCCCCGCGGCGCCGCCCATCCAGACCAGATAGTCGCGGCTGCATTGGTTCCAGTAATGGTCGTAGGCCCAGGTGTAGATCTGGGTGTCGTTCTGCCCCTCGAAGAGTCCCCGGTAGTCGGCCAGGGGCTTGAGGCCCATCTTCCGGGCCAGGGGGATCAGGTCGTCGTCGACGACCACGGCCCGCATGATTCCCGCCGCGGTGAAGGCCACGTTCAGGGAGGTGCGCACCTGCTTGTCCCAGACCACGTAGCCGCGCGCAAAGTGCCCGAGGGCCCGCAGGGCCGCCTCGGGGCCGTCGAGCTGGGTGAAGACGACATGGTGGGTCTCCTCGTAGAGCCGCTTGACCGGGCTGAAGTCGTGGAAGTGCCAGCTCACCGGGTAGTCGATGTAAAGCCGCGGCGCATCGGTGTTGGCGAGCCCCTGGAGGCTGAGGACCAGGGCGTTCTCGGGCAGCCCTCCCTTGATCTCCCAGTTGTCGCGGACCGCGATCGCAAATGCGGTCGCCGGGGCGGGGCCGGGCTCGCCCGGGGTTGCGCGCAGGCCGGGGGCGATCCAGGCCAGCGAGAGGGAGAGCAGGAGGAGAAAGAGGAATCGTTTCATGGCGGGTCCGGATTATTCGCGGGTGAAGACGTAGGTCAGGGCCTGGTCGCGCGTGGACCGGAGCTCGAGGAGGGTCAGCGTCCGCCCGTCCGCGGAAACCCGGTACTCCTCATAGATATGGATGGGGAATTCGCCCTGCTGCACATTCAGCGACAGCCTCGTCTCTATCTTCAGCACGCGACCGGGCTCCAGCCACTCGCCCGAGACGCGCTTGAGGTGATCGGCGCCGATGTAGGCGTTGTTGTACCAGCTGTCGATCCAGTAGGCGACGGGATTGGCCAGGACGGTCCTGCCGTCGGCCCTGACGGAGGTCGTGTCCGAAACCCTGCGGTCCATTCCCCAGACGAACCTGCGGTCGATCGTCACCACGTCGCCGTCGGCGTGGATCACGACCGTCTCGGCGCTCCACGGCTTGATCGCCGAGCTGCGGTCGAGGTTGAGCTTCCAACGGCCGGAGAGGCCCGCCGGCGCGGCGGCGGCCGCGCAGACGAAGCCGCAGGCCGCAAGGCAGAGGCAGGCAAGGAATCGGATCTTCATGGGTCCACCCATGAAGCACCGCCCGGGCGATTGGTCAAGGTTCAGGGCGCCGCGATCACCCGCGGCCGCACGTCCTCGCCGAGCAGCGGGGCGGCGACGGCAACCAGGGACGGCATTGCGCTCGCCAGCGTTTCGCCCACGGCGTCCGTGCTGACCCGGGCGCACCAGAGGGGAATCTTGTTCTTCTGGGTCGCCGCCGCAAAGTCGTAGGCCTCGATGACCAGGTAGTAGCGGTGACTGGACGCGTCGCTCCGGAACTGGGTCTTCAACGCCTCGGACGGGTCGTTGATGTCGTTGCCCTTGCTCAGGCCGCCGACAAGCGTCGCCATGTCGTCGTCGAGGTTGTCGATCCGGGCAAAGTCGGAAGCGGGCGCCAGCCGTCCCCAGCGCAGGGTGAGCAGCAGGGTGGGCGGAGACTTCCTGCTGCCCAGGAGGTATCCCCGCGAGGCGAGCGCGACCGCAACCTGGCGCTGAACCTGCGCAATCGACGGCAGCGCCTCCGCGGGCCAGGCGCCCTTCTCAGAATAGCCGACCGTATAGGGAAGGTAGTAGACCGGATTTCCCGGACCGGGTGTCGCCGCGGCCTTGCCTTCAGGAGTGACATCGACAACCGCATCCACAAACACGCCCGAGGCGTGGACGGCGGCGGCGGCGACAAAGGCCGATGCGACCGCGAGCATTCTGAGAAACGACGTGGGGTTCATGATTTAAAATCAATGGCCCATCGCTGGGGCAAGGGCGATCCTAAAACCGACAAAAAGCGTGCGGTCCGACGGGACGCTCCAGGGCCGGGAGGCGCAGCGGCACAGGGTGGCGTCGCTGTGCCAGGTGCCCCCGCGCAGGGCGCGGTCGGTGCCGCTGGGAGGCCCGGCCGGATCGGTGACCTCGCCGCCGGGCAGCCGCGTGGAGGGAAAGTCCAGGCACCACTGGTACAGGTTGCCGAGCATGTCGCTGAGCCCCCAAGGGTTGGGCGCCTTGAGCCCGACATCGCGCGGGCCCGCGAGGCCGCCGGGATACTGCTTCTCCCCCCACGCCGCGGTGTCCATGCCGCGGCCGACATAGCCGACACTGCTGTTTCCCCCGTACCAGGCGATGTCGTCGAGGACCGGGGCGTTGCTCCGGCCGAGGAGCTCCATCGGCCCGGCCCAGGTCGGGCCCGTGGTACCCGCCCGACAGGCGTATTCCCATTCCGCCTCGGTCGGAAGACGGTATTCGTAGCCCGGCGGCAGTGAACCGTCCCGCCGTGCGAGCCGGTTCAGCCGGGCGCAGAACGCGGCGGCGTCGTACCAGTTCACATAATACATGGCCACATTGTCGCCCGTGCCGAGCAGGAAGCGGGACACGTCGACATCCGCCCTCACGGCCTTCCGCACCTGGGCTGAAAGGTCCGTTCCCATGACCGCCTTCCACTGCCCGTGGGTCACGGCGGTGCGGCCGAGCCAGAAGGGCCGCGAAAGGGTCACGCGCGTCAGGGGGCCCTCGCAGGCGTCGCGGCCCGGCTCGCCGGGCGGGCTGCCCATGACGAAGGTCCCGGCCGGGATGGGGACCAGATCGAGCCCGATTCCCGGCAGCGTAAAGCCCCGGCCTGCGGCGATCTCCCCGGCCCCGAGGCGGGCAGCCGCCGCCAGGGCGGCGACGGCCAGGACGAGGGCGGCAACGCGGCGGAAACCGCGGCGGTCATCCCGCCTGGACAATGGCTCCATGTTCATCGAGGTACATCACCGGCATATAGTCGCCCCTGTACTCCTTCGTCCAGAAATCACCCGTCCGGGAATGCGTGTCCAGGTCCGTGAACTTCATGAGGTAAATTGACATCCGGATCATCGTCGCCGGCCGGCCCGGGAACGGGTCGCGCTCGAACAAGGCGACCACGTCCGGATCCCTGCGAAGGAGGTGCGCGGCGACCGCCGGGAAGAGCGGGGACGCGCGGGTCACAACGCTCGTGTTCTGGAGGATCGCCTCAAACCGGGGATACCAGGGCGCGATGAAGGGGGAAATCCGGCCCTCCTGCTGGGGCATGTAGCGGAAGTCATAGGTTCGCCACGTCTCACCCCCGTCGTTGGAGCCCTCCAGTTCCACCGTGTAGCGGGAGGTCATGATGTTCCCGAAGAGCAGGTAGCCGTTCGAGCTGCGGAAAGCCCCGAAGACGCCGTTGGCTGCCCGCGCGACCGGCCCGGGCACCACCCGGGCCAGATCCGTGTCTGCGAGCAGGAAGAAGCAAAGGCCGAGCGCGAACTGGAAGCCGAGCATCACCCGCAGGCCCCAGAGCCGCCAGCCCCGGACCACCGGGGCCGGAACGGGCGGCCGGGCCAGGAAACGGGCCGCGCGGCCGATCCGCAGCCGCCGGGCCGCGTCGGCGAGCATCTGGTCGTCCAGGAAGAGGAAACCCAGGCCGATCGAGGCGACATTCAGCCAGCCGAAATTGTTCGTGAGCTGGATCCCGACGTGGAAGAGGGTCCAGGTCACGAATGCGATCCACCGGCCGCGGCGGCCGGCAAAGACGGCCAGCAGCGGGGCGGGAATCTCCACAATGAAGGTGAGGGCGATCTCCAGAACGTGGTAGGCGTGGGGCAGGTGGAAGTCGTAATACCCCAGGATCGTCGGGAAGGGCGCGGACTGGTACATGATGTCCATCGCCGTGAGGTTCCGCCAGAGCGCCCCGCCGAGCACAAATTTCGCGATCCCCGCCTCGAACATCACCCGGAAAAGGAGCAGGCGGACAGCAAAGAGCGCGATCGGGCGCGGCGGGGACGCCTCCCCCAGCCCGGGTCGGAATCCGGCCGGGGCAAAGGGAATGCACAGCAGCGCGACCTCGATCATGAGCTGGTCGGGCTGGGTCGCCGCAAAGAACTGCCCCGGACTGACGAACGAAAGGAAGGCGGCCCAGCAGGTGAACAGCGCCATCCGGGGCCAGAGGTTGAGCACAAGCGCCGCGGCCGCCGCGAGTCCGAGCCAGCCGACGAAGGCGATCATGCCGTCGCCCGCGTTTATCCAGAAGATACCCGGGGCCCTCAGGAACGCGGCAAGCGGCCCGGGCCCCTGCGCAAGCTGGTCCTGGAGAAAGTCCCCCATCGGTGCGAGCCCGCGGGGACCCACCAGCACCCGCGCCTGCGCGACGACCCCGGCAAAGACGACGCAATAGACAATTCCGACCGCCCGGAGCACGATCCATCGGGTCCACAGGTGCGAGCTGCCCCCGATCCCGGAAAAGTCCCTGATCCTCCGCCATACGCTTGCAAACACGCCCGGGAGCATGGGAGCGGTCGCTTTCATTTCAAACTGATTTACCGCCTACCGACCCGTTTGCCCGGCCGCCGCCTTCAGGCGGGCGGCCTCCTCCAGCTCGGCCCTCCCCTCCCGGTCGAACCCCTCCCCGCCCAGGATCTGGCCGAGGATATCGTGCGCGGAGGCGTAGCCCGGATCGATCCTGATGGCCTCCCGCAGCTCCGCGACGCCCTCCGGGACGTGCCCGGTCTGCGCGAGCACCGCGCCCATGTTGGTGTGAACCGCGGCGTAGTCGGGCCTGAGCTGGAGCGCCCGCCGATAGCGGCCCAGAGCATCGGTCCATCGCTCGGCCGCCGCATAGGCGTTGCCCAGGTTGTACTCCACGTCAGGCGCGTCCGGCGCTATCCTCAGCGACTCAAGGAAGCAGGGAATCGCCTCCTCGGGGCGCCCGAGCAAGTTCAGCGCCAGGCCCAGGTTGTCAAAGGGAGCCGCCTGCGCCGGGTCGTTGCCCCGCCGGTCGTGATCCTCCAGCCGGATCGCCCTTCGGAACTGCGGCACCGATTCCTCGATGCGGCCCGTCCTCATCAGCGCCAGGCCCAGGTTGTAGTGCGCCTCGGCGAGATCCTCCCTGACCCGCAGCGCCGAATCGTAGTGGGAGATCGCCTCCGCATAGCGCCCCTGCGCGGAATAGAGGTTGCCCAGGTTGTTATCGGACATCCAAGCCCTCGGGTTAGCGCGGAGCGTGCCGAGGTAGAGAGTCTCCTTGCTGTGATAGAGGCGGCACTGCCGCCACGTGAGCGCTCCGAGCACGACGCATACGAAAATCGGGGCGATTTTCGTAAAGGTGAAAGTAGTAATTGGTAAGTGATCACGCGAGATTCGCCTTGTCCTAACTCCCTCTCCTCCCCTCGTGCTATCCTTACTAATTACTAATTTTCCCTTTCTAATTTCAGCATCCCAGGCCCCGGCGGCCAGGGCGAAGACGCCCAGGCTGGCGAGGTACTGCCAGTGGTCGGCGACGTAGGAGAAGACGTAGGCGTAAATGTTGAAAAAGCCGATCGTCGGGACGAGCGACCCGACGAAGAAGAGCCAGGCGGCGAGCGGGGCGCGGGTCCGGCGGTGGAGCAACGCGAGCGCGAGGGTCAGCGCAATGACCGCCAGGGAAAAAAGCCATTGCCAGGCGACCGTCGCGTCCACCTGCCAGCGCGGATAGGTGAAGCTGAGGTCCAGCGGCCAGAGCAGCTTGCCGAGGTAAAAGAGGGTCACGCGTCCCGCCAGGACGAATCGGCCGGCCAGGTCCAGCGCGAAGGCCGATCCGCTCGCCCCGATGTACGTTCGCTCCACCCAGCCGGAAAAGACGCCGGCCGCCCCGCCAAGCACAATCCATGGCACCAGCGGCCTGACATCCTCCCGCCAGGAGATCCGCCCACGCCGCCACCAGGCCACGACCAGGAGCGCCGCCGGAAGGGTCGCCGATACCGTCTTGCTAAGGAGTGCCGCGACGAAGAGGAGCGTGGCCGCCCCATACAGCCGCCGCGATCCACGGCCCCCGGACTCCCACTTCAGGTAGAAAAGCGCGGCCAGCAGGTAAAACACCGTGGACTGGGTGTTCTTCTGCTCGGAAATCCACGCGACGGACTCCACGCACACCGGGTGCAGCGCAAAGAGAAGCGCGGCGAAAAGGGGCACCCTTGACCCGGCCCCCTGCGGCAGCAGGCGCCGCAGGACGAGCATGAACAGGAACGCGGCCGCGGCATGCAGCAGGACATTCACCAGGTGGTACGCCGGCGCCCAGTCCCCCCACAGCCGATGCTCGACCCAGAAGGCGCCGTGCAGCAGCGGGTAGTACTGCTCGGTCGACCCCAATTCGAACCAGATTCGCCACAGGCCGTGCAGCCCGCGCAGCGCCGGCTTTGTCACGTACGCATCGTCGTCCCAGACAAAGCCGGCGCCCAGCGCCGGAAAATAGGCGGCCAGGGTCGCCGCGAGGATCAGCGCCCCCTCCCATCCCACCAGCCTTCGGATCCGTGATATCATGCTAGTTGCCCGCGCCGGCGCGCCGCGCGGCCTCCTCCTCGCCCCTCGCCTCGCCCTCGCGGCCCAGTGCCCTCAGGATCACGGCCAGGTTCCGGTGAATCTGCGCGTAGCCGGGATTGAGCTGCTCGGCCTTCCGCAACTCTCCGACCGCCTCGTCGAGCCGGCCCGCATTGACCAGCGCGGACCCCAGGTTGGCGTGCGCCTCCGCGTAGTCTGGCTTCAGCGCGACCGCCCTGCCGAAGGCGTCGATCGCCTCGGGCAGGCGCCCGGCCTGGGCCAGGAGATTCCCGAGGTTGAACAGGAGACTGGGCTGGTTCGAACCCAGCCGAATCGCCGACTGATAGGCCCTGATCGCCTCGTCTGCCCGCCCCGTGTCGGCAAGGGCCGCGCCGAGGTATCCGTACGCGTCGGCGTTCTCGGGCCTGAGCCTGACCGCCTCGCCGAATGCCGCCGCGGCCTCGGGCAGCCGTCCCTCGGCCACCAGCGCGATCCCCAGGTCGCTTTGCGCGTCCGCGTTTCCGGGCTCAAGCACGAGCGCGCGCTGGAAATCGGCGATCGCCTCCCCGGTGCGTCCTTCGCCCTTGAGGACCAAGCCCTGGTTGACGAGCGCCTCCGGATCGTGGGGATTGAGCCGCAGCGCCTCGTCGAACTCGGCCGCCGCCTCCGGGAGCCGGCCCATCTGGGCGAGGATCATCCCGATGTTGTTGTGCGCATTCGGGAGCGCGGGGTCGATCCGGAGCGCCTCGCGGTAATGGGCGAGAGCCTCGTCGGGGCGCCCGGCCGCGTTGAGGTCGTTCCCGAGGTTGTTCTGGGCGGGAATGGACTCCGGGTTTGCCGCCAGGACGCTCGACCAGAGGCTGCGGGAGTCGTGGTAGATCCCGCACTGGCGCCACGTGAGGACGGCGAGGGCGACGATCACCGCGCCCCCGGCGAGCCGGGCCGGGGTGACCGGGGCGCCCCGAACCACCGCCACCGGCCGGGACCGGGCGTCCCAGCGCGCCCATCCCGCTCCCGCCAGGCAAACCACGCCGATGAGCGCAAGGTGCGCATAGTGGTCGGCCACGAGCGAGAATTTCATGAAGTAGACGTCGGTGAAGCCCATCACCGGGACCAGCGCCGCGCAGAAATAGCACCAGCCGAAAAGCAGGGGACGGGCGGGTCCCGCGCGGCGGCGGTAGAGCAGCGCGGTGAAACCAAGCGCGGCCAGTAGCGGAATCCACCAGAGCGGATTTCCCGCGCGGATGTGCCACTGGGGATAGACAAACACCAGGTTGAGCGGAAGGACCGCCTTGTAGAGGTAGAACCAGACAGCGGCCCCCGCCCCGGCAAGCCGCTCCGCCAGCCCGGCGTCCCGGATTGCCACCCCGGTCCCGTGCTTCTGGAACCACACGTCCACTGCCGCCAGCGCCGCGGCCGCGCAGAAAAAGGGCGCCGACCAGAGCGCGTCGCGGCGCGACAGTCGCCGCTTCCACGCGGCGATGCCCAGGAGCACGAGGGGCAGCGGCGCGACCGAGCCCTTGCTCAGCATGGCGAGGGCGAAGCAGAGCAGGCTCAGGGCATACCACCTTCCCTTCCGCAGAGGTTCCGCCGCGGGGATTCCCGACTCCAGGAAACACCGGACGCAGGCCAAAGTGAAGAGCATCGCCATCAGGTTTTTCAACTGGATGATCCAGGCGACCGACTCGACGTTCACCGGATGCACCGCAAACAGGAAGGCGGCAAGGTAAGCACCCGGGAGACGGAGCCGGCGGAGGATTCCCCAGAGCATCAGCGCCTCGGCGCCATGGAGGGCGATGTTGACGGCGTGGTAGCCAAGGGGGTGCGCGCCCCAGAGCCGCCATTCGGCCCAGAAGGCCGTGTAGGTCACCGGCCAATAGTCGGTCTGCAGGGTGCTGAACCAGAATCGCCGCAGGCCGGCCGAGGACCGGATGAGGTCGCTTTGGATCAGGAAGGGTCCGTCATCGAAGACGAAGCCGCCGGACAGCGCCGGCCAATAGGCGGCCAGGACCACGCCGAACAGCAGCGCTCCCGCCAGGAACAGGCGGGTCCGTTCAGGTGGAATCGCGGGGCTACTTTCCAACATCCGCCGTGAAGCTGAGGCGAGCCGGGGGATTTGTCCATTCGACGGTCGCGCCCCCGTCCACGATCCGGGCGGAGGGATCGGAAACGGTCCGGATGGACAATCCGTCGGGCAGCCGGACGTGCACCCTCAGGACCGCGGGCGGACGGCCCCCCACGAGCGAAACGGCGCCCGACACCCGGCCGGGCGCCGACCGGTAGTCAAGCCGGTAGGAAAGCGTGCCGAAGTGCGTCCTGAATCCGTCGCCCCCAACCGGACCCCGGGCCAGCCACGAGCGGTCGGCGCCGCGGGCGAGGTGCAGCGTGTCGCCATCCTCGAAGACCAGGCTGTCGCGAATCGCGCGGACGACGGCGACCGGCGTCCACAGGTGCTGGCGGTCCCCGCTGGTCTTTGCCGCCCCGCGCTCCGGGCCGCGCTCCTCGCACCAGGAGTAAAGCGGCGTCCCGTGGTTGATCGTCGCGTAAAGGTATTTTGCAAAGGAGTCGCCGTCTCCGCGCAGCAGCTCGGCCTCCGCCAGGTTGTCGAGGGTGATCGCCACCCACATCCCATCCTCCATCCAGCCGGTGTGCATGGGAATTCCGCCCGGGCTCTCCCTCGACTCGATCTTCCGGATTGTCCCGGTGATCAACGGATCGTCGGGTGCAAGCAGCCTGCAGGGCAGGGCCGCATTGAGGGCGCCCCAGCGGCTGCCGGAGGTCTTGCCGGCGACACCCGGAATCCAGCGGTAACCCTCCTCCTGGATGGCGCCGCCCCGGATCGCCACCAGCAGGTCGGCCCGGCCCGCCTCGTAGATCGCCCCGGCCTCCGCCGCCTCCGCCCGCAGCCCGAGGATCCGCGCCGCGCGCAGCGTCATCTCGTCGGCATAGAGGGCCCAGATATTGTGGGGAAGAAACACCCCGTAGAGGCTGTCGCCGTTCTTCAGCCCGGCGTCGCCCATGCCGGGCGGAAGCAGCCCGTAGTCGAGGGTCCTGCGGCCGTTCACCAGGACGCGGGTGCGGGCGCGGGCGCGCCCCTGCCAGCGGGTGTTGGCGAGCATCCGCGGAAAGATCGTCTCCAGGAAGGCGCGGTCCCGGGTGTCCAGGTAGTGCTCCATGGTGAACCAGGCCTTGAATCCCGAGGCCATCCAGCAGTCGTGCGTCCATCCCTGCGGTTCCTCCCAGCATCCGTCAAAGCCCTGAAGGTCGAGGTTGAGCCGGTAGCCCACGAGCGCCTCGACGGGCAGTCCCGCCTGGTCGAGGTCGACCCCGGCGATCGCCGATTCGCAGGGATTGGCCGCCCGGTACATCTCCGTGCCGGGCGTCGTCCCGATGTAGCCGTGGGGCACGGGCTCGCGCATGATGAACACGTCCGCCAGCCCCGCATAGTAGGCATTGCGGATCCCCGGATCGGGGAGTTCCAGCCGGGCGGCCCGGTCAATCAGCTTCCGCCACACAAGCTCGGAAGCGGCGAATTCCCCGGCCCAGTCCCGGCTCCTGATCTCCGGGAGCATGGACGGGTAGGCCTCGTAGGGCCGGATGATCCAGAGCACCTTCGTCTCGCCGGGCCCAAGCGTGACCTCGGGGTAGACCGTGTTGTCGCCGCCCCGGTACTTTTCCCCGCCGAATCCGGCGATGATCACCCGGTCCGCCCGAGCCATCCATCCGGCGACCAGGACGTCGTGGGGACGGAGGGGATCCGTCGGATCCACGAAGCTCGGATTGACGCCCAGCCAATGCCCGGGAACGGTGCAGTCAATGCCCACCCGGTGGCTCCGCGACGTGTCGACGCTCCTGAATTCCACGCGGACAATCGCAGCGGATGCCGCGCCGACGATCTCCATCCGCGCCGTGACGCCCGGACTGGTGAAGACGTCGTCCAGGACCGGCAGCCATCCGCCGGCCCGGCTCCACGAGCCCCCGGGGAATTTTTCGCCGTCAACCTCCGGCCTGAGCACGACATGCCACTGGGTCCTGGGTGTCTCGAAGGTGGCAACCGGCAGCGTCATGAGGTTGTCGTAGGTCCACGACAGGGTGACCTGCCCCGGCGCGCAGTCGACGAGGGTCTTGTCACCGCTGTCCGGGAGAGCGACGGTTATCCGGTGCGGGTAGCCGAAGGCGTAGCCAAAATCGACCTGCGGGGCGGCGGACGCCGCGGGGATTGCCGCGAGGGCAAATGCCAGGGCGACAAACGGGGGAAATCTCATGCCGGAATCGGTAGTGGAAGGACGCGACGCAGTAAACCCATTTGGGCCAAAAGTGGAAATTAGCCGTTGGCAATGATCGAGGACGGTAAAATACCCAACCGACCGGCGCTCCAAAACCTACTAACTACCAATTACTAATTACTACTTTCCGAAAGTTCCTGTCCCGGGGCAAAATTAGTCTCGCCCGCCTTTTGCCCCCATGATGAGGATCGGCCCTCCCATCTCCCTTTCCCATGCCCACGCTTCCCTCCACTCTGAACCTCACCGGGATCAATTTTCCCTCCAATCCCGCTCCCGCCGAGCGCACCGCCGCAATGGAGCTCGCCGGCATGGTGGGCAAGGCGGCCCGGCCCGCGGGGCGGCCCGGCCGCGGGGTCTCGGTCGCCCTGGCCAGCCGCAAGTGGTTCCGCCTGCCGTCCGCGGCGGGCAAGGCCGCGCCGGGATGGATCTGGATCCGCATCGCCGACGGCGCAGGCGAGATTTGCGCCGACGAACCGGCCCTCCTCTACGCGGCCGTCCGTCTTCTGGCCGGCGGCCTGCCCGACCGGGCCCTGGCCCGGCTTGAGCGCGGCGTCTTCCTGCCCGCAAGCTTCGGCTGGCACCGCCCGCTCTGGGACGGGTGTTTCACCGGCTACTGGCGTTCGGCCCGCGGCTTTGACCCTGAGCGCTATGTCGCGACGCTGGCGGAGACAGGGTTCACCCACGTCGAGGTGAACGGGCTCCAGGCCCACCTACCCTACGAGGACACGGTACCCTTCGAGTACTACCCGCAGTTCTACACCTACGCGCCGGGATTCAACCACTTTGTGGCCACGCCGCTGAGCGCGGGCATCTGGCCGACCATGTATCTCGAGGCGAACCTCCGGCACATGCAGCACCTGGCCGGGTTGGGCCGCCAGTACGGCCTGAAGCCGGGATTGTGCATGTTTGAGCCGCGTTCCTTCCCCGAGCGTTTCTTCGTGAAATTTCCGACCCTTCGGGGGGCCCGGGTCGACCATCCCTTCCGGTCCCGGCTGCCCCGATACTGCCTGGCCCAGGACCATCCCGTGTCCCGCGAGCATTATCGGTCGGCGATCAAGCAGGTCATCCAGGCCGTGCCGGATCTCTCCTACCTGTCCATCTGGTCAAACGACAGCGGGGCCGGCTTTGAGCACACGGCCTCCCTCTACGTCGGTCGGAACGGCGGGCCCTACATGATCCGCGAGTGGCGCAACCACGAGAAGGTCGCTGTCGCCGCCGGCGAGAGCATCGCCCGCTTCCTCCGCAATCTCCAGACCGCGGCCGCGGAAATCAACCCGGACTTCGACGTCCTTCTCCGGATCGAGCCCTTCAAGATCGAGCACGACACGATCAAGGCCGGCATGGGCCGCCACGTCGCCTGGGAGGCGCCCTCGCTCCTGGTCCGCGGCTACTCGCTTCCCTACGCGCATCCCCGCTACCCGAAGCAGCTTGGGGTGGCCGGCACGATATTCCACACCGAGATGGACCCGGCCGAGCGCACCGTCCTCAGGGAGTCCCGCGCGCGCGGGATCGAGCCCGCGGTCCACTATTCGCCCGGACCGGTCATGAACCAGGAGCCGCTCCTGGGAATTCCCTTTCCCGGCGCCATCCACAGGAAGCTCCTGGCGATGCGCGAAACGGGGATCAGCCGGGCAAGCGCCCTCGGGGGGCTCTCCCACCCCCAGCACGCCCCGTGGTGGCCCAATCCGGCCGCCATTCGCGCCGCGCAGCTCTTCCCCCGGGTCCCCCTCGCGGAAGTCCTCACGGCGCAGGCGGCCCATTGGGTGGGCGAATCGCAGGCCCCGGAGCTTGTCGCCGCGTGGAACGCATTTGAGGAGGCGGTGAGCTGGCAGCCCAACGTGCCGCTCTTCACCGCGTTTGGCTTCTGCTGGCAGCGCACCTGGGACCGCCCCATCGTCCCGGACATCGAGGCGATCCCGGAGAAGGACCGCGCCTACTACGAGACCCAGGGCTGCTTCCAGCACAACAATCCCAGCCTGTTTGACTTGGGCAAGGACGTGCTCTTCGACCTCATCAGCCGCGAGTACGGACGGGATGCGACCCGCAATTTCGACTCGAGCGTCCTCCCAAGGCTGGACCGGCTCATCGCCCGCCTGTCCCGGCGGATCGCCGCGACCGCCGCCGATCCCCGCGCCCAGGCCGTGTTCGCCGACCTGCGCGATCGCGCCCTCGCCTACCGGCACTGGTGCCATTCGCTGCGCAGCGTCTGCGCCTGGTGCGCCGATGTCTACGGCTGGCTCGAGGCGCCGAATGCGGCGAAGCGCCGGCAGCACGCCCGCGCCCTCCAGGCGACGATCGACCTCGAGCTCGAGAACACGCGGGGCCTGATCGCCCTGCTGGAAAATTCCGCCACCCCGGTAATTGCGGTGTCGGCGGCCGGCGACAACACCTTCTTCTATGGCGAAAACCTCACCGAACTTTTGCGAAAGAAGATCGTGCTGATGGAGAAGTACCGGCACCGGGATCCGCGGATCCCCGGCGACGTCATGTGGAAGCCGAATCCGGGGACGGTGTGGCCGAAGTTTGAGTGATCGCCCCTCCGGGGGAGGGGGACTTGACGCGCCTTCGTCTCCCCATAGCCTTATCATCCAATGAGCACGATGACGCTTCCCGCGCTGACCGCACATGGGCACGCCCTTGACCTGGACGAGGACAAGCTCGGCATCCTTCGCGACTCCTCCGGCGCGGCGGGCGATTTCCCGGAGCTGCGCCGCCGGTTCGCCGAGGACGGCTACCTGTACATGAAGGGTTACCTCGAGCGCGACGCCGTGCTGGCCGCGCGCGCCACCCTCACCGAGCGCCTGGCGGGGCTTGGAATGATCGACACCGGCCACCCCGTGATCGACGCGGTGGCCAGGCCCGGCGCGGAGAACGTCTCGCACAGCCAGGAGCTCACGGTGGGCAACGAGCCCCTGCAGCGGCTGCTCTACTCGGGCCGGCTGGTCGACTTTTACCGCCAGTTCTATGGCGAGGAGGTCCGGCACTACGACTTCACCTGGCTGAGGGCGATTCCCCCGGGCCTGGGGACCACGCCCCACTGCGACCTTCCCTACATGGGCCGGGGAACGCATCGGCACATGACCTGCTGGATCCCCTATGGTGACGTTTCCTTCGAGCTCGGCGGGCTTATCATCCTCGAGGGATCGCACAAGCGCATGGATATCCTGGAAAACTACGTCTATCGCGATGTCGACACCTACTGCGAGAACAAGGCCAACGAGAAGGAGGCCGCGCGCGAGGGAAAATGGACCTTCCGGGGCGTCCTGTCCCGCAATCCCCCCCAGGTGCGCTCCAAGTTCGGCGGGCGCTGGCTGGCCGCGGAGTTCTCGGCCGGGGATTTCCTCACCTTCGGAATGTTCACGGTCCATGCCTCACTCGACAACCGGAGCGCCGATCGCCTGCGGATTTCGAGCGACACGCGCTACCAGCGGGCGAGCGACCCGATCGATGAGCGCTGGATCGGCGCCAATCCCGCGGCCCACGGGCTCGCGGGCAAGCGCGGGAGAGTCTGCTAGGAAGGGCCCGCCCGGACACATGGAAAAGACCTATCGAGCCGTGCTCGTCGGCACCGGCGGCATCGGCGACGCCCACGTGGCCGCTGTCGCGTCCTCGGGCGGCCGGGTGTCCCTGGTCGCCGCCTGCGACGTTGACGCCGCCCGGGCCACCGCCTTCTGCCAGCGCCACGGGATCGCCGCCTCCTACGCCGACTATGCGACGATGCTCCGCGCCGAGCGGCCCGACCTGGTCCTGATCGCCGCGCCGCCCTCCCTTCACGCGGGCATGAGCATCGCCGCCATGGAGGCCGGCGCCTGCGTCCTCTGTGAAAAGCCTCTCTGCGCGTCGCTGGCCGAGCTCGATGCGATCGGGGCCGCCGAGGCGCGGACCGGCCGCTTCACGGCCAGCGTCTTCCAGATGCGCTTCGCTTCGTCCAACGCGCATGTGCGGGGCCTGCTTGCGTCGGGGATCCTGGGGAGGCCGCTTGTCGCGGTCTGCAACACGCTCTGGCACCGCGACGCCGCCTACTACGCGGTTCCCTGGAGGGGCCGCTGGGCCACGGAGCTGGGCGGCCCGACCATGAGCCAGGGCATCCACACGATGGACCACCTGCTCGACCTGTTGGGGGAATGGGACGAGGTCAGGGCGGTGGCTGACACCCTCCTTCACCGGATCGAGGTGGAGGACCTCTCGATGGCCCTGGTGAAATTCTCAAGCGGGGCGCGCGCCTCGATCATCAACAGCACGCTCTCGCCCCGGCAGGAGACCTACGTGCGGATCGACTGCGAGCGGGCCACCATCGAGCTCACCCACCTCTACGCGTACAAGCGCGAGAACTGGCGGATGACCCAGGTGGAGCCCGCCGACCCGGCCCTGGCCCGGGCCTGGGACGCCTTTCCCCCGGATGTCGGCTCGACCCATGGCGCGCAGCTCCAGGAGATCGTCCGTTGCATGGACTCCGGTGCGCGGCCGTCGACCTCGGGCGACGGCGCCCGCCGCACGATCGAGTTCCTGACCTCGCTTTACAAGTCGGCCTTCACGGGCGGCGCGGTCGAGCGGGGCTCCATCCGGCCGGGCGACCCCTTCTACGCCGCGCTCCACGGGGGCCTTGCGCCGAAGCGGGTGAAGGCCTGAGCCGCGCCCGCATGAGCGCCCGCCAACCCGACCCGCTGGAACAAAAAACGCTGCTCGCCTACCTCTGGGCGACGCGGCGGGAACTGCGCGGGGGCGCGGCGCTCGCGCTGCTGCGCAGCCTCGCGGCATTCCCGACGACACTGATCTTCCAGCGCATTGTCGACGGCCCGCTCAGGACCGGGAGCGTTCGCGGCATCCTGTCCCTCGCCGGAATTTTCCTCCTTTGCATGCTCGCCCACTACGTCTTCTCCATCTGGGGCGCGAACTCCATCGCCAAGGCGATGGCGCGCCTGATGGTCGGGATGCGCAGCCGGATCTTCTTCCGGCTCCAATTCCTGAGCTTCAGCTACCTCGACCAGCAGAAGACGGGCCGCCTGCTGTCCAAGTACGCCTTCGACACCCAGAAGGTCCAGGCGCTCCTGACGACGGTCCTCAACCAGCTCCTCCCCTCCATCCTGATGAGCGCGTGCGTCTTCGCGACCCTCGCCTACATGAACTGGAAACTGATGCTCATCCTGCTCCTGGTGATCCCCGTCTACTCGGTCGCGAAGTTCTACTTCTTCGGCCGGATTCAGCGGGTGAACACCGAGGCCCGGCTGGCCCAGGAAAAGCTGACGGGCACCGCCTCGGAGTACATTTCCGCCCTCAGGCTGGTCCGCAGCTTCGGCGAGGAGAAGCAGGCGGAGCAGGAGCTCGACCGCACGAGCGAGTCCTACGCCCGGACTAGCGTGGACCAGTCCTACGTGAGCGCGCTTTTCGGCACCTACGTCTACGTCGGGATGCAGGTGATCTCCATGATCGTCGTGGCCGGGGGCGCCATCCTGGCGATCCACGGCCACCTCACGATCGGCACGCTCTTCGCCTTCATGGCCGGGTTTGGATACATCCTCGCGCCGATCCACATGTTCATCACGCTCAGCGACCCCTATTTCGCGGCAAAGGAGGGTTACGCGAGCATCAAGGAGCTGGTCGATTCCCGCTACGTCGAGGCCTGGCACGGGACCCGGCGGCAGGATCGGATCCGCGGCGACATCGTCTTCGAGCACGTCTCCTTCGCCTACCCCTCCGCGCCGGACAAGGTCGTCGTCAGGGACTTCAACCTGGTCATTTCACCGGGGGAGCACATCGCCTTTGTCGGCCCCTCGGGCTCGGGCAAGAGCACGCTGGCCAACCTCCTCCTCGGGCTCTACGCGCCGACAGGCGGGCGGATCCTGATCGACGGGGTCCCCCAGTCGGAGTGGGACATGCGGTGGATCCGACGCCAGCTTGCGGTCGTCATGCAGGACAGCCTCCTGCTTTCCGGCTCCGTCGGGGACAACATCCGCTTCGCCAAGCCCGAGGCCACCGACGCGGAGATCCGCCAGGCCGCGCGGTTGGCTAACGCCGAGGAGTTCATCCTGCGCATGCGGGAGGGATTCGACACCCCCGTGGGCGAGCGCGGCGTCGCGCTCTCCGGCGGCCAGCGCCAGCGGATTGCGATTGCCCGGTCCATCCTGCGCAACCCGCCCGTCCTGATCCTCGACGAGGCAACCTCAGCCCTGGACTATGAGAGCGAGCGCCTGATCCAGGAGGCCCTCGACCGGCTGTCGCGCGACCGAACCGTGATCACGATCGCCCACCGGCTGAGCACGATCAGGAACGCAACCCGCGTCGTCGTGCTGAACGGCGGGGTCATCGTCGAGCAGGGCGGCTACGCGGAGCTTGTCGCCCGCGGCGGTGTCTTCGCCTCGCTGATCGCCGCCCAGGGCATGGGGTCGGATTTCATCAAGGATTGAGCCGGCGGGGCGGCAATTGGGCATTGGCAAGGCGCAGCCCGGCGATTTAGGATTTTCGCCATGATTCTTCGCCCCATCCTCCTGTTATCCCTCCTGGCCACGGCGGCCTTCGCCGACACGGATTTCCCCGGCCTGAAGCAGGTCATGACCCCCCGGGAGTGGGAACACGCGGGGCTGGACCAGCTCACACCCGACCAGATCGCTATCGTCGACTCCGCGCTCACGCGTCACTACGCCCACACCGTGACCGAGGCGGCAAAGGAGGCCACTGCGCGCGCCGTGCAGCTGGAAAGGGAACGCGCCGCGCGCATAGCAGCGGACAGCAAGGAGACCTGGGTGGACCGGTTCGGAAAATCCAACGAAACCGCGGGCCCCCGCGAGGAGACGGTCATGAGTGCGAAGGTCATCGGCTGGGTGACTGCAAACCGCTTCATGCTCGACAACCGGCAGGTCTGGGAGGGCGTTGACTACATCCCCTACCAGCTCACCGGGCACAAGATCGCGATCCTGCCCAGGCCTTTCGGGGAATTCGTCCTGGTCCTGGATGGGAAGTCGACGACGATAAGGGTGAGGCGCATCGAATAGGATTCGACGCGCCTCTGCAGAAACCTGAGACCTGAGACCTGAGACATCTTTGCAGAGGGCGGAGGGCGGAAACCTGAAACCTGAAATCTGATTCGGAGGCGCCAAAGGGCCTATACCACGACTCCATGCTTACGCTCTCGAGTGAGGAACTGAAGGTGGAGCTCCTGGATCCGGGGAATGCTGGGGAGCGGAGACACCAGGGGTCCCGGTTTTGCTGGGGGGGGTATGTCTGGCGCGTGGTGGACCCGGTGGCCGGCGACCTTGTCGCGGGGCCGGAGTGGCCGGAGGCCAGTCCGCGGGCTTTCAACGGGCAGGGGCTGCCGGAGTCATTTCGGCACAGTTCGTTCCCCGATCAGCGGCCGCTGACAATGGTTGGCGGGCGCGGCTTTGTCATTGGCGTGGGCGAGGTGGGGCCCGGGCCGGAAAGCCAGCCGGTGGTCGAGAACCCCTGCTACTGGGAAGTGAACCAATCGGATCGGTCTCTGAAATTCGAGACCCGCCAGGCGTCCCAGGGATGGGAAACCGACCTGGTGCGAATCGTCTCAATCGCCGGCCGGACCCTGGCCTCGGTGTCCCGGCTGACAAACCGGGGCAATCGTCCCCTGCCCCTGCACTGGTTCGCGCATCCCTTCTTCGCGTTGGGCGGCGGCAGGCTCACCTGCGACCTCCCCGCGGGGTACGCCTTCGACGAGAACCCCGGATTCGCCCTTTCAGCTTCCGGGCGACTCTCCTTCAAGCGGCCCTTTCACGGCGTCGACGACGGCCAGTTCCAGCTCCTGAAGATTCCGCCGAACACGCCCCTCTCGGTGAACGTCTCCCACCCCCGGCTTTCCTTCGTCCGCTTCGCCGCGGACTTCACGCCCGACGTCTGTCCCGTCTGGGGAAACGGAAACACCTGGTCGATCGAGCCCTACATCGTGACAACGCTCGCCCCCGGGGAATCCAGGACCTGGAAGCTCACTTATGAGTTCGGGCCGGTCTCGTCATAGCCAGCCTTTCAGATCGATCGATGTAGCCGGGGTCCCAGACCCCGGGGCTTGGGGTCCTATTTCCGATCTCCAATCCCCGGCCTTGGAGCTTGCCCGGCGCAGCGAAGTAAAGACAGGCGGCCGGACCGGGGTCTGGGACCCCGGCTACATCGGAGAACGCCTCACCCTATACCGAGATATTTGTTCCTGCCCGCCACCAGCGCCCGCATCTTCGCGTCGGCGATCGAGCGCTTGAGCATCCAGAAACCGCAGTCGGGATGGACCCAGCGAACGCGGCCGGGGCCGACCTTCCTCTCGACCGCCTCGATCCTGGAGGCGACCTCGTCAGCGGTCTCGACGTGGTTGACCTTGATGTCGATCACCCCGATTCCCAGGCCGATTTTCGCGTCAATGTCCTTGAGTGCGTTGATGTCGCTTGAGGGGCGGTGCGCCAGTTCGAGGACGAGATGCCCCGTGTGCAGGGAATTGAGGAAATCCGTGAGGGCCCGCCACGAACCCTTCTGGATGGTCTGCCCGCCGTAGTTGCCGAAGCAGAAGTGAACCGATCTCTCGGTGGAAGGATCGACCGCATCGAGCACGCGATTGATCGCGCTGGCCGCGAGGGGCGCGTCGCCGGGATTCCCGGGAATGTTGGCCTCGTCCACCTGGACGCAGGCGCAGGGCAGCCCCCGAACCTGCTCGGCCAGGACGTCGGCGAGGGAGAGCGTCAGCTTCTCAAAGCTGCCGTAATGCCGGTCCAGGAGCGTCCGGGCCAGCATGTAGGGGCTGGTGACCGTGAACTTGAAGGGCCCGCCGGCGACATCGGCGGCGCGGCGGCAGTCGCCCATGAGGTTGAGCGAACCCTCGCCCAGCGCACCGACGACGATCCCGGCCGGCTTGCGACGGAACTTCATGCCGGACTGGCGCGAGAATTCGTCCGCCGCGGAGCGGCCAACCTCGCCGGAAACGCCGGCCATCGGCCGGATGAAGTATTCGATCATCCCGTTGGTGTCGGGATGATTGACATCGAAACGGTAGAGTTCGCCGTCGGTCGGCAGGTCGATTCCCGCGTCGCGCTGGATGGCAAAGATGACGCGGGTCGCGTCGATCACGGCCTGCTCGCTGGGGAGCGCGGCCAGCCAGTCGGGGACGGGGTAGGATCCGACGGTCGTCGTGAGAATTCGGGGCAGGCCCGGCTTGGTCTTGGCGTTTTTCATGGAAGGGGTGTCTCAGGGCATCAGGTTGACGGGGTCGCCGTCCTCCTGGTAGCGGGTCCTGTAGGTCTTGTCGCTCGCGGCGAGCTTGAGGAAGACGTCGAGGGGGACGACTTCCACGGGCTCGCTCATACGATTGAGGATCTGCGCAACCTTTTCCACAGAATTTCTCTCGCGGACGTGCATGAGCAGAAAATAGGGGCGCTTCGTGTTCAGGCGGGTGAGCTCGTCGAGATCGGCGGCCGCCTGGTCAACCGGACGGACCAGGTCCAGGTAGTAGTCGTAGCTGATCATCGGGATGCCGTCCCTCAGGTCGTAGGTCCGGGCGGAGCCGTATCCATTGATGAAGCCGAGGATTCCGGGGAACTGGGCGTAGTAGCGGTCGACCACGGCCTTGGTCAGGTCCGTGTTGCCGAGGTGCCGGTTGCCCTGGGAATAGTCCATGATCTCCATCACATGGAGGTCCAGCCGGCCCATCAGGTCGCGGGCCTGGGCCATCAGTTCCGGGAACTTGGCCGCCGGGACGGCCTTCGGGTACATGTATCCCGGGCCGCTCAATCCGCCGATGAAATAGTCGTTGGGGGTCCTGCTTTCATAAAAGTACTGCAGGATCGGGGGATTCAGCCATATCCAGTTCACGATCACCTGCCACGCGTAGGGTATTTTTCCCCGGCCCGGCTTGGTCCATGCGCCGATTCCCATGGCATCCGTTGAGATCGCGGCCAGGTACACCTTCTTTTCCGCCTTGTAATGCCTGCCGGGCAGGAGGTTGCTCACATTGGTGAACTTGAAATCCGGCGTGAGGGGTATCTGGGAGGTAAAGGAGACGTTGGGCACATTGTTCAATCCCTCCATCCGCAGTCCGTAATGGCTGGTGAGCGTTGTGTGTTCACCCTCCGTGTCCTTCCCATAGGAGTGCCAGCCAAGGACGATGCTCGCAGGGTGCTGGAGCCCGAGAATCCGCGACTCGAGGGCCCGTTCCGCGGGATTCGCCGGGCTCGCCGAGAGGTCCGTGAAGAACGCCCGTTGCTGGATGCCGAAGTCGGCTATGCCCGGCTCCATCGCCGGACCCGCGACGCCCCCCAGCAGGACATAATAGTCCCGCGAGCAGCGCGCCCAATAGCGGTCGAACGCCCATTGGTAGATCTCCACGTCGGACTTCCCCTCAAAGAGCCCGCGAAAGTCCGCCCGTTGCCTCAGGCCGTGCTTTTCCGCCAGCGGGATGTGCGCCGCGTCCACGACAATGGCGTCCTCCAGGCCCGCAACCGTGAAGGCCACGAGCAGGGAAGATCGCACCTTGGTGTCCCACACCACATATCCCTTCGCATACTTGCCGAATAGCGCCAGCGCCGCATCGGCATCATCCGTGCCCAGCCGATGGAAGGTCATCCCGTGCCGCTTTTCCATGAACGTGATCAGCGGCCGCACAATCTCCCACTGCCAATCGACCGGGTATTCCAGGTAGATGCGGGGCTGGCCGCGATTGGCGAGGCCCTGAAGCGAGATGATGAGCGAGTGGACCGGCAGGTCGCCGTCTATCCGCCAATTTTCGGAGAGAGGGATCAATGTCGCGGAGGCGGGAACGACGGAGACCTTTGGGGGCTCGGGCATTGCCGCCGCACGAAACGTTGCTCCCGTGAGGGCGAGCGCGAAGAGGAGTGTTCGGATTCTCATGGAGGGAATGACTCAGGGTTGCGCCGTCGACGGATCAACCGGTTTCCCCCTTGGGGAAACGCGATGGAGGATGTAGACGATGGGAATCTCGCGCGTGCTTCGGAGTTGGGTGATCGCGAGCTCGCTGCCGCTTGGCGAAATCTTGTAGTCGGTGAGGATATTCACCGGCCTTTCGCCCTGTTGGGTATCGAGCACAAGATCCGCCTCGGTGCGGAGGATTCGTCCCCCGTCGATGAGCCGTCCCCTGATCCGCTCATTGCGATCGCCCCCGATATAGGCCCCGATATGCCGGTTGTCGGACCACCAGGGTATTCGGACGACATTCGACGGGTTGGACAGGTCGAAGGCCGCAACCGTGTCGATCGCCCGGTTTCCGGATGCGAACTGGTTCCTGATGGTCACCCGGTCGCCGTCAATGGCGATATGGACGACGAGGGTCCGCCAAGGGCTCAGGTCGGTGCTGCGCTCCGGCACCAATTCCCAATCGCCCGAAAGCGGGGGAATGGCTGCATCCGGGGTGCTTCCCGCTGCCCTGGCGATGGATCCGGGCGCCTGCAACCCGATGATAATCGCCGCTAGAATTTGAAGTTTTAGGTTCATGGTGATTTTTTGCAAAAAAAAGGGCCCGCGGTATTTAACCGCGGGCCCTTGATCAAACAAGCGAGATCAGATTAGAACGACAGTGTCGTGTCGCAGATCCAGTTGAAGAGCGGATCCGGGGTGAGATCAAATCCACCGAAGTGGGTCTGATTGGTCAGGTTGTAGAGCCCGATCTTGGTCTTGAACTTGTAGCCAAGGATCTCGTACGGGTACGTGATATTGGCATCCAAGTCCCAGAAGGCCGGGAGCATCAGACCACCGTTCAACGGATTGTAGGCCATTGACTGGCTGTACACGCGCGCGCCCAGATAGCGGATACCAAGGGCAAGGGAGAGGCCGCGGGCCGGTCCCGTGTCAAAGGTATACTTGTTCCAGAGGCTGACGGTCTCCTTCGGAACGTTCGCCAGGCGCGAGTCGAATATGATGTTGTAGTTGATCGCGTTCGTCACGCTGCTGGCCTGGTAGGCCGGGGTGTAGACCAAGCTGCTGGTCTGCTTGGCGGACGGCAGGTAACCGATATTCACAACCGATTGGAAGTTGCGGATCGGCGTGATGACACCCGTGAACTCGGTACCGTAGATCACGTACTCCTGGCCCGTTGTGCGCCAGCGGAAGTTACGCGAGTTGTAGTACGAGCTGCCGGATGCGAACAGCGTGGTGCTGTAGTTGAACGGCTCGGCGCCGTTGCTCTGCGCAACGCTGTCGTCGGTGGAGACGTTGGAACGCGTGCCCTCGAAGAAGGCGAGCGTGCCGGACAGTTTGCCATCCCACAGGGAC
Source organism: uncultured Opitutaceae bacterium (assembly GCA_903891325.1). Taxonomy (GTDB): domain Bacteria; phylum Verrucomicrobiota; class Verrucomicrobiia; order Opitutales; family Opitutaceae; genus Palsa-1447. The sequence goes on from CAITEC010000023.1 coordinate 43,255, forward strand.
GTCTTGATGCCGCCCTCGTAGTTGTAACCGGTCTCGTTGGACAGCGGCTGCAGGGCGCCACGGCCGACCGCGATCGCTGTTCCCTGGCTGACCGAGGTGACGGTCTGGCCGAGGTAGACGTAGCTTCCACCACCGTTTTGCAGGGCGGCGGTGATCAGGTTGGTCAAGTCGACGTTGCCGGCCGCTTCACCACCACGGTAAGACTGGTTGAACTTGAACGTCTTGGAGAAGTTCACGTAAACCGTCAGCTCCTTGGTGATGTCGAAGGTCGCACCGTACTGGAACGCGCTGCCGCGGAAGGTGCCGAAGTTCGTCTGCTCATACGCGGCGCTGTAGTCATACACGTTCTGATTGTAGACGCCCTGCTGCGCGAAGGAATTCGGCGGGGGCGAGAAGTACGGGTAGTTCGACGTCAGGTTCTGGCCCTGATTGCGGATTTCCTGGTTGCGGTAACCGTACATCACGTGGAGGCGGTCATGCATGAACGCCATCTGGTCCATCCAGTACCATTCGTTGTACTGGAGGATGTAACCGTCCAGATTGGTGCGGAAGAACGGCTGGAGGGCCGCATCATCGGGCTGCACGTTGAACGCCGGATCCCAGTTGCTGTACACCTGGGCGACGGTCAGGACCTGGCCGGAGCGGCTGTAGAGAACCTGGTCAACCGGCACGAAGCTCGGGGCTGCGCCGTTGGTGTTCTGCAGGCCGATCGCAACGTAGGTGTTGCCCGGATTGCCCAGGGCGTTTGTGGCGCCGGGGGTGCTGGCATAGAACAGGGAGGTCAGCGTGGACCCGCCGACAGGCGTGCCCGACTGGTACTGGATGATCGACTTCTGGTAGAGGAAGCCGCCGAACAGCTTGTTCTTGATGCCCCACTTCTCGAAGGTCGCAACCGCGTCACCCTGGTGATTCTCAGCGTGGTTGTAGTAACCGGAGCTGACGGCGCCGCTGTCGGCGACGAAGGTGTAGCCGTCGGCGTTCGGGGTATTGTTGCCCTCGACGTCGTTGAAGAGCTCGGCGCTGCGCGAGTACGTGTAGTGCAGATCGAGCCAATCGGTGGGCGAGGCGGCGACGGTCATCGTGAAGATGTTGTCATCCTCGTCGACCTGGGCGCCGCGATTGTGGAAGTTGAAGTTCGCATCCTTCACGCGCTGGCCGGTCGTGTTGTTGTAGTAACCGGCGCCGGAGAGCATCGAGTTCGTGTACACCGGGAGGCCGGCATTGTTGTTCGTCGCGCCGGTGATGACACCGGGGGCGATCGAATTCACCACGTCACCCAGGTAGTTGGCCTGGCTGTTGAAGATGCGGTACTGGTACTGCTGCTGGGGCGTGAGACCCGCACCGTTGTTGGTGGTGGTCACGATGCCGGCGGCCTGCATCAGCGCGTTCGAGGGATTGTAGTAGGCGTTGAACCAGCTGCCGGTGGCGAGCCACCCGTTGCAGTTGAAGTTGTCGCTGTTCTGCATGTACTGGTCCTCGATCGTGATCTTCAGCTTTTCCGACTTGAAGGGGGACACTGCGATCTCGGGCGTGATGTTGAAGTTCTTCAGGAACTCAAAGTGCCTCTGACCCTGGCTGTTCGTCCAGGCACCAACAACGCGGACAGCGGCTTTGTCGCTGAAGGATTGGTTGGTGTCGAATACCACCTTGCGGTCCTCGTTCTGGCCGAATGTGAAGTCGACCGTGGTCGGCAGGCGGCTGAACTGGGGCTGCTTGGTGATGAAGTTGATGACGCCGCCAGGATAGCCGGCGCCGTAGAGAACGGCGGCGGGACCTTCGACGACCTCAACGCGGTCGATGTTGTCCAGATTGAAGTCCGAGAAAGCGGCGGCGGTGTTGCCGTCGCGCTCAATCGTGTTCAGGGTGAAACCACGGATGGTGGCCGCGAGCGTCGGTGTGGCGCTGTTGGTCGGGCGATCGCTCACGAAGCGATTGTCGCCGGATGCCGTCGCCGTGTACTTCAGGATGTCCGTGAGATTCTGCGAGTTCGTGTCGCTCAGAAAGTCGGAGCTCAAGACCTGAATGTACTGCGGGGTTTCCTGAATGGGTTGCGCAACGCGCGTTCCGATCGTCGCATTACCTTCCAGGTAACCCTGCGCGCCCGTGGTCTCGACTTCGAACGGCGAGAGGACGGTGACGCCCTCGCCACCGGTGGCCGCCGCCGGGCTGCCCGCGGTCGTCGTGGTGGTTGAGGAGGTGGTGGTAGTTGCGGTGGCGGGCCCCGTCTGGTTAAGACGGGCCTCGAGGTCGGCGACCTGCTGGCGCAGGGCGGCATTCTCATCTTGCAGCTTTTGCGAATCCGACTGCTGCGCGTGAGCCACGGGGGCTGCCGCAATCGTCAGAACGCCTAGGCACATTGCCAGGTATTTTCCAATCGGTGACGTGTGTTCCGGTTTCATTCTTGTTGGTTTGGGATGTTCTTGCATTGCCTGGGCCTGGCCCCGCCGTGAAGCAGGGTCAAACGTAGGTAAAAGTACTCAGAAATGGGGTTGTCAGGGGTGTCGCTGGCAAGGGGGTTTCTCCAGATTTCAAGTGACAAAAGGGTGTCGGCGGAAACTTGTCAAGCACTCATCTGTTTTGAGATTGTTACCGCTGAAATCAGGCTGGGCGCCACAGTTATGCCAACCCTCCCATCAATCCGGGGATTCTCAATTCTCCAGATCAGGTGGTCGACCGCCTTCCGGACCAGTGTCGGCAGATTGATGTCGAGGGCGGCGGGCAGATGGTCCAGATTGTGGTAGATGGAGGGGTTGTAATTGCCCAGGATGGCCTCAAAATCGACCTCCGCCCGCAATCCCGCTGCCCGCATCGACCGAAAAAGGGAGCCACAGAAGTGGTCAACGGGAATATAAACCCCTATGGGTTCGCGGGTAAACTCCATAAACTGCCTGACCAACCAATCGCTTTCCTCATGGAGAGGCGTGACCTCAAGGTAGCTGAGGGGTTTTGGCTTCCCTAGGATGCTGTGCACCGTCAGGCCGAGTTCGCGGGCGTGGTCGGCAAAAGCCCGAACCCTCCAGGCCACGGCGCTGTAGCCGACGTCGGCCGCTATCACGGCGACCGCCTTGTAATTCCTGCCCCGCAGGTGCTCGGCAGCCATCCTCCCGTTCAGGTCGTTGTCGGGCTCAACGTAGTCGCCCGGGTAGGTGCTCGTCCGGCGGGTCATGAACCAGACGGAGGGCAGGTCGCCGAGCTGGGCGAGCGCCCGGGCCGACGGCTCCATGCCCTGGATGATGACCCCGTCGACGTCCCCCGCCGCAAGCGCCCGGGGGCACTCGTCGGGGCTTTCGGAGAAAACGACGCTCAGCTCCACGCGCAGGCGGTCGTTCGAGTGGCAGGTTTGGAGCAATTGCTCCTGAAACCAGCTGAAATTCGAGTTTCTCTGGACTCCGACATACCAGAGCGCGATCCGCTTGGCCACCGGGAGCCGGGACTTCGGGCCCCTGCGCCGATGGATGGGGGTTGGCACATATCCGAGGTCGCTCATGACGTCGCGAACCTGCTGAAGCCGGCCGGGTGCAACCAGGTGGGGCTGGTTGATGACACGGGAGACCGTCGCCGGGGACACCCGGGCCTTACGAGCTATATCCGCTATCAACAAAGACATACGTCGGGGTAACGGGGTAACGCTGAATTTTCAGAAATGGACTGAAATAGCCTGAAAATGTCAAGCAATCCTCACCCAAACGTAACCCCCCGCTCAAAAACCCGTGCGCTTAAGCGCCCGCCGCCATGCCGCGGCAAAGGCGCGCCGGGCGACGATCGCGTCCGGCCAGGGGTGCGGGTGGGTGCTCAGGTGGTAGCCGTGCGACATCCCAAGCTCGGGGCAGGTCCAGAGCTCCCCGCCGGGCCGCGGGCCGGCCAGCCAGAGCGCGAACAGGTCCTCGACAAACTTCATGTAGTCCCGGAACTCGGGCGTCAGCCGCCCCCGGCCGTCGGTCACCGGCACCTGGCAGTGCTGGCTGTTGAAGGGCCGGAGGTGGAAAAGGCGGGAGTTTTGTATCAGTTTTTTCCATACAAGCAGCCGCCGCGAGTAGTCGGCGGGCATCATGTGCTTGGAAACGGCGAAGTGGGAGTGGTCCCAGGTGACCGGCATGAGCGCCCCGGTCGCGCGCCGGTAGCGCCTTGCGATCTCGTCGAACTTCTCGGGGGTCTCCGTCGCCGTGTCGCGGTGGGTCTCGATGTGCGGGTCCAGCCCCATGCTCCGGGCCACCCGGACCAGCCGGGGGATGCCCCGGGCCGCGACCGCCGGAGGCGTGTCGTCGTCCATCCACTGCACGTTGATCAGCGGCACCCCGACGGCACGGTGGGCGCGGAAGTGGGGCATGGCCTCGGCGAGGCTGCCGGCGGATATCCCGCTGAAGATCCGCAACCCCGCGCGGTCGGCCTCCGCCTTGACCTCCGGGGTCGCATACGAGGCGATTCCGTCGAAGCCGGCCGCCTTGATCGCGGCGATCTGCTTTTTCAGGGGCCAGGTCCGGCCGGCGGAGGGCCATCCGATCATCGACCAGGGTGTTGCGCACTGGATCAGGCGCGGGGCTTTGGGGCGGGATTTCATGACATGAAATTTCATGCAAAATTCTGTTTAAAAAAACTGAAATGACGAGCTGAATCCAAGCCCAACCCATGTCCAAGCCTTTCGTCCAATCAGCGTCGTGGATCTGGTCAGCCGAGGGCATCCACTCGGTCCCGGCCCCGGGCGCCGCATCCCCGTCCCAGTATCAGGTCCGCTATTTCCGCCGGAATTTCACCGTCGCGGACCCCGGGGCGGCCGCGCTGGCCGTCCACGTGTCGGCCGACAGCCGCTTTCTGCTCTACTGCAACGGCGCCCTGGTTGGGCGGGGGCCGGCAAAGGGCGATGTCAATCACCAGTTCTACGACAGCTTCGACCTGACCCCGCTCCTGCGGAAGGGCGCGAACACGCTGGCCGCGCTCGTCTTCGACATGTCGCGCGTGGCGCTCTATCCCTCCCTCCTCGGGGCCCCCGGCTCGATCATGCCCTATGCGGGCGGTTTCGTCCTCGAGGGCGCCCTGACGTCCGGGGACGGCTCCGTCATTGAAGACCTGCGGACCGACGCCTCCTGGAAGGTCGCCGTCGACTCCGGCCACCAGTTTCAAAACGAGAACACCCGCTTTGAGGGCTACCACGGCTATTTCGAGCGGCGCGCCGAGGCCCGGATCCCGCGGGGTTGGACGGGAGTCTCGTTCGACGACGCTGCGTGGCCCGCCGCGCGCGTGCTCTACCGGGCGGAGCGCATCGAGGACAGGCGCGACCCGACCAGTCCCTACGGGCTCCTGCCGCGAATGATCCCGCCGCTGGTCGAGGAGGATCCGGCGACCTTCTCGGAGGTTTTTTCAGCGGGCGGCGCGCCCGCGCCCGCAGGCTGGGCCGAGCTTGTCCGAAGCGGCCGGCCCCTGACCCTGCCCCCCGGGTCGATCGTGGACGTGATCCTCGACGCCGGCCGGCTCACGACGGGCTATCCCTCGATTTCCGTGTCAGGGGGCGCCGGCAGCACGATCCGGCTCACCTACGCGGAGGCGCTGCGCCTCCGCTGGGACACGCCCGGGGCCACGCTCTTCGGGCGCCAGCAGCCGCTGGGGAACCTGGCATCGGTCTTTGCCGACGAGACGACGGGGTGGACCTTCGACCGGCGCGGCGCCATTACCGGATGGGGCGACATCTGGGAGCCGGACGGCCGCGGCGAGCCCTTCGAGCCCTGGCACTGGCGGGCCTTCCAGTTTGTCGGGCTGAGGATCGCCGTCGGGGCCGAGCCGCTCACGCTGAAGTCCCTCGCGCACCGATTCACCGGCTATCCCTACCGGATGACCGCCTCGTTCGCCTCCTCGGATCCCGCCCTGGACCGGATATGGCCGGTCGGCCTGCACACCATGCGGCTCTGCTCGCACGAGACCTTCGAGGATGGACCCCATTATGAGCAGATGCAGTACGCGGGCGACAGCATGATCACCTCGCTGATCGGCCTCCTCACCTCCGGCGACGGCCGGCTGAGCCGCCAGGAGCTCCATCACATGGACTGGTCCCGCCTGTCCGACGGGCTCACGCAGAGCCGCTACCCGTCCCGCCTCGTGCAGATCATACCGAGCTGGTCGCTTCACTGGATCACGACCGCGCGGGACTATCTCCTCTATTCCGGCGACGCCGCGACCGTGCGGGAGATTTGGCCCGGAGTGCGCAGCGTGATCGACTGGTTCCGCCGGCACTGCGACGCGGGAGGGCTCCCCGGCGCCCTTCCCTACTGGAATATCACCGACTGGTGCGCGTGGTGGCCGCGGGGCGTTGTTCCCGGCGCCGACAGCGGCCCGACGACCATTATCGCATCCCAATACATCGTGGCCCTGGACGAGGCGGCCTGGATCGCCGGGCACCTGGGGCTCCCCGCCGACGCGGCTGCGCTGGCAGCCGAGGCCGCCGCACTCAGGCCCCGACTCCATGCCCTGATGTGGAGCGAGGAGCAGGGTCTTTACTTCGATCGGCCCGGCGGTCCCGAGGTCAGCCAGTACGGCAACGCGTGGGCTGTCGTCGCCGGCGTGGCCGGCCCCCGCGAGCGCGAGCGCCTTGGCGCCCGGTTCCCGCTTGATCCGGCGCTCGCGCCCGGTTCGTTCTTCTGCTGGCACACCGTGTTTGCCGCGCTGCGCCTCTGCGGGCGTTACGACGAGATGCCCCGCTACCTCGGCACCTGGCACGAGTCGATCAGCTACGGCCTGTCGACCTTCGTCGAGGAAAACTCCTACTGGCGCTCAATGTGCCACGCGTGGTCGGCGCACCCGGTCATCGAGTTCCTCACCGGGGTGCTCGGGGTGACGCCGACCGAGCCGGGATTCGGCCGCGTCACCGTCGCGCCGCACCGCTGCGGGCTGGACCACGCGGCGGGAAGCGTGTGCACGCCGCGCGGCCCGATCGACGTGGCCTGGCGCGCGGCCGGCGGCCGCTTCACGCTGAAGATCACGGCCCCCGAGGGAATGCCCGTCGACGTTGTCGCGCCGGGCGGCGCCAAGCGCAGCTTCCCGGGCGGGCGCTTCGAGGAGTCCTTTCCCCTATCATGAACCCATCCGCCCTCAGCCTCGACCACGAAGCCGGCCGCGCCGTGACGATATCCGCCGGCGGCGCAGTCCTCTTCCGGTACGTCTACGCGCCCGGGACCCAGCCCGGCGAGTCGCCCCGCCCCTACGCCCATCCCGTCAATTCCCTGGCCGGCGACCGGCTCAGCGGATTTCGCCCGAACGACCACCCGTGGCACCAGGGCCTGAGCCTGACGGTCACCAACCTGTCCGGGGTCAATTTCTGGGGCGGTCCGACCTACCGGCGCGAGGACAGCTACCGCTGGCGGAACGATCACGGGGAGCAGCGCCACCGGGAGTGGCTCGAGCTCAGTCCGGCGCGCCTAAGGCACACGCTGGCCTGGCACGCCACCGCGACCGGCGAAGTGATGCTCGACGAGACGCGCGAGCTCCTGGTCTCCGCGGCCGCGGGGAGCTGGAGCCTCGAATGGGCGAGCCGGCTGGTGAATGTCACCGGGCGGACGCTCGAGTTTGGCGATCCGGATACGGCCGGCCTCCCCGGCTCCCACTACACCGGACTGCAGTTTCGCGGCGCGCGGGCGCTGCTCGACGACCACGGCGACGCCGCGATCCGCCTCTGCTCCGAGGGAGCGAACGAGGGGGAAAAGGCCGTGCACGGCGCCCCGGGTCGCTGGATGGAATGGCACGTCCAGTCCGACGAGACCCTGCGCCGGACGCTGATCCGCTTCGAGAATCCCTCCGCGCCGATCCGGTGGTTTGTGCGCAGGGCCTATCCCCTCGCCGCGTTTTCCCTCAACCGGGAGCCCGGGCTCACCCTCCCGGCCGGGGGGGCGATCGACCTCCGCCACCGGCTGACCTTCGCCGACGTGCCATGAACCTGGATCGAAAGGATTTCCTTCGCTGTGTCGGTGCCGGCGCCCTCGGCGCCCTGGCCCTTCCCTCGCGCGGGTCCGTGACCGTTGCGTCCGAGCCGCCGCTTCCGGCATTTTCCAGCGGTACCGCCGAGGGCTATTGGAGCGCGGTCCGCGCCCGCTTTCCCCTGGATCCCGGACTGGCCTACTTCAATACCGGCGGACTGGGCCCGGCCTCCTCGCCCGTCCTCGAGCTCTTCACGCGGACGATGATGGCCCACCAGCGCATCTCCGACACCGGTTTCGAGGGATTCGCCCCGGCGCGCGCGACCGCGGCCCGCTTCCTCGGCGTGTCCCCCCAGGAAATCGCCTTCAGCCGCAACACGACGGAGGGCAACTCCATCGTGGCGGCCGGGCTCAGGCTTGGACCGGGCGACGAGGTGATCCTCGATTCCCACGCCCATCCGGGCGGCTCGTTTCCCTGGTACAACCAGGCGAAGGCCCGCGGCGTCGTCGTCAAGCTCTTCGAACCCGACCCGGCGACCGCCGCCGGCAACGTCGAGCGGATCCGCGCCCTGGTCACCCCGCGCACGCGGGTCATCCAGGTGAGCCACGTGACAGCCCCGACCGGTATCGTCATGCCCGCGGCCGACATCGGCGCGCTCGCGCGCGCCCACGGGGCGTGGTTCCACGTGGACGGCGCGCAGTCGGCCGGGATGATCCGGTTCAGCGTGCGCGACCTGGGGTGCGATTCCTTCGCGACCAGCGGGCACAAGTGGCTCGGCGGTCCGCATGAGACGGGCATTTTCTTTGTCCGAAAGGAACGGCTTGACGAGGTGTCCCCGCCCGAGGTCGGGGCGCACTCGGGAAGGCTCCCCGTCCTTCCCGGGGTCCTTCACTACAGCCCGACGGCCCTCCGCTACGAATACGGGACCCGGAACGCCGCGAGCGTCGTCGCGCTTGCGGCCGCGCTGCGCTGGCAGGAGGAAATCGGCCGGGACCGGATCGAGGAACGGGGCCGGGAGCTGTCATCGCGCGTCAGGGCGGACCTCAGGGCGATTCCCGACATCGAGTTCCTGACGCCGGAGGCCCCCGGCCTTTCCGGGTCGATGCTGACCTTCCGGACCCCGCGGATGCCGTTTGCGACCCTGTTCGGCCGGCTTGAGAAGGGTTACCGGATCCGCTGCAGGCCGGTGAGCGAGCAGAACCTGAACGCCGTCCGCGTCTCGACCCATTTCTTCAACTCCCCCGCGGAATGCGACCGGCTGGTCGAGGCCGTGGGCAGCATCCTCAAGGAAGCCTGACACCATGGCCAACGCCTCATCCCCGCCGCTGGGCAAGGTCCGCTTTACCGGCGGGCTCCTGGCCGAACGAATCGCCCTGGTGCACGGGGTCATGATCCCCTACCAATGGGAGGCGCTCAACGACCGGGTCGAGGGGGCCGAGCGCAGCGGCGCGGTCCAGAATGTGCGGATCGCCGCCGGGGAGATCGCGGGAAAATTCCACGGGCACTGCTTCCAGGACTCCGACCTCCACAAGTGGATCGAGGCGGCCAGCCACCGGCTGGCGACCGCGCCCGACCCCGCGCTCGATGCCGCGCTCGACGGGATCATCGCCACGCTCGCCCGCGCGCAACTGCCCGACGGCTATCTCAACACCTACGTCCAGGTTTCCGCCCCGGACCAGCGCTTCGCCAACCTTCGCGACAACCACGAGCTCTACTGTGCCGGCCACCTCATCGAGGCGGGCGTCGCCCACTTCGCGGCGACCGGGAAGCGAAGCCTGCTGGACGTGTGCCGCCGGCTTGCGGACATGGTCGACCGGACGTTCGGCCCCGGGCCCGGCCAGATCCGGGGCTACCCGGGGCACGAGGAGCTCGAGCTCGCGCTCGTCAAGCTGGCCGGCGCCGCCGGTGAGCCCCGCTACGCCCGGCTCGCCGCCTGGTTCGTCCTCCAGCGCGGCGCCCAGCCGCCCTATTTTGAGGAGGAGGCCCGCCGCCGAAAGGAGGACAAGCTTCCGTACTTTGTCCACGTCGACGGGCTCTCCTACTGGCAGGCGCACCGGCCCGTGGTCGAGCAGACCGAGCCCGTCGGCCACGCCGTCCGCGCGATGTACCTTTATACCGCCATGGCCGACGTGGCCCGGGAGACCGGCGACGCCGCGCTTGCCCGCGCCTGCCGCACCCTCTGGGACTCGCTGGTCCGCCGCCACCTCTACATCACGGGAGGGGTCGGAGCCGATCCCTGGGGCGAAAAATTTTCCGAGGGATTGGACCTGCCGAACGACCGCGCCTACGCCGAGACCTGCGCGTCGGTGGGGCTTGTCTTCTTCGCGCGGCGGATGCTCGACCTTGAGCTGCGCGGCGAGTTCGGCGACGTCATGGAGCGCGCCCTCTACAACAACGTCCTGGCCGGCATGGCGCTCGACGGCCGGAAATTCTTCTACGTGAACCCGCTCGAGGTGCGCCCCGCGGTCGCCCGGCGGCGCTACGACTGCCACTCGGTCAAGGTGACGCGGGTCGGCTGGTTCGGCTGCGCCTGTTGCCCGCCGAATATCGCCCGGCTTCTGGCCTCGGCCGGCGCCTACGCCTACGCGACGATGCCCGACGGGCTCGCCATCCACCTGTACGCCGAGGGCGGGATCGATTTCACCGCCGCCGGCGGCACGGCGGTCCGGGTGGATGTTCGCACCCAGTATCCCTGGGACGGGGAAATCGCGCTCGCAATCGGGCCGGCGGATCCGGCGACATTCGCGCTGCGGCTCAGGATCCCCGGCTGGTGCCGCGGGGCGGCCGCCGCGGTTAACGGGCGCGCGGTGACGGACGCCGCGCGCGACGGCTATCTGGAGATCAGGCGGGAGTGGCGGAAGGGCGACACGGTATCCCTGTCGCTCCCGATGCCCGTCGAGCGCGTCCGGGCCGACCCCCGGGTGTCGGCCGACGCGGGCTGCGTCGCCCTCCAGCGGGGCCCCCTGGTCTACTGCCTGGAGGAGGCCGACAACGGCGCCGACCTTGCGGCCCTTTCCCTGCCGCGCTCCGCGGGGCTGCGGGTGCGCCGCGACCCGGCGCTCCTCGGCGGCTGCGCCGTCGTCGAGGGCGACGGCGCGCGGGAGCTCGCCGGCGACTCCCTTTACACGATGGATCCTCCGCGGGCCTCGCCCGCGCCGATCCGCGCGATTCCCTACGCGCTTTGGGCGAATAGGGGCGAGGGGGAGATGCGCGTGTGGATCCGCGAGACGTGAGCGCGGCATCGGGCAGTCCGCCTTCCGGCGCGGGCGCGGGAGGCTCCCCCGGGAGCCGGAAGTCCGGCCTGATGCGCTGCTTCGAGCTCTCGACCGCGGACGGGATCTCCGCGACGCCGCTGGTCACGATGTCCGTGCCGGTCAACCTGTTCCTGACCGCGCTGGTCACGACGACCTACCCGCTGGCAGCCTCCGCGATCGGCCTCTTCACAGCGGCGCCCTACGTCGCGAACTTCCTTCACATCTTCGCGATGCCGGCGCTCACCCGCTGGAAGGCGCCCAAGGCGCTCACGGTGGCGGCCGCCACGCTGCACCTTGTCACCTGGGTCGCGCTCGGCGTGATGCTGCCCTGGCTCCCGCGCGACAATCCCGCGCTCGCGGGCCGGTGGCTGATCGCCTGGTTCTTCGTCTCCAGCATCTTCGCCGCAATCATGGGCGTGTCGTGGAACTCCTGGGTCCAGGAGTGGGTCCCGCCGCGGCTCATGGGAAAGTACTTCGGCCCGCGGAACCGGCTCGTGCAGATTGCCACGCTCCTCTTCCTCCTGATTGCGGGCTGGATCATCGGCCACTGGCGCTACGCCATCCCCGCGTTCCAGGGGATCATCGCCGGCGCCGCCATCCTGCGCCTCTTCTCCCTGCGGTGGCAGTGGGTAAGCCCGACCCGCCCGCTGCGCCCCCCGAAGGGGGCCGGTCTCACCGTCGGCGAGCAGCTCGGTGTCCTGCGGCGCTCGGGATCATTCCTCGCATTCGTCGCCTTCGGCTGCATCTGGTCGTTCGCCGCCAATTGCTTCGGGGCCTTCTACCAGGTGTTCATGTTCAACCAGGTGCACCTCTCCGCCTTCGAGGTCGGGGTCACGGCCACGCTCGCCCAGCTCGGAGGCGCCCTATCGCTGCCCGCATGGGGCGTGCTCCTCGACCGCTATGGGAACAAGCCGGTGATGATCGTCTCCCTCCTGCTCTGGCAGCTCTCGAACTTCTTCTGGTGCTTCGCGACCCCGTCCAACCCCTTCCTGCTGTATCTGCTCTGGCTTTGGGCAGGGGCGACCAGCGCAGGATTCGTGCTCGGCCAGTTCACGATCCTGCTCCGCGTGCTGCCGGTGGAGGCGAAGAACCTGGCGATCGGCTTCAACCTGGCCGTCACCTCCCTGTTTGCCGCGAGCGCCCCGATCATCGGCGGCTTCCTCCTTGAATGGGCGCTCTCGCTCCATGCGGACACCCTGGCCGTCTACCATGTCTGCTTCCTCCTTCAGCCCATCATGGCGCTCGCGGGAGCGTTCGTCCTCTTCCGCGTGCACGAGCCGGAGGCGAGCCCCCTCCACGTCGTGGTCGGCGCGATGCGCAACATCCGGACCCTCGGCGGCGTGCTCGGTTTGAGCTTTCTGACGAACTATTTTTTCCAGTCTTCGGCGCGGCAGAAAAAACATTCCCCGTCTTTCTTTACGGGCATGCCGGACTAAAACAGGTCGCGAAACATTTTTAACAGGAAGGCCGGGAAGATCGGAAAGGCCTGAAAAGAAGGGCCCAAAACCCAAAAATAAGAACAGATTACCGGCTCGGAATCCCGTCGTATCGCAGGAAGGAGTTGGATTGTGACGGATCGCACTTCCCGCGCTTCCCGATCTTCCTGTTCAAATCCGAAAGAGAATTCGAAATCAGTCAGTTTCCCTGAGCTATAAGGAAGGCCTCGACCTCCGCCCTCGTCGGGATGCCCGCCTGGGCGCCGGGGCGCTGGACCTTCAGGGCGGAGGCGGCGTTCGCGAAGCGGCAGGCTTCGAAGAGGTCGCGGGTCTCGAGCCAGCGGCTGATCATCGCCCCGGCAAAGCAATCGCCGGCTCCGACGGTATCGACGGCCTTGGCCGGAAATCCGGCGAGGATTTCCCGCCTGCCGCCCGATGAGACCGCGCAGCCGCGCGCCCCCAGTTTCACGACAACGTTCGCCGCGCCCCGGCGGTGCAGGATCGCGGCCGCCGCGAGCGCCGCCTCGGGGGTCGTCGGGTCGATCCCGGTGAGCACGCGGGTCTCCTGCTCGTTGGGGGTGACGAAGTCCGCCAGGCCCAGGATACTGTCCGGGATCTCGCGGGCCGGGGCGGGATCGAGCAGGACGGGCACGCCGGCGCGGCGGGCGATCTCCATCGCCCGCTCGACGATGGGCAGCGGTATTTCCAGCTGAACGAGCAGCGCGTCGGCGCCGGTGATCCGCGCCGCGTTCAGGTCGAGGTGCGCCGGGGGCAGGTCGTCGTTCGCGCCCCGCAGCACGAGGATCGTGTTGCCCGCCGCCGCATCGATGACGACGAAGGCGATGCCGGTCCGCGATCGTTCCGAGCGAAAGATCCCATCGGAGACCACCCCGGCCCGCCCCAGCGATTCCAGGGCGATTCCCGCAAAGGCATCCGCTCCAATCGATCCGATCAGCCCGGCCTCGCAGCCCATCCGCGCGCAGGCCACCGCCTGGTTCGCCCCCTTTCCCCCGGGGACGATGTCGAGCGAATCACCGGTGACCGTCTCGCCCGCAAGCGGGGGGCGCGCGGCGCGGGCGACCAGGTCAACGATGATGCTGCCGACAATCGCAATCTTCATGGATGAACGGCCGCCATTGCGGCGAGTGCGCCGCGGACGCGAACCACCTCGTCGGCGGGCGTCGCGCCCGCGTGAAAGATCGCCGAGGTCCCGCCCACGAGCAGGGAGGCGCCCCGGTCCAGCAGCGCGGGAATGCGGGACAGGCCGACCGCGCCGTCGACCTGGATCCTCGCCCGGGAGCCCGTCGATCGGATCAGGGCCGCGAGTTCGTCCAGCTTGGGCAGGACCGACTCGATGAAGGACTGGCCGGCAAAGCCGGGCTCGACGGTCATCACGCAGACCAGGTCGAGCGCGCGGATCGCCGGCGCGAGGACCGAGACCGGTGTGGCCGGATTGATTGCCGCGCCGGCCTTCCGGCCCGTTTTCCGGATCGCCTCCACCGCGACCGCCAGATCCGCCGCGGCTTCCGCATGGATCGTGATCGAGTCCGCGCCGGCCGCCGCGAAGGCGGCGATGTGCCGTTCGGGATGGACGACCATGAGGTGGGCGTCAAAGGGCCTCCGCGTGGCGGGCCGCAGCGCCCGCATCTGGTCGGCGCCCAGGGCGAAGTTCCTCACGAAGGAACCGTCCATGACGTCGAAATGAAAGAAGTCTATCCCCGCCCGGTCCAGGTCGACCACGACCCGCCGAAGGTCCCCCTGGTCCGCGCACATCAGGGACGCCCCCAGCTCAACCGCGGCCGCATTGACCAGGCCTGGCATCGCGGGCGGCCCTAGGCCTTGGCGGCGCCGACATCCTCCACACTGACGGCCTTGAAGGCCGGGCGCCCGTAGCGCTGCGCCGGCTTGCGCCCCTCGGGGTTGTGGTGGAACCGGTCGACCCCGCGCGCCAGGTAGGCCTTGAAATTGGGGTTCACCGAAAGGTCGTTTTTGACCTCCGTGGTGCTGTACCTGAGGGTGAGCCCGGCCCGGCGGCGATCCGACGGGTTCGCAGGCGAACCGTGCACGGCCCGGTCGTCGTGGAGCGAGACCTCCCCGGCCTTGAGCGTGAATTGCACCGCGGTGTCCTCCCGAAAACTGCCGCCCTCAAGTTCGAGCAGGAGGACGGAGTCAGTCTGGGTCGAGCGCTTGTGCGTGATGATGCCGGAAGCGTGGGAACCGGGGATGATCTTCATGGCACCGTTCACCGCATCCACGTCGTCGAAGGCGAGCCAGACGGTTACCGTGCGGCCCTGGGGCGCCATGGGCCAGTAATAGGCGTCCTGATGCCAGCCCACAACGGCGGTCGTGCGGGGATCCTTGATGAAGAAATTGCTGGCCCAGAGGTAGAAGTCCGGCCCGAGGATCCCCTCGACCAGGTCGAGGATCTTCGGGTTCATGGCGATATCGTACAGGTAGAGGCTCTCCTCGTGCCACTCCCGGATGTCCTTGGACGACTCGCCGGGCTTGAGCAGCGCCAGCAGCGGGGGAAGGTCCGCGTTGATCCGCCGCATTTCGTCGGCCGAATAGATCGCGGGCAGCCCGATCACGTAGCCGTTCTTGTGGTAAAATTCCTTCTGCTCCTCGCTGAGGCGGTGGGTCGGGCTCATTTTTTGGGTGGGAACCCCGGATCGTAGCCAATCCCCCGCCCGCTGCAAGCCGTCACGACGAGGTAGCTTGAGACGGAATTCATTATTATGTTTACAATCGTAATCATTTCTGCGTTTACATCTGTCAATGGAGCTTCCGCGCATATCCGACGCCGAGTGGGAAGTGATGAAGGTGGTCTGGAGGCAGGCCCCCTGTTCAGCCCACGACGTGGTCTCGGCGCTTGCATCCTCCAAGACCTGGAGTGCGGCGACAATCAAGACCCTCCTCAACCGCCTTCATTCGAAAGGCGCCCTGCGGTTCGAGAAGGTTGGAAAGTCATACCTCTACCATCCCGCATTCACCGAGGACCGGCTCCGCTCAGCCGAGGCTGAGTCCTTCGTCGACCGCGTCTTCGACGGCTCGCTCTCACCCATGATCGCGCATTTCGCCCGCTCGAAGAAATTGAGCGAAAAAGACCTCGACGAACTGGAGCGGATACTCCGGAAGGGAAGGACGCGCCAATGAGCCTCCTGTTCGATCTGACGCTCCGCGGCTCGATTGCGGCGCTGGTTGTCATCGCCCTCGACCGAATCGCGTCGGGGATGATGGCCGGGCGGTCGCGGCGCTGGTGGTGGTGCTTCATCCCCATCGCATTCCTTGTCCCGCTGCGGGTTCCCATGCTTCCGGGGCCCAGCCGCCTCCCGGCCGTCGCGATGGCGTGGAACCACACATTGATGAAGATCCCCAACGGGGTCACCTCGGCCGGCCAGACCGGAACCGGCCACGCCTTCCTCGCTGAGGGACTTTGGTTGATCGGCGCCATCGCCTACGTCGCCCTCGTGGCAGTCCAGACCGCCCGCGCCTCGCGCCGGTGGTCCCGAGAGCGCCTGTCCACCGACCACGCGCTCCTCGAGCTCCTGGAGGACTGCAAGGCGGAGACGGGCGTGACCGCACCGATCGGTCTGGTGATTTCGAATTCCGTGCCTTCCCCTGCAATCATGGGCTGGCTGCGCCCCCGGATACTGATCCCCGCTTCGCTCGCGGATTCCGCGCATATAGGGGAAATGCGGCCGATAATGCTGCACGAATTGGCCCACTTCCGCTGGTACGACGTGCCCTTCAGCTGGTTGCTCACCGTCGTTCGCGCGGCCCACTGGTTCAATCCGCTCGCTCACGCTGCAGCATTCGCCTGGGCTCGCTTCCGCGAGGAGGCGGCGGACGAAGCCGCGATGAAATGGATGCGCGACGATTCCGGCCAAGCCTATGGAATGGCCCTGATGCAAACCCTTCGCCAGACCCGGAACGGCTCGGTTCCCTTTGGCTCGCTGGCCATCGTCGAATCCGTCGGACAACTCAAAAGGAGAATCACAATGATCAACCGTTGCAAGGATAGGGCGCCTCGAATTCTGCTTGCGGCCTTGGTTTCACTTCTGCTGACCGTTGTGGTTTTTTCGAAGGCGGCCCACGCGGTTGGCAGCGCCACAGGCGACCAGAAAGCCGCGGTTTTTTCCGGGATTAAAACCTGGCTGGCGGAGGTGGACGGCGGAAAGTACGCACTAAGCTGGACGGATGCCTCCAGCCTGTTCAAAACGCAGGTTGGTTCCGACAAGTGGGTTGAGATGTTGACCGACGTGAGGGCTCCTTTGGGAAAGTGCGTCCAGCGCGCGAAGGTATCGTTCGCCTTTGAAAAGAATCCGGACCCGAAGGGTGTCATCAAGGGAGATTTCGCGATGGTGCAATTCGAGTCATCCTTCGAAAATATGAAGCACGCCGTGGAGACCGTCGCCTTTTTCAAGGAGGCGGACGGAACCTGGAAGGCTGCCGGCTACGTGATCCGCCCTTAAGGATCCGGCAATTGCGTTCGAAGCGGTTTCACGCATGAAAATCTTCCTTTTGTCGGCCGTGGTGGCGCTAATTTCGCAAATCCCAAGCGCCAGCGCCCAGCCTCCTTCCGTTCTGCCGACACCGTCGGACGCGGACATCCGGCGCATCCTGGTCAGACGGATTGACGTGGAGAAACAGGGCATCGGGATCGTCGTCGGCATCGTTTCTCCCGCTGGTCGCCGCATTGTCGCCTATGGAAGCCCTGGGGTTGGCGACAAGCGTCCGCTGGATGGCGACACCCTATTCGAGATCGGCTCGATGACCAAGGTCTTCACGTCGCTGATCCTGATGGACATGGTGCAGAAACACGAAGTTTCTCTCGACGACCCGGTTTCAAAATTCCTGCCTGCGTCCGTCAATGTGCCGGAAAGGGCCGGAAGGAAAATAACTCTCCGGGACCTGTCGACTCAGACCTCCGGTTTGCCCCGAATGCCGACGAATTTCCATCCAAGGGATCCGGGCAATCCGTACGCCGACTACACCGAAGATCGACTCTTCAGCTACCTCTCGGCTTATACCCTGCCGCGGGACATCGGCAGCATATACGAGTACTCCAACGTGGGAGTGGGGTTGCTGGGGACGGCTCTTGGACGAAAGGCGGGCGAAAGCTACGAATCGATGGTCCCGAATCCTGGGTGTGCTCGGGATGAATGATACGGCTGTGGCGCTTTCCCCGCGTTTGAAGTCCCGGTTGGCGATTGGACACAATACCGCCCTGAAGCCAGTCCGAAACTGGGACTTCAGTGCGCTGGCCGGCGCAGGGGCGCTGCGTTCAACCGCCAACGATATGCTCACGTTTCTTGCGGCAAATCTGGATTTGGTAAAATCCCCGCTGGCGCCGGCCATGGCTGCAGAGGTTTCCGCTCGCAGACCCACGCTGACCCCGCATTTGGAAATCGCGTACGGCTGGCATGTGTTCACCTCAAACGGGAAGGTGATTTACTGGCACAACGGTCAGACAGCCGGCTATCATGGATTCATGGGATACGATCCCGCGACTCATGTTGGAGTCGTAATTCTGTCGAACGTCGGCTCCTTCACCGGCATCGACGACCTTGGTCACCATCTTCTGGACCCGGCGGCGCCACTGGCCAAGTTCACCCCGCCCAAGACCCACATGGCAATTTCGGTTGATGAGAAAAGTCTCGAGCCATTTCCGGGAGAGTACCAGCTGGCGCCCAATTTCGTCATAACCGTTACGATGTCGGGAGACCACCTCTTCGCCCAGGCGACCGGTCAGATTCGGTTCGAGCTCTTTCCGGAGGGCCCCGGGATGTTCTTCGCAAAAGTCACTGAACTTGCGATCGTCTTCAAAACCGACGCAAAAGGTGTGACGACGGGCCTCATTCTCCATCAGGCTGGAATGGATATGGCTGCCAAGCGCATCCCGTAGCCTTCCAAGGCAAACATCGCCCGCGTGATTTCCACCCATCTGCTGACCAAGTCGTTCCAAGACAGGCGGCGCGGTGCCATCCTCGCGGTTGACGGGGTCTCGCTTGAGGTGCGTCCGGGCCAGATCTACGGCCTGCTTGGAGCCAATGGCGCGGGAAAGACGACCGTCATGCGGCTGCTGGCCACCCTCATCCGCCCGTCGGGCGGTTCCGCCACGGTCGGCGGGCATGACGTCGTGCGCGACGCGGCGGCCGTCCGATCCAAGGTCGGGTTTCTTGCCGCCAGCACCGCGCTGTACGGCCGCCTGACCGCGCGCGAGGTGATAACCTACTTCGGGGAGTTGAACGGCCTCGGCCGCGCGCAGCTCCGCGCGCGGATTGATCAGCTCGCCACCGACCTGGACATGCATGGCTTTCTGGACCGGCGCTGCGAGGGGCTCTCGACCGGAATGAAGCAAAAGACGTCGATTGCCCGCACGCTCGTGCATGATCCGGCCGTCATGATTTTCGACGAGCCCACGCTCGGTCTCGATGTCACCACGGCGCGGGCCATTGTTCAATTCGTCCGCAACTGCCGGGCCATGGGCAAGACCGTCATCTACTCCACCCACATGATGCACGAGGTTGAAAAGCTTTGCGACCGGATCGGCATCATCCACGGCGGCCGCCTCCTTGCCGAGGGGACCCTGCAGGAACTCCGCCAGCGGACGGGGGAAGATGACATGGAAGAGGTGTTCATCAGGATCATCGGCCAAAGGGAGGCTCCATGAGCCTGAAGTCGATCGCCGTCGTTTACCGAAAGGAATTGCGGGACCTGCTCCGGGACCGGCGCACCCTGCGCTCGATGGTTGTATTTCCGCTGCTCATGATGCCCCTGATGATAGTCGGATTGGGGAAGGTCACCCGGGTCGTCGACGCCCGGGCGCGCGCGGAAATTCCCGCAATCCAGATCCAGGGCGGTGAGGACTCGCCGGGCGTGCTTGCGCGGCTTCGGTCCGACAACAAGCTGAGGATCGAGCCGTCGACCGCCGACTGGCGCCAGCTCATCGCAGACAAGAAAATAAGGGCGGTCGTCGTGATACCCGCTCACTTTGAGGCGGACATCCGGGCGGGCGCCGAGTCGAGGATTTCAATATTCCAGTACGAGGGCGAAATCCGCTCGGGAATTGCCGCAGCCGAACTGGAGGGGCTATTCCGGCGGTTGAGCGCGGAAACCGTGCAAGGGCGCCTGGCGGCACGCCGACTCCCGCCGAGCCTGATTCATCCATTTGAGATCCGAAGGGAGAACGCGGCCTCCCCCGAGAAAGTCACGGGAAACCGGATCGGAGGGCTCGTCCCCTATCTTATCCTGATCTTCTGCTTCGTGGGCGCCATCTATCCGGCCATCGACCTTTCCGCGGGAGAGAAGGAGCGCGGCACGATGGAAACCCTGCTGTGCTCGCCGGTGGGCCGGACGGACATCGTGCTGGGAAAATTCCTGATGGTTCTCACAAGCTCGCTCGCCGCCGTGGCGCTTGCCTGCCTGTCGCTGGCGTTCAGCCTTCGTTTTGGGGGTATTGGCAAGGGTGCGGCGGAACTCGGGCTTACCCACGTCGACCCCGCCGGAGTCGCGGGCACGCTCGTGCTGATCCTGCCCGTTGCGGTGTTTTTCTCAGCCGCGATGTTCACCCTCGGCCTTTGTGCGCGCAATCATCGCGAGGCGTTGAGCTATCTCCAGCCCCTGATGTTTGTCATCGTCCTGCCCGCGGTGATCGGGATGATGCCCGGCATCGAGCTGAACACCCGGCTCGCCCTCGTTCCGATCCTGAATATTTCCCTCGCCTCCCGCGAAATGCTGACGGGCGCGTGGCACTGGCCCGAGCTTGCTCTCATTTTTGCCTCCACCACCGCCTACGCATCCGCCGCCCTTGCGGTTGCCGTGCGGATGTTTGGCCGCGAGTCCGTCGTCTTCCGGGTCTGACCTCAGCGTTCCGCCGGCCGGGTTGCGACGGAGCGTGCAGGCGGGCTCGAACGTGGTGATGAGGGACCGCGGGTTAATATTCGATCGGGCCTCCATCCGTTGTAGCCGGGTCCCAGACCCCGGTGCTTGGGGTCCTATTTTCGATCCCCCGGCCTCCTTGAGGCCGGGCCGGGGTCTGGGACCCCGGCTACATCGGAGTCCACAGCCGTCACGTGCGTTGCTGTTGCCTATATAGAACGAGATGACGCGAAAATCACTTGATCAATCCAGGCATAGTAATACGGTATTACCAATGCCAACCCTCACGTTTAAGGTCACGGTTGACGAGGCCCACATTATCCGGGCGAAGGCGCGGGGCAGGAAGCTGACCCTTTCGGAGTACGTCCGCCGGCGGGCCCTGAACGACGGGAAAAGGCCCGGACGCGTCCGCCGGATCCCCTGCGGCCACACCGGGGCGCTGATATTCTCCTCGCCGGCCGGGGCGCCCCCGCTCACGACCGAGACCGTGCGCGGGATGCTCGCCGACTTCCCGTGAACTACCTTCTCGATGTCAACGTGCTGGTTGCCTGGGGATGGAGCGAGCACGCCGACCATGGGCGCGTCGCCCGGTGGATCGGCCGGGAGCGCGGGCGGCCGGGAGTCCGCCTCCTGACCTCGCCCATCCCGGAACTGGGTTTCATCCGGGTCTCCGTTCAGCGGGGCGCCGGGGCGGTCGCCGTCAGCGAGGCTTGCGCGGTCCTGGATGGAATGATCGCCAGCCTGGGAGCGGTCCACTCCTTCATCGCCGACGACCAGCGGGCGACACGGCTCCCGGCGTGGTGCAGGGAAGCCTCCCGGACGACAGACGCCCACCTGCTCGCGCTGGCCGGCGCGCACGGCGCGACACTCGCGACCCTGGACAGGGGCATTCCCGGCTCATTCGCCATCCCGTCGTAGCCGGGCGGCGCACTTTTTGTCGTGGATTCCTGCGCGGCAGGGGCTAGAACTTTTCCTCCGCCCCGGACCCCGACTTTTCCCGCATGAACTCCTACAGCCTCGCCCGCGAAGCCTACGCCGCCAACGGCGTGGACACCGAAACGGCGCTTGCGACCCTCGCGCGCACGCCCATCTCCCTGCACTGCTGGCAGGGCGACGATGTCGGGGGCTTCGAGAGGCCCGGGGCGACGCTCGACGGCGGCGGCATCCAGGCGACAGGCAACTATCCGGGCAAGGCCCGCACGATCGCCGAGCTGCGCGGCGACCTGGAGCAGGCGCTTCGGCTGATCCCCGGAAGGCACCGGATCAATCTCCACGCAAGCTACGCGGACTTTGCCGGGAAGAAGGTCGAGCGCAACGAGGTGTCGGTGGCCCACTTCCGGACGTGGATCGACTGGTGCAAGGCGAACGGGCTGGGGATGGACTTCAATCCCACCTACTTCTCGCATCCCCTGGCGGCCGACGGCTACACCCTCGCCCATCCCGACGCCGCAGTCCGGAAATTCTGGATCGACCACGGCATCGCCTGCCGGCGGATCGCCGCGGCGGTCGGCAGGGAGTTGGGATCGACCGTCGTCAACAACGTCTGGATCCCGGACGGCTGCAAGGACTCGCCCGTCGACCGGAAGGGCCCCCGGCTCCGGCTCGAGGAGTCCCTCGACGCGATGTTCGCCGAGCCGCTGCCGCCCGCGCACACGCTCGACGCCGTCGAATGCAAGCTTTTCGGGATCGGGTCAGAGTCCTATGTTGTCGGCTCCCACGAGTTCTACCTGGCCTACGCGGTCAAGCGCCAGAAGCTGCTCTGCCTGGACATGGGCCACTTCCACCCGACCGAGTCGGTCGCCGACAAGATTTCCTCGGTGCTCCAGTTCATCCCCGAATTGCTCCTCCATGTCAGCCGCGGCGTGCGGTGGGACAGCGACCACGTCGTCCTCTTCGACGACCCGACCCGGGCGATGATGGAGGAGGTTGTCCGCGGCGGATTCCTCGCGCGAACCCACATCGGCCTGGACTTTTTCGATGCGAGCATCAACCGCGTCGCCGCATGGGTGATCGGCACCCGCGACGCGCAGAAGTGCCTGCTCGCGGCCCTCCTCGAGCCCATCGCCGCGCTCCGGACCGCGGAGAACGCAGGCGATTTCACGACCCGCCTGGCCCTCGTCGAGGAGGCGAAGACCCTTCCCCTGGGCGCCGTGTGGGACGAATTCTGCCGCCGCGCCGGCGTCCCCGTCGGCTCCGCGTGGCTCGCCGAGGTGAAGCGCTACGAGAAGGAAGTCCTCAGCGGCCGCGGCTGAGCCGAGCCGTGCCCCCACCCCTTCTCGAGCTCAGGGCGGGGTCCAGGACCTATCCGGGCGCCCGGGCGCTGCGGGAAGTCGATTTTGATCTCCGGCCCGGCGAGGTCCACGCGCTCCTCGGCGAGAACGGCGCGGGAAAGAGCACCCTGATCCGGCTGCTCACCGGAATGGAGCGCTCCGACGCGGGCGGCTCTCTGCTTGTGGACGGGGCCGTCGTCGCCGAGCCGACGCCCCGGCTCATGAATGCCATGGGGATCGCCGCCGTCTATCAGAACCCGACGCTCTTCGACGAGCTCTCCGTCATGGAGAACCTGTGCATCGGCGAGGGCGGTCCGCTGGTCTCCTGGCGCAAACGCCGCGCCGAGGCGCGCTCGCGGCTGGCCCGGGTCGGGGTGGAGCTCGACCTGGACCGTCCGGTCCGCCACCTGCGGATGGCGGAGAAGCAGGCGATCGAGATCGCCCGCGCCCTGGGGCAGCGGGCCCGGGCGCTGATCCTCGACGAGCCCACCGCGTCCCTCGCCCAGAACGAGGCCGGCCGGCTTCTCGACCTGGTCGAGTCGCTCCGCGCCGCGGGCACCGGCATCCTGTATATTTCCCACCGGCTCGAGGAGGTGATGCGGATCGCCGACCGGTTTACCGTCCTGCGCGACGGCGTCCGCGTCGGCACCCACGCGAGGGGGTCCGTGGACAGGGCCGGGCTGCTGCGGATGATGGCCGGGCGCGACCTCGCCGAGCTCTTTCCAAAGGAGAAGGTGCCGATTGGCGAGGTCGCCCTGGAGACACGGGGCCTGGGCTGCGAGTCAGGCGGAGTCAGCGGTGTCAGCCTCACCGTGCGCCGCGGCGAGATCCTCGGGATCGGGGGGCTCGTCGGGTCAGGCCGCACCGAGCTCGCCCGGATCCTCTTCGGGCTCACCCCCGCCGATTCCGGCGAGATCCGGATCGGGGGGAAACCGGTCGCCATCCGGTCGGTCGGCGACGCGATGGCGCGGGGACTGGCGTACGTACCGGAGGATCGCAAGGCCCACGGCGTGATCGCCGAATTGCCCGTGTGGGAAAATGTGACCCTGGCGGCGCTGCGCCGGCTCTGCGGAAACTGGCCCGACGAGCCGCGGGAGGAGGCGCTGGCCGCCGGGCTTGCAGCCGAACTCGGCGTCAGGGCCCCCTCGCTCCACGCCGCCACCTCGACCCTGTCCGGGGGCAACCAGCAAAAGGTTGCGCTCGCCCGCTGGATCGCGACCGGGCCCTCGGTCCTGATCCTCGACGAGCCGACCCAGGGGATCGATGTGGGCGCCAAGGCGGAAATCCACCGCCTCATGGGGGCGCTCGCCCGCCGCGGGCTGGCGATCATCCTGATCTCGTCGGAACTCGCTGAGCTCCTTGCCCTGGCGGACCGCATCGCCGTGATGCGCAGGGGGCGCCTGGCCGGGATCCTTCCGGCCGCGGAGGCCGGCCGCGAGGAATTGCTCCGCCTCGCGCTCGGGGAGGAACGATCATGAGGGCGGCCCGGCGCGAACTTGCCTTGGTGGCCGCGATCGCCGTCGTCGGCCTGCTTCCCCTCTTCGGGGTGCCCGGATTCTACCGCGCCGGCAACCTGAGGAACCTGGCGATCGACAACCTCCCCGTCCTCGTGGCTGGGATCGGCATGACCGTGGTCATTATTTCGGCGGAAATCGACATATCGATCGGGTCCCTCTTCGCCGTCTGCGGCGCCCTGTCCGGGCTGGCCGCGAAGGCGGGATGGCCGATGCCGCTGGTGGCGCTGGCGACGCTCGCCGCGGGGGCCGTGATCGGCGCCGCAAACGGGCTGCTGGTCGCGCGCGCCCGCGTCCCGGCGATCATCGCGACCCTGGCAACGATGGCCATTCTGCGCAACGCGATCATCCGTGCGACGGGCGGAGCGTGGATACAGGACCTCCCCGCCGGATTCCAATGGTTCGGCCTGCCCCAGGCGGTCGCCCAGCCCGTCTACCTCGGCGCCGCCGCGGCGCTCTTCCTTGCCGCCGCCTGGGCCCTGCGGCACACCGCCGCCGGTCGCTCGTTTTATGCGGTCGGATGCGACCATGAGGCCGCGCGCCGGATCGGCCTGGCGCCCGGTCGGGTCGTGCTGGCGGCGTTCACGATCATGGGGGCGCTGGCCGGCGCGGCCGCGCTGCTCAATTTCACCCGCTACCCGACGATCGAGACCAACGCGGGCGTCGGCCTCGAGCTGCAGGTGATCGCCGCGGTGGTCGTCGGCGGCGCCGCGGTGACGGGCGGGCGCGGCACGCTCCTGGGCACGCTCCTGGGCGTCATTCTCCTGGGCATGATCGGCACGGTCTTCACCTTCCTGCACGTCAACCCGGCGTGGGGGAAGGCGATCCAGGGAGCCATCATCCTGGCGGCGGTTGTCAGCGACACGGCCTTCGGAAAGAGGGAACGCGATGACTGAGGCCCCCGCTGTCCGGCCCGGTTCCGCGGCGCGCTGGTTTCCCAACGCGGAGTGGATCCTGCTGCTCCTCCTCGGCGCTGAGGGGGCCGCCTTCGGCGTCTTCGGCGACCACTTCCTCACGGCCGCAAACGGCTTCGAGGTCGTCCGCCTCGCCGCGGAAGTCGGGCTCCTCGCCTTCGGCCTCACGCCGGTCATCAAGGCGGGAGGGATCGACCTGTCCGTGGGATCGATGATGGGCCTCGCCGCGGTCGTCCTCGGGGGCGCCTGGTCGTCGCTCGGCCTGCCGCTCTGGCTGGCCGCCGCGTTCGCCCTTGCCGTCGGCGCCGCGGGGGGGGCCTTCCACGGGCTGCTCATCACGCGACTGCGCGTGCCGCCGCTGATCGCGACCCTCGGCACCTACTCCCTTTACCGGGGAATCGCCGAGGCGGTCACCGGCGGGTACGGGAGCACCTCGGGGTTTCCCGCATGGTTCCTCGACCTGGGCCAGGGCTACCTGGGGGGCGTCGTGCCCGTCCAGCTCCCAATCGTCGCGGCCGTCTTCATCGCGCTCTGGGTGATGCTGCACCGGGCCACGATCGGCCGGGAGATCACGGCGATCGGGTTCAGCCCGGAGGGCGCGCGCTTCGCCGGGATCAGGACGGCCCGCGCCACGGTGCGCGTCTACGCTACCTGCGGCACCTGCGCCGCCCTCGCGGGGATCCTCTATGTTTCCCGGATCGGCCAGGCGAAGGCGGACGCCGGGCTCGGGTACGAGCTGACCGCGATTGCCGCGGTCGTCCTTGGCGGCACGTCGATCACGGGCGGGCGCGGAACGCTGCAGGGCACGCTCCTGGGCCTGCTCTGCCTGGTCGTCCTCCAGGACGGCCTCCGTCTGTCCGGCCAGCCCGGCGAGATTGCCGGTCTCTGCGCTGGCCTTGTCCTGCTCCTGGCCATCATGCTCAACCAGTCCTGGTCGCGCGCGCGGCGCGCCTCCCAGGTCGAAGGCCTCCGAAACCCCGATCCCAAATCCCCAGGGAAATTCAAGATGAAGAACAGCCAGATTGCTGTCCTCGTGGCAGCCATCCTCGCCGGTGCCCTGCTCATCGCCGGCTCAAACTGGTGGCTCGTGCGCTCCCTCGGCCGCGCGCCGGCCGGCCCCGTGCCGCCGGCGCGCCGGATCACCGTTGCGATGACCCCGAAGACAGTCACCGACCCGTACTTTGTCACCTGCCGGGAGGGGGCCGCCGAGGCCGCGCGCGAACTGGGGGTGGACCTCCTCTGGGACGGCCCGGAATACGCCGACCCGGCGATCCAGAATGAGATCGTGGACGGCTGGATCACAAAGGGTGTCGACGTGGTGGCGGCCAGCCTCGTGAACCCCAAGGCCATCTCGTCGGTCCTGCGCAAGGCCCAGGAGCACGGCATCAGCGTCGTCACCTGGGACTCCGACGCGGAGACTGACGCGCGGGCGTTCTTCGTGAACCAGGCCACCGCCGCGGGGATCGGCTCGACCCTTTCCGACGAGGGCGCCCGGCTCGCGGGCGGCCGCGGCCAGTATGCGATCATCACCACGACCCTCACCGACACGAACCAGAATGAGTGGATCCGCGCGATCGAGGAGCGCATGGCGGCCGCCCACCCGGCGATGGAGCTGGCCACGATCCATCCCTGCGACGGGCAGCGCGACAAGGCGATGACCGAGGCGCGCAACATCATCCGTGCCTATCCCGGCGTGAGGGTCCTGATCGCGATCTGCTCGCCGGCCGTCCCGGGCGCGGCCGAGGCGCTCAAGCAGGAGGACAACCGGCGGGTCATGCTGACGGGGCTCTCGACGCCCAACCTGTGCCGGAGCTACGTCCACGACGGCTGGGTCGGGAGCATCGTGCTTTGGAACACGCGCGACCTCGGCTACCTGACCGTCTACGCCGCCGCCGCCGTCCGCGACGGCAGGCTGAAGCGCGGGGACAGCGCCTTCGCCGCCGGCCGGCTCGGCACGCTGCGGGTCGAGGGCGACCAGATTCTCCTGGGCAAGCCCTTCGTCTTCAACCGCGCGAATATCGACGACTTCCGTTTTTGATCATCCGATCAGCGCTCAAGCCAGAGTTTCCCCTCCTCCGCGTAGACACGCACTCCCAGCTTCGAACCCGCCTCCTCAAGCGCTGCGCGAAGCATGACGACCGGATCCCGGCTGACGGTCAGCCGCCGCATCAATCCCTCCCCCTTCTGCGTTCCCAGCGTGATCGTGACCTTCAGGCCGCGGCGCTTGACGGAAAAGGGGACGCCGTCGGCCAGCGCGCGGGGCGCCTTCAGCGGCTTCAGGATTGCGTCCACGTAGTGCACGCCGATGCCGGAACGGTCGTTCTTTTCGGGCTTCAGCAGGTCCGGCGCGGACGGGTTCTCGGGGCAGAGTTCGATTTTCATGGTAAGGGTGCGGCGAGGACGGGCGGGTTCCCGCAGAGCGCGAAATGCAGGGTCTGGAGGACGGCGAGCCACTTGTGCGCCCGGCTTGCGGCGGCGCAGACGCAGCCGGCCGGGGAGGTCGCGGGCCGCCACGCGAGCGCCGCCCGCAGCGGCTCGCCCAGCAGCGGCTGCTCCCCCGCCATGACCGCGAGGATCCGGCCCGCATTCTCGAAATAGCTGCACATCCGGGTGTGCCCGGAGTCGCCCGCTTCCGGCGCGCAGCCCATGCCGGAAATCCGGTATTCCTCGGCCGCCGGCGCGAGCCGGACCGAGTAGAGGAGGGTCAGCGGGATGTTTCCGCAGGTGCTCCCCTCGAATCGGAAAGTTGCGCTGACGCCCCCGTCCGGATGCGCCGCGATCGAGAGCCGGCGGTCCCTCCACGTCTGGAGCGTGCGGGCCGAGAAGGCATAGGCGGGCTCGCTCATCGGTCGGCGGGCGCTCCGGGCACCGTGAAGCCCACGGCGGACAACTGGGACTTCTTGGGCCGCAGCATGCCCGAGGAAAGGGTCTCGAGCGGGCCGGGCAAAGGGCCGCGGGAGCGCAGCAGCTCGAGAAGACCGGGCGCGTCGGCGATCGTCCAACCCGGGTAGCCGGGGCAGTAGTAGGCGGACCGCTCAAGCCCGCGCAACCGGGCCATCGGCTCCAGCCGGCGCCGGGCCTCCGCGAGCATCGCCTCGACGACGGCGGAGGCGTAGGACTCGAGGAAGAAGTAAAGGTCCGGCTCGTCGTCCGCCCAGCGGGCGGCCGCCTCGGCCTCGGCCTCGGGGCCGGCGCTCGCGGCGACGACCGCCGCCTCGGAGACACCGGCAAAGCGCAGCCCGAGCTCCGGGCCGCCGAAGCGCCGCCCGCCGATGACAATCCCGGATTCGCCCCCGGACAGGGCGGGGACAAAGTCCGCACACAGCCAGGGCCTGCCGTTCGCCGCGTACCAGGAGCGCGCCCAGGCGGCGTTGTCGGCGATGGGCCCGGGATAGTCCCTGAGCGGGGGCAGCTTGAGGAAGCGCTTGAAGTCCTCCTCGGCCACCTCCGGGTGAAAGCCAGTCAGCGCGAGGATCACGCGGGCGCCTCCCTTCCCGAGGCGATCGGCCGGAACTGGCAGCCGGCGACGAACTGGTCGAAGAAACCCGGGTCGGTTTCCAGTTCCACGTGCCCGATCGTCGCAACGAGGGCCTCCAACTCGCGGCGGCGGCTGACGGAGAGCAGGGCGA
The DNA here is from genome assembly GCA_903891325.1 of uncultured Opitutaceae bacterium. Taxonomy (GTDB): domain Bacteria; phylum Verrucomicrobiota; class Verrucomicrobiia; order Opitutales; family Opitutaceae; genus Palsa-1447. The sequence goes on from CAITEC010000023.1 coordinate 72,052, forward strand.
TCGAGGCCCCCTCGATCGAGGTGTTGCCGACCGGCACGATCCGGCCGGAAGGAAGGTCCGGGATGAGCCCGATCCGGCGCGCGGCATCCACGTCGATGTGCCGCCCGAACCCGCCCGCAAGGTAGAACACGTTGATGTCCTCCAGGGCGATCCCGTAGCGCTGCGCGACGATTCGCAGCCCGGCGACATTCGCGCCCTTTGCCTGGGCGAGCTCGTTGATGTCGCTTTCCCTCAGTGAAATTCCAGCCGCGGCGTCCACGACGAAGGCCTCGTCTCCGTTCTCGAGGCGGCCGAAGGCGTTCATCCGCCCGGTGCGCAGCAGCTCCGAGAGAAGGTCGATCAGCCCCGAGCCGCAGATTCCCTGGGGGGACTCGCCGCCGATCACCTGGCAGGCGACCGCCCCGTCGTCACCGATCGCGACGCGCGCAATCGCCCCGGCAAGCCCCGGCATCCCGCAGCTGATCGCCCCGCCCTCGAAGGCCGGACCCGCCGGGCAGGAAGCGGCCAGCAGCCGGTGCCGGTTGCCAATGACCAGCTCGGTGTTCGTCCCGATGTCCATGATCGCTACCCGGCGCTCGCCCAGGTGCGGGCGGATCGCCAGGAGGCAGGCGGCCGCGTCCGATCCCACATGCCCGCCGATCAGCGGAAGCCCGTAGACCCTCGCCCGCGGGTGGCCGGGCAGCCCGAGGGACCGGGCGCCGGCGAGAAGGCTTGTCCCGGGGCGGCGCCCCTCGCGAAATTCGCGCTGGGTGAGCGACCAGTAGGGCCGCTGGCCGATCGAGCGCACGTCCAGGCCGAAGAGAAGGTCGCGCATCGTCGGATTTCCGGCGACGGCGTACTCGTAGATCGAACCGGTGTCCAGCGGCAGGGACTCAATCGCGCGGGTGAGGTAGCCGGCCAGCGTCCGGCGGAGGATTCCCCCCGGGTGCTCCGTGTCGTACTGGATCCGCGCCATCACGTCGCTGCCCCCGAAGCGCTGCGGGTTCTCGAAGGACGCCGTGGCCACGACCGCGCCCGTCTCCAGGTTGATGGCGCGGGCGACGACCGTGGTCGTTCCCACGTCGATCGCGACCCCGTGGATCGGACCGGCGCCCGTTGCGATCCGGGCGCCGTCCAGGAAGATAGTGTCGCCGTCGCGGGTGACCGCCGGATCGGGCCGGTCGGCGCCGGATCCCGGGGCAAGGTTGATCGCGCCGGTCTCGATCTGGAGCAGCGCCCGGCCCAGAAGGTGGCACTTCACCTCGCCCCCGGCGGCCGCGACCGCGCAGCGGCAGGCCAGCCGGTAGTTCCCCCGCAGGTGGGACTCCTCGGGCGCGCGGGGGGTGAGCCATTCCATTCCCGCCGCCACCTCGATCAGGCATTCCCGGCACTTGCCCTGCCTGCGGCACGACGAGGGCACGGTGAAGCCCATCCGCTCGGCGGCGTCAAAGAGCGAGACGCCCGGCTCGGCAGCGGCGACCGCGGAGTTGATGGAAAGCGCAAGGGCCATGCCTGGGAAATCCGCCCGGCCCCTCAGGGCTCCGGATAGGAGTTGCAGATGTCCATGATCCGCTCGGCCTGCCGGAATCCGGCGGCCTCGACGGATTCGCCGCCCGAGACGCGGCCGGCGGCAAGCGCGGACTCAAGCTGCGCGACGATCGGGTCCTCGTCGGGAAGCGGTTCGGAGTTGTGCTCGACGTTGGCGAGCGCGAAGTCGAGCCCGGCGCGGGAGGCCAGCGTCAGGTAGGCGCGCTCCAGCCGGTCCTTGACCCACTTGGGCGTGCCCCACGCGAAATTCGAGAGCCCCACCGAGAAGTGAATGCCCCTGAGGGTCGGGTCCGCGGTGCAGAGCCTCATCGTGTCCAGGCCGATGTTCACCAGCCCGTAGGTGTCCGCCCCGACCGGCGCCAGGCCCGGGTCGACGATGATGTCGTCGGTCGTCCGCCCGGCCTCCGTCACCAGCCGATCGACAAAGCGCTTCACCGTCGCGTAGCTGTCCGCCGGGTTGAGGCTCTGGCCGCTGCGGCCCCCGGGAAGGAACTTCTCCGAGGCCATGACGATGCAGCGCATGTCGTGGTCGCGGACAAGGCCGATCAGCGCGTCGAGGTCCCGGCGCGAGGCGGCGAGCGAGTTGAGGATCGGCTTTCCGCGGGAGCGGCCCCGCTCGAAGACGGCAAGGGCGGCGCGGTGATAATCGATCCCCGGGTTGTCGAAGCTCAGCGGCACGTCGGTGACCGCCTGGATCGCGGGGATCAGGTCGGGCAGAAAGGCGATCATTTCCGCCGGGCGGACGGAGACGCGCTGCGTCCCGTCGATGTTGACGTTCACCGCCTCGACGCCGGCGCCCGCCTGGAGCGCCGCCAGGGCCTGGAATCCGGCGACGTCGCGCGCCTCCCAGGCGCGCCGCGCCCGGGCGTAGGCATTGTTGATCAGTTCACCGATGACCCGGATCCGGCGCGGCTGACTCATGGGCTCGGCTTCTTCGCGAGGTGGTCGCGCCCAAGCCAGGTGTTCGCCCAGCTCGACGTGCCCCGAAGCCCCTGGTCCTGGAGGACGGGTGCGTGCGCGAGGAGTTGCTGCTCCCGGCCCGCCCCCTTGAGCCGGTCATAGGCCAGCGTCCAGATGCAGGGGAAATCCCCCGTCTCGCAAAGACCGTCGCGGGTGCCGCCGCAGGGCCCGTTGCGCTGGTTCTTCGCGCAGGAGGACTCCGGGCAAAGGAATGCGATGTCGAGCAGCGAGCAGTCCCCGCAGTCCTTGCAGCCAAAGAGGGCGACCTTGCTCGCGTGCTCGACGGCCCGCATGAGCGCGGGCCCCTGCCGCGGGTCGCGGGAGCGCTCGCACAGGCGGGCTCCCAGGTTCCACAGGCCGCGGCCCGGCGTGAACATTACCGCGTGCGCGACCTTGGACACCCGGTAGGAAAAGGCTCCGTGGCTGCGCCCCGACCGGCTCGGGACCGGTGCGCTCGCGCGACCCGGGTCGGCAAGCCCGGTGTCCGGGTCCTCGCCATAGACGAAATACTCGCCGGGCCGGGAATACCGGATTTCCCGGGCGAAGGCCTTCCAGTCCCCGGGGGCAAAGCCGCGCTCGATCTCCAGTATCCTCTCAAGGTCGGCAACCGCGTGCACGCCGCCGAGGTAGGCGCCCCGGTAGCCCAGACCGCGGTAGATCGCGACCTGGCGGGCGGCCAAATCAAGGAAGTACGCCCTGCCCTTGTCCGGGGAGGCCTCCATGCGTTCGCACTGCGCGGCGAGCTCGTCGGAGACGACGATCCCGGGCACAACCTGGCGACGGAACACCTTCGCAACGGCCGGATTGAGCACGTACACGTTCCCGATAAGCGGCACATGGCCGAGCCCGCGGAGCCGGACCCAGGCGGCGAGTTCGGATATCTTCCGCGAGTCGTAGCCGATCTGGTTGACGACCCAGCGGGCCCCCGTCGCGATCTTCTTCTCAAGCTTGAGAAGCTGCGGGACCACCTCGTTCTCGTGCAGCTTGAAATTGGTGACGACGCACCCCGGGAAAAAGTGCGTCCCTTCGAGCCGGGAGGGGGGACGTGAGCCGGAGCGCTTGACCTCGAGGCCCGCGTTCATCCGGCCGATCAGCGAGAGGAGCCCGACCGAGTCGATGTCGAATACCGGCTTGGCCCCGCCGGCAATTCCCCGGCCCGCGGCGTCGCCCGTCAGGACGAGCAGGTTGTGAAACCCCTCGCTGGCGAGCTGCCAGGCCTCTGACTCCAGCCCGTTGCGGTTGAAATCCTTGCAGGAAAGGTGAATCACGACCTCCCGGCCCCCATCGCGGACGGGCCGGCCGAGCGCGAGGGGCGCGAGCATCGGATTGCCGCCGGCATTGTCGGTGATCGACACCCAGTCGACCGCCGGGCACCCGGCGAGCTCCCGTGAATAGGCGATCGTCCGGCCCGGGCCGGGATCGGCGAGGGTGCCGCGGGTTGAGACCAGCTCCGCCCCGATCAGGAAGGCGGAGGAGTCCTCGAGTTTCTGCTGGAGGGAGGCCATGGTGTTTTCGGTGCAGGATTGGGACAATCCCATCCCGTTCAGCCATCCTTCATGAAGTTAAGGAACATTTCAACGCTGCTGGGGGCGTCCGGCCCGTAGCCGTCCGCGCCGATCTCCTCGGAGAACATCCGGTTGACGGGGGCCCCGCCGACGGCGATCCGGACCCGGGCCAGGTCGGGCTGTGCGCGGACCTCGTCGATCACCACCTTCATGTAGGGCATGGTCGTCGTGAGGAGGGCGCTCATGCCAAGGAGGGTCGCCCCGTGGGCGCGGACCGCCTCAATGTAGGCCTCGGCCGGCTGGTCCACGCCGATGTCGACCACCTTGAACCCGGCGCCCTCGGCCATCATGCAGACCAGGTTCTTGCCGATGTCGTGGAGGTCGCCCTTCACCGTCCCGATCACGAGGGTTCCCCGGGGCGGATTCTCGGCGGCGCTCGCGACCAGCAGCGGCTTGAGGACCGCAAGGCCCGCCTTCATCGCCCGGGCGGCCACGAGCACCTCCGGGACGTAGAGGATGCTGTACTTGAAATCCTCGCCCACGACGGCCATCCCGGCGATCAGGCCCTGGTTGAGGACCTCGTCGACGGGGCGCCCCTCGGCCAGGGCCGCGCGGGTGAGGCGCTCGACCTCGGCGGCGTTGCCCTCGTAGAGGAGTTGGTTGATCTGCGCGTAGTCGACCATGGGAGGGATGGGCTCAGGCCCGGGCGGCGTCGAGGCAGGCCCGCTTGACCGCCAGGATGTTCTCGGTCGGCGTGCCGAAGGGGATGACCGCCGTCCCCATGATGAAGCCGGGCAGGTCCTTCCCCCGTGCGATCTCCCGAACGGCGACATCGTAAACCTGGTCGGGGGGCGAGGTCTCAATGAGCCGCGGGGAAATATTCCGGCGCATGGATTTGCCCGCCGCGCGGCACGCGGCCGCCCACTCGTCGAAATCCGCCGTGAAGTCGCACAGCAGGTTGTTGCAGCCGGTCCGGACCTGAAGGTCGGCGATCGGGGTCGCATTGCCGCCAATGATCAGCGGCAGGTTGCGCACGCCCTGGGATGCCGCCCAGGCGGCAAGCTCGGCGGTTATCGGGAGGACGAACTCCTCGTACATCGGCGGGGAGAGCAGTTCCGGGGAGGACTGCGAGTCGAAGACGACCAGGCCGACCCCCGCGTCGATGTAGGCCTTCGAGAATTCCATGATGATCCGCCCCGAGTAGGCGAGGACCGACCGGACCCAGTCGGGCTTGTCGAGGCAGGCGAGGAAGAGCGCCTCGGCCCCGACCAGCGAGATGGCGAGCGAGAAGGGGCCGGAGATCGCGCCGCGCAGCCAGATGTCCCCGCCGAGGGCCGCGCGGACGCGCCGTGCAGCCTCGATATTGATCGGCATCCGGCCGTCCCGCAGGGGATTGGGGAGCCTCGCCGCGGAGAGGTCGTCGCCGACCCGCACGACGTGGTTGCCCGGCTTGATCCCGGGAATGCTCGTGTCGGCCCCCTCGTAGAAGGTCACCTTGCACCCGACCGACTCGGCCTCGAGGTTGTAGACGTCCACCCCGACGGTGAGCGCATCCGGGCCAACCGCCTCGAACTCGGCAAGCATCGCCCGGGTCAGAAGGTCCGCGTCGCGGCTGACCGCCGAGGGCGTGCTGCCGACAAACCACGCCTTGTGCTCGTAGATCGCCGGCAGGAAGAGCGGCACCGGGCGCGGCGCGCCGCAGGCGAGGACGGATTCGACCTCTGCGCGGGTCGCGGGGGTGTGGGCGGGTCTGGGCATTTCGGGGCGGGTGGACGGGCAAACCACCCTCTCACAAAGGCGTTGCCACGTCTTGGGGGATCGGGTTTTGATTGATTTGCAGATCGGGCAAACCATGTCGCTCCCCCACGTTTCCCGGCCCGTCGCCGTCTCCCTGCCCCGCCATGGCGTCTTCTTCGCGGAGAGCAGCCACGACGCGCGCTTCCGGATGGCCTGGCGCCGAGACCCCTTCCACAAGCTCATCTACGTCCTGCAGAACCAGACGGCCTACCAGGAGCGGGGGCGGGAGGCGCTCCTGGCCGCCGGGTCCATCGTCGCGATCCCCGCGGGCGTCGAGCACCGGCTCCACGACCGCGATCCGGCCACCCTTTTCCTGCTCTGCCTCTCGCCCGGCTTCGCGCAGGCCGACCGGGAGATGGCGGCGGTCTGGCAGGCGGCGCTTCGGGCATGCGGCGGCGGCCGCCGGCTCGCGCCCTGGTGGCGCCGGCGGATGGACGGCCTCTGGCGGCGGGCGATCTGGGAACAGTCCGCGGGGCAGGAGGGAGGGACGGTCGCCGTGAGGTCAGCGGCCGCGCAGGTCCTCGTGCAGCTTGCCCGGCTTCCAGCGGGCCACCCCGGCGACGACGGCGGCAGGCGGGTTGTCTCCGTCCTGCGGGACATCGAGCAGTCCTTCTTCGACGAATGGAGCCTGGACCGGGCGGCGGCGCGGGCGGAGATGTCCCGGAGATCCTTCAGCGCCCGGTTCCGCGCGGAGACCGGCATGACCTTCCTCGAGAAGCTGACCGAGCTCCGGCTGGGCCACGCGGCCCGGCTGCTCCGGCAGGGGCAGCACTCGATCGTCGGCGCGGCCTTCTCCTCGGGTTACGCCGACCTCTCCCACTTTTATCGCCTGTTCTCGCGGCGCTTCGGCGCCACGCCCCGGGAGTGGATGCGCTCAGCGGATGCCGCCCATTAGCCGCTTCACCCAGGGCACGAGGAGCAGGAGGAGGACCGCGCATCCGGCCACAATCGCCGCCTGCCAGCCGAAGAATGCGGCAAGCCACCTCGGATCGCTCCGAAATTCGCCGGCGAAGAGCCCGGCGACCTTGTTGCCCAGCGCGTCGGCCAGGAACCAGATCGAGAGGATCATCCCGACCAGCCGCGGCGGGGCCAGGCGCGTCATCGCGCTCAACCCCACGGGGCTCAGGCAGAGCTCGCCAAGGGTCTGCAGGAGGAAGAGGCCAACTATCCACAATGGACTCACCCGCCCCTCCCCGGTCAGGCGCGCGGCGGGCACCATCAGCGCGAACGACAGGCCGAGGAAGACCAGCCCGAAAACGAACTTGAGCGGGCTGGACGGCTGCCGGTCGCCCAGCTTCACCCAGAGCCACGAGTAGATCGGGGCCAGCGCGATCACAAAGAAGGGATTCACCGACTGGAACCAGGACGAGGGAAAGGTCAGGCCGAAGATGCTGTTGCGGGTGAGCCGGTCCCCAAATATGGCGATCGTCGACCCGGCCTGCTCGAAGATCATCCAGAAAACCATCGCCGCCACGAAGAGGACAAAGACGGCGGCCAGCCGCCTCGCGTCGACGGTCTTCTGGAAGCCGAAGATCACCGCGCCGGCGACCGGCGCGATCACGTAGGCGGACCTCATCCACTGGAAGCCCGGCTCGTCGGACTTCGTCACGTAGACGAGGAAGGCCGCGATCCCGGCGAGGACCAGGACCAGGCGGCCCCAGGGGCGCGGCGTCCCCGGCGCGGGCGGAAGCCCGACGTGCGCGATCCGGCGACCGGTGGCGACGTAGACGACAAGGCCGATCGTCATCCCGACCCCGGCGGCGGCGAATCCCCAATGCCAGCTGCGGACCGGGTCGAAGCCCATCGCCGAAAGGCAGTCCTTCCACCGGGCGCTCTGCGCCAGGAACCCGGTGACGATGGGGGCGGCGAGGGCGCCGACGTTGATGCCCATGTAGAAGATGGTGAAGCCGGCCTCCCGCCGCGGGTCGTCGGCCTCGTAGAGGCCGCCGACCATCGAGCTCATGTTTGGCTTTAGGAGCCCGGAGCCGAGCGCCACAAGCGCGAGCCCCGCGAAGAAGGAGGATTGGGATTCCAGCGCCAGCGTGAAGTGGCCCATGGCAATGATGAACACCGCCCAGAGGACCGCGCGGCGCGCCCCGACGAAATTGTCGGCGATGAATCCGCCCAGGATCGAGAGGACGTACACGCTCAGGGTGTAGGTTCCGTACACCAGTCCGCTGCGGTGGGCCGTGAAGCCGAGACCCCCGGCGGCCGGCGCAGCGAGCATGTAGAGGGTGAGCAGCGCCCTCATCCCGTAGTAGCTGAAGCGTTCCCACATCTCGGTGAAGAACAGCGTTGTGAGGCCTCGGGGATGGTGGGTCATCGTCTTGAAATGTCGGTTGCTCCTTCCCGCAGCTTTCACACGCTGGTCCCGTGCGCAATCGCGTAACTCTCATGCTTGTTTCCGCGCTCCTGGCCTCCACGACCCATGCCTCCCCCGCAGCCTCCGCCGGCCACGGCTGGGATTACCCGCCGGCCCACCGGGGTCCGGTCGTTGACGACTACCACGGCACCCCCGTGGCCGACCCGTACCGATGGCTCGAGGACCTGGATTCCCCGGAAACCCGCGGCTGGGTGCAGGCCGAAAACAATCTCACGTTCAGCGTCCTGCGCGCCCTGCCCGACAGGGAGCGGTTCCACGAGAGGCTGACCCGGCTCTGGGATTACGCCCGCTTCGGTCTGCCCTTCACCGAGGGGGGCCGGACATTCTTCACGAAGAACGAGGGCCTGCAGAACCAGTCCGCCCTCTATGTCCAGGATCAGGGCGGGGCGCCCCGCCTGCTGCTGGACCCGAACACCCTGGCGAGCGACGGCACAGTGGCCCTCGCCTCCGCCCAGGTCTCCCACGACGGCGCGTGGCTCGCCTACGGGACCGCGGCGGCCGGCTCCGATTGGAACGAGATCCGCGTCCGGTCGGTCGCCACCGGCGCCGACACGACCGACCTCATCCGCTGGGTCAAGTTCTCGGAGCCGTCGTGGACCCGGGACGGACGCGGCTTTTTCTACGCGCGCTTTCCCGAGCCGAAGGCCAACGGCGAGTCGGGAAAGACCTTCGGGGCGCTCGCCCACCAGAAGGTCCACTATCACCGGCTGGGAACCCCGCAGTCCGGGGACGCGCTGGTCTTCGAGTTGCCCGAACAGCCCCAGTGGTTCGTCAACGCCGGCGTCACCGAGGACGGGCGATACGCGGTGATCACGATCCAGCGCGGCGATTCCGACGACAATCTCCTGCGGATCGCCGACCTGGGCGACCCGCTCGCGCCCAGGGTCGGCGCGCCGATCACCCGGCTTGTGGACGAGTGGAACGCGGAATACGAGGTGATCGGAAACGACGGGCCCGTGCTTTTTGTCCGCACGAACCTTGACGCACCGCGGTCCCGGATCATCGCGATCGACACCCGCTCGCCCGCTCCCGCCGCCTGGCGGACGGTCGTGCCGCAGACCGCCGACACGATCGACGCGGCGGCCCTCGTGGGGGGAAAACTCGTCGTCCTGGTGATGCGCGACGCCAGCAGCCGCCTCGGGGTCTACGGCCGCGACGGCGCTCCCGCCGGCGAGATCACGCTCCCCGGCGTCGGGACGGTCGCGGGCATAAACGGGCACGCCGACGATCCGGCCTTCTATTACAATTTCACGTCCTACACGCGGCCCGCGGCGAACTTTCGCCACGACCTGTCCACCGGGAGGAGCGAGGTCTTCAACGCGCCCGCGCTCGTCTTCGACCCCACGGCCTACGAGACCGTCCAGGTCTTCTACCCTTCCCGGGACGGCACGCGGATCCCGATGTTCATCACCTCCCGGAAGGGAATGAAGCGCGACGGCTCCACCCCCACCCTCCTCTACGGCTACGGCGGTTTTGAGATTTCGCTCACGCCCGCCTTCTCCGTGCCGACCCTTGCGTGGCTGGAGGGCGGCGGAATCTACGCGGTCCCCAACCTGCGCGGCGGCGGAGAATACGGCCGGTCCTGGCATGAGGCCGGGCAGAAGGGGAAAAAGCAGAACGTCTTCGACGACTTCATCGCGGCGGCGGAGTGGCTCTTCGCCAACCGCTACACCTCGCCCGCGCACCTGGTCATCAGCGGGGGCAGCAACGGGGGCCTGCTCGTCGGGGCGACCCTCAACCAGCGGCCCGACCTCTGCCGGGCCGCGCTCCCGGCGGTCGGCGTCATGGACATGCTCCGGTTCCAGAAATTCACGGTCGGGTACGCCTGGGTTGCCGACTATGGATCGAGCGACGACCCGGAGGGGTTCAAGGCCCTTCGCGCCTATTCGCCCCTTCACACGATCAGGGCGGGCGCCGCGTACCCGGCGGTCCTCGTGACCACCGGGGACCACGACGACCGGGTTTTTCCGGCGCACAGCTTCAAATACGCGGCCGCGATGCAGGCCGCCGTTGCGAACGGGCCCGGCGCGCTGCCGGTCCTCATCCGGATTGAGACCCGCGCCGGCCATGGCGCGGGAAAGCCGACCTCGAAACTGATCGATGAGGCGGCCGACAAGCTCGCCTTCGCGGCGTATTTCACGGGATTGCGCTGATGGCCTACACCCGCGCCTTTTCCACGCTCGGCTTCCCGGAGGGAACGATCGACTCGGTGCTCGCGCTGGCCGAGTCCCATTCCCTCGACGCGGTCGAGATCCGCGCGCTCGGCGGGACGATCGATGTCCCTTCCCATCTCGCCGCGGCGTGGGCCACGCCCGCGGCCCTTGCCCGGCGGCTGGGCTCCTCCCGGGTGCGGGTCGTCTCGCTGGACACGTCCCTTCACCTGATCGGCGGCACGGAGGCGGAGCGCTCCAAGTTCCTGGAGTTCCTGCCCTGGGCCGAGGCAGCCGGGATCCCGTGGCTGCGGGTCTTTGACGGCGGCGGGAAGGCCGGCGACGCCGGAATCGACGAGGCCGCCGCGACCGTCCGGTGGTGGCGCGACCTGCGCCGCGACCGGGGCCTCAGCGTGGACATCATGGTCGAGACCCACGATTCGCTCCTGTCCGCGGCGCCGATCGCCCGGTTCCTGGATCGCGCACCGGGGACGGCGATCCTCTGGGACTCCTTCAACACCTGGCTCCGGAGCGGCGAGGCGCCCCTGGCGACCTGGGAGGCCATCCGGCCCGCCGTTGTGCACGTCCACGTGAAGGACTGCCTCCGGATCCCCAGCGGCGCCCATCCGTTCACCTACGTCGTTCCCGGGACGGGCGAGTTCCCGATGGCCCCCCTTCGCGCCGCCTTGCAGGCCGGATTCGGCGGCGCGGTCAGCCTGGAATGGGAGCGGCTCTGGCATCCGCAGCTCGCGCCGCTGGACGAGGCGCTGGCCTCGGCCACCCGCCTCGGCTGGTGGTAGGATTGAGGTGGAGCGCGATCTCCGAGCGCGCTTGCTCGACTCAGTTGCCGGACAAGCGCGCTCGGAGATCGCGC